>SLQD01000118.1 GCA_007131685.1 Paracoccaceae bacterium | reverse complement strand
GTTCTCGAAAATCACCGACAGCGTCGTGCGCCCCGGCGCATTGCCGAGCACATAGATCGCATTGGCCGAAATCGTGTCGATATCCGCGATCTCGGGATTGGCGATCGAAACCTCGCTGAACTCCTGCGCGCTCTCGATCACCGCCGCCCGGTCGGTCGACAGGTCGATCGCACGCCCGATATCGCGGCCATCGACGGTGAGCGTGTGATCCTGTGCGACCGCCGCAGCGGCGGACAGCCCGAGGGTCACGGCCGCGGCGAGCCAGCAGGAAATGTCGCGGAGCATATTCATTTCGGCAATCATCCTTCCGTGACGGGACTCTCAAGAGGTCGGGTCGCGGCGCAAGCAAATTTCGGCCCGCGATGCCGAAGGACGGCTTGTCACGGCATGACCGGTACATTCTTGCAACAACCCGGCCGGTTCACCCCGCTCCCATCGCCGCGGCGAGCCCGAGATAGAGGGCGAGCGCCGGGCCGAGGGCAAAACCGAGCGGAAAGTCCCGGCGCTGCCATGACGTCCAGTGCGGCGCGAGCCCGCGCAACAGGCTCACCGCGCGTACCGCGCGATGGGTTACAAGCGCGGCGAGCATCACGACCGCAAGGAACAGGATGAAGAACGCGATGTCGCCGGCGGCGATGAAAGGCGCCATCGCCGCGGCGAGTTTCGCGTCGCCCGCTCCCAGAGCACCTGCGACGTTGAGCGCGAAGCCGATCGCGAGGACCGCGCCGAGCTGCGCCCAGCCCCAGCCCCAATCGGCAAGCGGGAGCAAGAACGGCCCCAGAACGGCATAGATCAGCACCAGCGCCATCACGCACCCGTTGGGGATGCGCATCGCGCGCAGGTCACTCCACGCAACCCAGAGCAGGACCGGAAGCGTCACCGGCAGGAACCACAGCGCCGCCTGTGCCGAGAGCGCAAGCATGCCGCTCAGGCCGCGCCGGTGATCGACGGCCGGCGCAGCGGTGCGGCCGGCCATCGCGCGGGCGAGCCGGTCGCGCCCTGAAAGATCGCGGCGCCTGCGAGCGCGCGGGCGTCCGCGCCGGTATCTCCCGCCCCCGCAGGATCAGGCGCACGCCGGCGCGCCCGCAGCGGCAGCGAGTCCCTGCGCAGAATACAGCTTCTCATCGCGCCTCCGCGCCGCTTCCACCCGTGCGCAAATCGTTAGCCGCGGGGCAGCCCCGGATCAAGCATCGCCCCGCGCCGAAACCCGGTATGCGGCGGCGCGAACGCGCACCCGGTGAGCGGCGGCTCGCGCCTGCTGAATACGGCCCGGCTCCTGCCGGGGCGGGGCAGGACGGACCATGCGCGGCGTGCAGGCGCAGCCTTGCGATCTGCAGGGCGCTCCGCTACGCGTTGAGGAGCGATAGCGCGGCCGAAGCGGAAGCGGCGGACCCGACCGAGGCCCGGTCATGCATCTAGACCGGCCCAGCGCCCGAGGCGGCGACACGCGTTTCGTCAACGTGATCCGCCCGACCGCCGACGCGGCCCGCACCGAGGAGGCACCATGCCCTATGCCATCGCCGCAGCCGGTCCCGGCGGCCCCGAACAGCTCCGGCGCATCGATTTCGCGCCACCCGCCCCCGGCGCCGGGGAAGTGCTCGTGCGCCACACCGCCATCGGGGTGAACTATATCGACATCTATTTTCGAAGCGGCCTGTATCCTTGGCCGCAGGAGCGCGATCTCGTGCCGGGCTGCGAGGCGGCGGGCGTGGTCGAGACCGTCGGTGACGGGGTGCGCGAATTCGAACCGGGCGCGCGCGTGGCCTATGTCGCAGCCAACGGTGCCTACGCCACCCATCGGGTCGTCTCCGCCGCGCAGCTTGTCGCCCTGCCCGATCTCGTCGAGGACAGCATCGCTGCCGGGGCCATGCTCAAGGGGCTGACCGCCTATTACCTGATCCATGACAGCGCTCCGGTTTCGGACGGCGACACGGTGCTGTTTCACGCCGCAGCGGGGGGCGTGGGGCTGATCGCGGGGCAATGGCTCGCGGCGAAGGGCGTGCGCGCCATCGGAACGGCCGGCGGGCCGGAGAAATGCGCCCTCGCGCGCGCGAACGGCTACGGCGACGTCATCGACTACCGCAGCGAGGACTTCGTCGAGCGCGTGCGCGCGCTCACGGGGGGCGCCGGGGTCAAGGCGGTCTATGACGGCGTCGGCGCCGAGACGATCCTCGGCTCGGCGGAGTGCCTGGCCAATTTCGGCACGCTGGTGAGCTTCGGCCAGTCCTCCGGCGCGCCGGACCAGTTCCGGATCTCGCATCTCGCGCGCGGGTCGCTGCGGCTTACCCGTCCGACCCTGTTTCACTTCACGGCCGAGCGCGGCTGGCTGGAGCGGGCGAGCGCGGCGCTCTTCGATGCGATCCGCGCGGGTGAGGTGCGGCTGCATATCGGCAAGCGGCGCCCGCTCGTCGAGGCCGCCGCCGCCCATGCCGACCTCGAGGGCCGCGTGACGACGGGCTCGACCGTGCTCGTGCCCTAGCGTTCGCCCGACGCCCCCGTACGCCCGGTGCGCGCCGGGATCCGGTCACTGCGCGTCAGCAACGCATGCCGCGGCCGCCAGACGGCCCGGCGTCTCCGCCTGCGGGTTCGTCACGCGCGGTGACGCTCGGCCGACAGCGCGATCGGCTGTCGTAGGCCGAAGTTCCGCATGGGGCGGATCGCTGCTATACGGACCGCATGAGCAAGCCCCGGTTCCGGTCCTATGTCATCTGCACAACCCCGCGCAGCGGCAGCACGCTGCTCTGCGCGCTCATCGACGCGACCGGCAAGGCCGGGCATCCGGACTCCCACTTCCACGATCCCTCCCTGGATCGGTGGCTGCAGGAGTACGGGCTGGGCGGCGAACGGTTCGCATCCCGCGAGGATGCCCTGCGCGCCGTCTTCGCCTGTGCGCGCGAACGGGGCGCCGGTGACACCGGCATCTTCGGGCTGCGGATGCAGCGGGCGAGCTTTGCCCATTTCATCGAGCAGGCGGAGCGCCTTTACCCGGGCCGGTCGTGCGACGTCGAACGGATCGAGGCCGCTTTCGGCCCCACGCTCTTTGTGCACCTCCGGCGCGACGACAAGCTCGCGCAGGCGGTCTCGCGGGTGATGGCGGAGCAGACGGGGCTATGGCATCGCAAGGCGGACGGCTCGGAGCTGGAACGCCTCGCCCCTGCACGCGCGCCGCGCTATGATCGCGCGGCCATCGCGCGTCACATGGCCGAGCTCACGGCGCTCGACGCCGAATGGGAGCGCTGGTTCGCACGGGAGGGTCTGGCTCCGCTGCGCGTGCGCTACGACGCGCTGGCAGACGCCCCGCAAGCGACGCTCGCGCACTTCATGGACGCGCTCGGCCTCGATCCCGGCCCCGCGCGCCGCGTCCAGCCGCCCACGGCCAGGCTCGCCGGGCCCGAAAATCGCGAATGGATCGCGCGCTTCATCGCACAGACGGCTGCGTAACGAGCGGCCGGCGGAGCCGCTTCGTCCGCGTCGCCCGCAATCGGCGCGCGCGCGGCGGTGCGTATCGGCGGGCTCCTTGCCGCCCGCGCCCCTACCCGCTGTGCAGGATGTGCATGACGTCGCCGTCCTGCACGAGGTAGCCCTTGCCCTCGACGCGCATGCGCCCGGCATCCTTGGCACCCTGCTCGCCGCCATGAGCGATGAAGTCGTCATAGGCGATGGTCTCCGCGCGGATGAAGCCGCGCTCGAAATCGCCATGGATCACGCCGGCGGCCTGCGGGGCGCGCGTGTGCTTGCGGATCGTCCAGGCGCGGGTTTCCTTGGGGCCGACCGTGAAGAAGGTCTGCAGGCCGAGCAGGTCGTAACCCGCGCGAATGAGCCGGTCGAGCCCGGCCTGCTCGAGGCCCATCTCGGCGAGGAACTCGGCCGCCTCCGCCGCGTCGAGCTGGCTGATCTCCTCCTCGATGCGCCCCGAGATCACCACATGCCCGGCTCCTTCGGCCGCCGCCATCTCGGCCACCCGCGCGGAATGTTCGTTGCCCGTCGCCGCCGCGCCCTCATCGACGTTGCACACATAGAGCACCGGCTTCGCGGTCATCAACTGCAGCATCGCCCAGGCCTTGCGGTCATCCTGCGCCACCTCGACCGTGCGCGCCGGGCGCCCCGCCTCGAGGGCGGCCTCGGCGTCCTTCAGGAGGCGCTTTTGCTGCTCGGCCTCCTTGTCGCCGGCCTTGATCTTGCGCGCGATCCCGGCGAGCCGGCGCTCGATGCTCTCGAGATCGGCGAGCATCAGCTCGGTCTCGATCACCTCGGCATCGGCGACGGGATCGACCCGGCCCTCGACATGCGCCACGTCGTCATCGGCAAAGCAGCGCAGCACATGCGCGATCGCGTCCACCTCGCGGATATTGGCGAGGAATTGGTTGCCGAGCCCCTCCCCCTTCGAGGCGCCGCGCACCAGCCCGGCGATATCGACGAAGGTCATCCGCGTCGGGATCACGGCTTTGGACCCGGCGATTTCGGCAAGCCTGCCGAGCCGCGGATCGGGCACCGCCACCTCGCCGACATTCGGCTCGATGGTGCAGAAGGGAAAATTCGCCGCCTGCGCCGCCGCCGTGCGCGTGAGCGCGTTGAAGATGGTGGACTTGCCGACATTCGGCAGCCCGACGATCCCCATGCGAAAGCCCATATCCGTCCCCTTCTGCGATCCGGGCGCATCTACGGGGCCGGGACGGCCAAGGTCAACCGCGCTCAGATCTGTTTTTCGGGCATCTGCACGCGCAACCCGTCAAGCTCGTCGGAGACCTTGAGCTGGCAGGTCAGGCGCGAGCGCTCCGGGTCGGGGTTGTGGGCGAAGTCGAGCATGTCCTCCTCCATCGCCTCGATGGGGGGCAGCTTGCCGGTCCAGGCCGGATCGACATAGACATGGCAGGTCGAACAGGCACAGGCCCCGCCGCAATCGGCCTCGATGCCGGGAATGCCGTTGTCGCGCGCGCCCTCCATCACGGTCATGCCGGTGGCGACCTCGACGGTGTGCTCCTTGCCGCCCCATTCCACGTAGGTGATCTTCGCCATGTCATCCTCTCGATGTCTCGACCGTGCGCCAGATAGGACAGACGCGCGGCGATTGCCAGAGCCGGTGTCGCGGGGCGGCGCGCGGCGTGCTAGGCATGGGACGGATGCCGGCATTTCGGGCGGAGAGCGCACATGGAGCTGATCGGGCTGGCGGAGATCGCGACCGTGCTCGGGCTTCTGGCGGCGCTGGGGCTGGCGGCGGCGATGCTCTGGGCGGCGTGGCGGCCGGCCGATCGCGCGGCGGCGGCGCGGTGGCTTGCGGCGTGGCGCGCACGATGGTTCGCGGGGCCGGTTCGGGAGATGGCGGGGCTGCGCGTTCTCGGCTGGGCAGGTGCGGTCGCGGTGGCGGCGGGGCTCTTCGTGCCGGCGCTCGTGGCGGCGGCGGGGTTCATCTGGCGCGCTGGGGATCCGGCGGAGCCCGGCTTCGGCCTCGGCGCGCTGCTCGTCGCGATCCTGAGCGCGCCCTTCGTGATCTGGCGCGCGGCGGTGGCAACCCGGCAGGCCCGTACCGCCGAGCAGGGGCTCATCACCGACCGCATCAACACCGCGCTCAAGGGGCTGGCCAGCCCGCTCGAGCACGGCATCTCGCGGCGCCTCGGCGCGATTCTCGCACTCGAGCGGGTCGCGCGGGACTCGGCACGCGACCGCGACCATGTTCTCGAGATCCTCAACGCCTATATACAGGAACGCAATGCCGCCTTATCCTCGGACGAGGCGGCCGACATCGCGCCGCCGCCCGACATCGCCGCGGCAACGCGGGTCGTCGTGCAGATCGGAGGTTGAGATGACGAGCATCGCCGAACCCGAGCCGCGCAAGCCGGGCTTCATCGCCAAGCTGCAGGACATGCGCCTGCCGCGCCTCGCGCTCGACGGCGCCAAGCTCGCCCATGCGCGTGCCGAGCGCGTCAATTTCAGCCACTCCTCGCTGCGCGGGGCGAACATGCGCGGGGCGGACCTGACCGATGCGCGGCTGGTGCAGACCGATCTGAGCGGCGCGGATCTGCGCGGTGCGGTGCTGGCGAGGGCGGATCTCGCGGGCGCGGTGCTCGACGGGGCACGGCTCGAAGGGGCGGATCTGCGCGGCGCGCGCGGGCTGAAGGCCGCGATGCTCGACGCCGCCTCGATCGACGCGGACACGCGGCTGTCGCCGGCGCTGCGCAAGGCGCACCGCCAGCGCGCCGAGCGGCAAGCCAGCTCCTGATTCGATGGTTCAGCCCGGCGCGGCGATGCGCTAAGGCTCCGGCCGAAAGCGCAATGCCGGAGACAGACCATGCATGACATCCGCCTCATCCGCGACGATCCCGCCGCCTTCGACACCGCGATGGCACGGCGCGGGCTGTCCGGCGTCTCGGAGGAGGTGCTCGCCATCGACGAGGCGCGGCGCGCGAAGATCCATGCCGCCGAGGAGGCCCGCGCCGCGCAGAACGCCGCCTCGAAGGAGATAGGTGCGGCGAAGGCGCGCGGTGACGAGGCCGAATTCGAGCGCCTGCGCGCCGAGGTCGCCGACAAGAAGGCCGAGATCGCCCGTCTCGAGGAAGAGGCCCGCGGGGCCGATACCCGGCTCGAGGAGTTGCTGATGGGCCTGCCCAACCGGCCCTGCCCCGATGTTCCCGACGGCGCCGACGAGGACGACAATGTCGAGCTGCGCCGCCACGGCATCCCACCCGAATTCGATTTCCGCCCGCTCGAACATTTCGACATCCCCGGGGCAAGGCCGGGCTTCGACTTCGCGACCGCCGCCAAGCTGTCGGGCTCGCGCTTCGTGGTGCTGCGCGGGGCGGCGGCGCGGCTGCACCGGGCGCTGGCGCAGTTCATGCTCGATGTGCACACGATCGAGAACGGCCTCGAGGAGACGGTCACGCCGGTGCTCGTGCGCGACGAGGCGATGTATGGCACCGGCCAGCTCCCGAAATTCGGCGAGGACAGCTATCGCACCACCGAGGGGCACTGGCTCATCCCCACCTCGGAGGTCACGCTGACCAACACCGTCGCGGACGAGATCCTCGACGCCGGCGCCCTGCCCCTGCGCATGACGGCGCACACGCTGTGCTTTCGCTCCGAGGCCGGCGCGGCGGGCAAGGACACCGCCGGGATGCTGCGCCAGCACCAGTTCGAGAAGGTCGAGATGGTCTCGATCACGCGGCCCGAGGACAGCGAGGCCGAACAGGACCGCATGACCCGCTGCGCGGAGGACATCCTCGAGCGGCTCGGGCTGGCGTATCGCACGGTGAGCCTGTGCACAGGCGATCTGGGCTTCGGGGCGCGGCGCACGCATGACATCGAGGTGTGGCTGCCGGGCCAGGGGCGCTACCGCGAGATCAGCTCGGTCTCGACCTGCGGCGATTTCCAGGCGCGGCGGATGAATGCGCGCTACCGCCCGGACGGCGGCAAGCCGGAATTCGTCCACACCCTCAACGGATCGGGCGTCGCGGTGGGGCGCGCGCTCATCGCGGTGCTCGAAACCGGGCAGCGCGCGGATGGCAGCGTGAACTTGCCCGCGGCCCTCGCGCCCTACCTTGGTGGCGGGAGCCGGATAACACCGGAGGGTGCCGTTGAGTGACATGCCGCAGATCCGCTGGGGCGGCAAGCGCGCGAAGGCCGTGCTGGTGCTCGTCGCCGCGCTCGTCTTCGTGCTCTCGCCGCTGCTGACGGAGGGCTTCGCCGGCTTCGACCCCGAGCTTTTTCCCGTCCCGCAGGACAACCCGCCGGTGCAGCCGGCGGGCTACGCCTTCGGGATCTGGGGGCCGATCTATCTGTGGCTGGTGATCCATGCGGGCTTCGGCCTGATGCGCCGCGCCGACGATCCCGGCTGGGACGCCGGACGCTGGCCGCTCTTTCTCAGCCTCGGCCTCGGCTCGGGCTGGATCGCCATCGCCAATGTCAGCGCGCCGCTGGCGACGCTGGTGATCTGGCTGATGCTCCTGGGCGCGCTGGTGGCGCTGTTCGAGAGCCCGCGCGGCGATCGCTGGCTCGTGCAGGCGCCGCTCGGCGTCTATGCCGGCTGGCTGACGGCGGCGAGCTGGGTCTCGGTGGGGCTCATGCTCGGCGGCTACGGGGTGATGGGCGAAACGGCCGCCGCCCTTGCCGCGCTCACGCTGGCGACGGGTTTTGCCGCCGCGCTGCAATGGCGGCTCGGGCGCGCGCCGGAATACGGGCTCACGGTGATCTGGGCGCTGATCGCCGTCATCGTCGCCAATTTCGCGGCGGCACCCGCGATTGCCGCGCTTGCGGCTACCGGCGCCGCGGTCATGGCCGGATTCGCCTTCCGGGCGAGTGGCCCGGGGGAATAGTGGCCGGACGGCAACAGCTTGCAGCCGATTCCTCGGACGGCTTCGGGGCAGCAACTTGTCTTGCAACCCGCTTCGTGATAACCACATGAGGCTTAAGAAAGCATAGAGCAGTATAGCGCAAAGCGCTCCGAGACGAGAGCAGGCGCATCAGACAGGCAACGAGGCAGGTGAAAATGAAACATTTCCCGAAACCGCAGTCCTGCGGCGCTCCCGGTGTGCCCGCCATCATGGCAGGTGCCGCAACCGCGCTCGCGCTCGGCGCAGCTCCCGCGCTCGCCGGATCGAAATACGGCAAGATGGACTACCCGGAAGTCATCGAGGTCTCCGGCCCGATCCAGCCCTCCGCCCCCGCCGAGCCCCAGCGCTACGACTGGAGCGGCTTCTACGGTGGTGTCACGCTCGGCTATGCCTTCCTCGGCGATGACGAGGTCGGGTTCCGCGGCGACAACATCGACGGCAACCGCATCATCGGCGATCTGTCCACGAACGGCCCGTTCCTCGGCATCCATGTCGGGCGCAACTGGCAGCGCGGCGACGACAACCTCGTGGTCGGCGTCGAGGGGCGGGCCTCGGTGGCGCGGATCTCGGACGAGATCTCGAGCGACGGCAACAGCGCGTCCGACGATATCGACATCACCGCGGCGGTGCGCGGCAGGCTCGGTTACGCCATGGACCGCAACCTCGTCTATGTCAGCGGCGGCCTCGCCGCGGCGCGGGTCGACTATGCCGCCGAGTCCGCCGAGGGCGACACCGTCGAGGACAGCTCGACGCGCGTGGGCTACACGCTCGGCGTCGGCCTCGAGACCGCCATCAACTCCGACTGGACGGTGCGCGGCGAATACAATTACACCAACTACCGGGGCAAGGATCTCATCGGGACCAACAACCTCGAGACCCGCTCGACCCCGGATTACCACTCGGTCAATGTCGGGCTGAGCCGGCGCTTCTGATCGGAGCACTGCTGCGTGCCGGCGGCGCCGCGGGACAGGCCCCGCGGCGTCGTTCGCGTTGCGCACCCCCGGATTGCCCGCGCCCGCAAAGCTGTTAAGACGGTCGCAAGGGTTTGGCGCGCCGGGACGGGGCGCGTCGCCGCGGCAAGGAGGGGCGCGATGCCCGACCGGGGGCGGCCGGTTCTGGAAGTGCGCGGCCTCGAGGCGACACTCACGGGGCGGAGCGGGGCGCGCGTGCAAGCGGTGCGCGGCGTGGATTTCGCCGTCGCCTCCGGGGAATGCCTCGGTGTCGTGGGCGAGAGCGGCTCGGGCAAGACCGTCACGCTGCTCGCACTGCTCGGGCTGTTGCCCGAGACGGCGCACTGGAGCGGCGAAGTGCGCTTCGAGGGCCGAGACCTTCTCGCCCTGCCGGACCCGGTGCGCCGGCGCGCCCGCGGCGCGGGGCTCGGCGTCGTCTTCCAGGAGCCGCTGAGCGCGCTCAACCCGGTCTTTTCGATCGGCTACCAGATGATGGAACCGATGCGCGCGCATCTCGGGCTGACGCGACGCGCCGCGGCGGCGCGGGCGGCGGAGCTGCTGGAGCTCGTGGGCATTCCCGAGCCGGGGGCGCGGCTTGGCGACTTCCCGCACCAGTTCTCGGGCGGGCAGCTGCAGCGCATCACGATCGCGATGGCGCTGGCCTGCGATCCGCGCGTGCTGATCGCCGACGAACCCACCACCGCGCTCGATGTCACGGTGCAGGCACAGATTCTCGCCCTGATCCGCCGCCTGCGCGCCGAGCTCGGCATGGCCGTGATCTGGGTGACGCATGATCTCGGGGTGGTCGCCACGCTCGCGGACCGGGTGCTGGTGATGTATGCCGGGCGCGTGATCGAACAGGCGACGACGGCCGAGCTGCTCGGCGATCCGCAGCATCCCTACACGCGCGGCCTGCTCGCTGCGGCGCTCGCCCCGCGCGCACCGCGCCCGCGGCGGCTGCGCCCGATCCCGGGCCATCCGCCCGCCGTCGCGCCCGCGCGCGGCTGCAGCTTTCGCCCGCGCTGCGCCGAGGCGCTGGCGCAATGCGCTGCGCGGGAGCCGCCGCGCATCGTTATCGGCCCTCGGCGCGACGTGGCCTGTTTCTGGGACCCTGCCACCGGAGGCGCGCGCGATGGCTGAGCCGCTGCTGCAGCTCGAGGAACTCACCGTGCATTACCCGCTGCGCCGCGGGTTCCTGCGCCGTGTGGTCGGGGCGGTGCGCGCTGTGGACGGGGTCTCGCTCGAGCTGCGGCGCGGCGAGACGCTCGGCATCGTCGGCGAGACGGGCTGCGGCAAGACGACGCTGGGCCGCGCCGCATTGCGGCTCGTCGAGCCCACATCCGGGCGCGTGCGCTTCGACGGCACCGATCTTGGCGCCATCGGCGCCGCCGAGCTTCGCGCGCTGCGTCCGCGCCTGCAGATGATCTTCCAGGACCCCGGCGCGAGCCTCAATCCGCGCATGACCGTCGGCCGCGCCATCGCGGAGCCGCTCGAGGAGCACACCGGCTGGCCGCCCGCACGGCAGGCGGCGCGCGTGGCCGAGCTGATGGAGGCGGTCGGGCTGGACCGCGATCTCATGGGCCATTACCCGGCCGAGCTTTCCGGCGGCGAGCGCCAGCGCGTCTCCATCGCCCGCGCCCTCGCGCTCGAGCCCGCGCTCATCGTCTGCGACGAGCCGGTCGCGGCGCTCGATGTCTCGATCCGCGCGCAGATCCTCGCCCTGCTCGAGGATCTGCAGGCGCGCCTCGGGTTGAGCTACCTGTTCATCAGCCACGATCTCGGCGCCGTGCGCCACCTCGCCGACCGCGTCGCGGTGATGTATCTGGGGCGCATCGTCGAGCTCGGACCGGTCGATGCCGCCCCCGCGCATCCCTATACCGCTGCCCTCGCCGCGAGCGCCCCCGACCCCGAGGACTGGCGCCACCCTGCCCCGGCCGAGGCGCCGCTGAGCGGTGACCTGCCCTCGCCCGCGGCCCCGCCGGCGGGATGCGCTTTCGCGAGCCGCTGCCCCGAGGTCATGGCGGCCTGCCGCGTGCACGCACCGGCGCTTCGCGCGATCGCGGCGGGGCATCGCGCCGCCTGCCACCTGCATGATCCGGAGATGCGCGCATGATCCGCCGTTGCGCCATGCTCGCCGCACTCGCCGCAGCCGGCCCGGCGGCCGCGCAGCTCGCCCCCGACACTCCGGACCATCTCGACATCTTCTACTGGCAGGCGGTGTCGGTGATGAACCCGTATCTTTCCGGCGGGGTGAAGGATATCGAGGGGGCCTCGATGGTGCTCGAGCCGCTGGCGCGCTACGGCCCCGATGGCCGCCTGCTGCCCTATCTCGCCCGCGAAATCCCGACGCGCGCCAATGGCGGCATATCGGGGGACGGGCGCACGATCACCTGGCGGCTGCGCGAGGATATCGCCTGGTCGGACGGCACCGCGCTGACGGCCTCGGATGTCGTCTTCACGGGGGAATACTGCATGCACCCCGAGGGCGGCTGCGCGGCGCGCTCGCGCTTTGCCGGGGTCGAGCGGATCGAGGCGCCAGACGCGCACCGCGTGCGCATCACCTTCGAGGAGCCCACGCCCGCCCCCTACGGACCCTTCGTCGGCGCGCCCTCGCCCATCCTGCAGAAGGCGCAGTTCGCCGACTGCCTCGGCGCGCGCGCGCCCGAATGCACCGAGCAGAATTTCGGACCGGTCGGCACCGGCCCCTTCATGGTTAGGGAGTTCCGCCCCAACGATGTCGTGGTCCTCGACGCCAATCCGGAATACCGCGAGCCGGGCAAGCCGCATTTCGAGACCGCGGCGATCATCGGCGGCGGCGATCCGGCCGCGGCCGGGCGGACCGTGATGGAGACCGGCGAGGTCGACTATGCCTGGAACCTGCAGGTCGCGCCCGAGGTGCTCGAACGCATGGCGCAGGGCGGCGCGGGGGTGCTCGAGATCGGCTTCGGCACCACCGTCGAGCGCATCGAGGTCAACCTGAGCGACCCGTCGCCCGAGTTGCCCGAGGAGCTGCGCGCCACCCGCAACGTGCCGCATCCCGTGCTGCAGGACCGGCGCGTGCGCAAGGCGCTCAGCCTCGCGATCGATCGCGAGGTGCTCTCGGAGATCGGCTACGGCCCCGCCGCCCGCCCGGTCTGCGACCTGATCCCCGCCCCGGCGCATTACGTCTCGGGCGCCAATGACGGCTGCCTGACGCCCGACCGGGCGCGCGCCGGCGAACTGCTCGACGCGGCGGGCTGGCGCATGAACCCGGACGGGGTGCGCATGCGCGACGGCGTGCCGCTCGAGCTGACCTTCACCACCTCCACCAACGCGGTGCGCCAGGACATTCAGGCGCTGATCCGGCAATGGTGGCAGGATCTCGGGATCGAGGTCCGGCTGCGCAATGTCGAGCCGTCGGTCTATTTCGGCGGCGATCCGGGCAGCCCCGACACCTTCCAGCGCTTCTACGCGGATCTGCAGATGCATGCCAACCGCTTCGAGGGCACCGATCCGCAGGCCTATCTCGGCGCGCGCCGCTGCGGGCTTGAGCCGCGCCCGGACACGCAATGGCAGGGCGAGAACATCAACCGCTACTGCGACCCGGACTATGATGCGCTCTGGGCCGAACTCGCCGGCACCGGCGCGCTCGCGCGCCGCGTCGAGCTCGTGCGCGCGCTCAACGACATGCTGGTGCAGGATTACGTCGTTCTGCCGCTGGTCCATCGCGGCAGCGTCTCGGCGCGGGCCAACTCGCTCGGGGGCGTCGAGCTCAATGTCTGGGACAGCGAGCTCTGGAACGTCGCGGACTGGTACAGAATGGAGGCGGGCTGAGCCGTGCGCGGCGCGGCACCGGGCCCGGGCGGAGCATGCTGACCTACACGATGCGCAGACTGGCCCTCGCGGTTCCGACCCTGCTGCTGATCAGCCTGATCGTGTTCCTTCTGCTGGAACTCGCACCAGGCGATCCGATGGCGCAGATGCCGCTGACGATCCCGCCCGAGGTGCGCGAGCAGATGCGCATCGCGCTAGGGCTCGGGGAGCCGTGGTATGTGCGCTATGTCGCATGGCTGCACATGGTCTTCGTGGTCGAGCCTTCGCACATGCTCGCCGCGGCGACGGGGGTGGATCTGGCCGCCGAAGGGTCGCGGCTCCTGTCGTGGCAGAGCCGCGCGCCCGTGGCCGAGATCATCGCGCAGCGCCTGCCGCAGACGCTGTGGGTTGTCGGGCTGTCCTATCTGTTCGGAATCCTCGTGGCGGTGCCGCTCGGCGTGGCCTCGGCGCGACGGCCGCATTCCTGGCTCGACACGATCGGCACCTTCATCGCCATGGCGGGTTTTTCGGTGCCGACCTTCTTTACCGGGGTGCTGCTGATCGTGATCTTCTCGGTAACGCTGGGCTGGCTGCCCTCGATGTATGACACCACGCTCGAGGTCACGGACTGGGACAGCCTGCGCCGCCAGGCCGCGCAGCTTGCCATGCCCGTCACCGTGCTGGCCCTCTACAATGCCGCACAGATCAGCCGCTACGTGCGCGCGGCGACGCTCGATAATCTCGCGCAGGACTATGTGCGCGCGGTGCGCGCCCGCGGGATGAGCGAGCGCGCGGTGCTCTACCTGCACGTGCTGCGCAACGCGATGATCCCGGTGGTCACGGTGATCGCGCTCGGCGTGCCCAACATCTTCGCCGGCGCCATCATCACCGAGCAGATCTTTCGCGTCAACGGCATCGGCGAGCTGCTGATCTCGGCGATCCACGCCAATGACATCCCGATGGTGCAGACGCTGACCTTCCTCTTCGCGGTGCTCATCGTGCTGTTCAACCTGCTCGCCGACATCCTCTACGGCATGCTGGATCCGCGGATCCGCTATGACTGACGCCGCCGCCCTTCTCCCGCTGCGCAGCCAGTGGCGCCCGGTCTGGGAGCGGCTGCGCGGCAATCGCGCCGCACTGGCCGGGGCGGCGCTGTTTGCCGGGTTGCTCGTGTTCGTGAGCATCGGGCCGATCCTGTGGATGGTCGATCCCTGGGCGATCGACCCGGACAACCGCAATCAGGGCCCGAGCCTCGGCCATCCGCTGGGCACCGATCAGCTCGGCCGCGACCTGCTGGCGCGGCTGATGGTGGGCGGGCGGATCACGCTCGCCGTGGGGGTGATGGCGATGCTGATCGGGGTCGGGCTGGGCACGCTGGTGGGGGTGATGGCCGGGTATTTCCGCCGCCTCGACGGGGTGCTGATGCGGCTGACGGACCTGTTTCTCGCGCTGCCGATGCTGCCGATCCTGCTCGTGCTGGTGCTGCTGTTTCGCGAGGCGCTGGCGGCGCGGCTCGGCGAGGCGACGGGGATATTCCTGCTCGTCGTGGGCGCGATCGGGTTGACGAGCTGGATGCACACCGCGCGCATCGTGCGCGCCGACGTCATGACCCTCAAGGAGCGCGACTTCATCACCGCCGCGCAGGCCATCGGCACCCCGCCGCGGCGCATCATCACGCGCCATGTGCTGCCCAATGTGCTCTCGCCGGTGATCGTCTCGGCGACGCTCGGCGTGGCCGGCGCGATCATGATCGAAAGCGCGCTGTCGTTCCTGGGGATGGGCTTTCCGCCCGATGTGCCGACCTGGGGGCGCATGGTGCACGATGCCGTCGATTACCTGCAGCAGTTCCCCGGCCGCGTGCTCTGGCCGGGGGCGTTCATCTCGCTGACGGTGCTGTCGGTGAATTACCTCGGCGACGGGCTGCGCGCCGCGCTCGACCCGCGCGGCATCTGATCACTGCAGGTGGCTGCGCAGCCGCCGGATCATCAACCACACCGCAAGCACCACGACGGGCGTGAGCCCGGCCATCACCGCGCCCTGCCCGATCCCGTAGGCCTCCGCCGGCGGCGCGACGAGATTGCTCGCCAGATTCACCCCGTAATAGCTGATCGCGACGACGGAAAGCCCCTCCACCGTGCGCTGAAGCTTGAGCTGCAGCTCCGCGCGCCGGTTCATTCCCTCCAGGAGCTCCTGGTTCTGCGCCGAGCGTTCCACATCGACGCGCGTGCCCAGAAGGCTGCCCGCCCGGTTGGCGCGCGCGGCCATGTCGGAGAGCCGGCGCTCGGCGGATTTCACCGTGCGCATCGCCGGATCGAAACGGCGCATCATGAACTCGGCCAGCGTCTGGCGCCCGCCCACGCGCTCCTCGCGCAGCACCGCGATGCGCTGGTTGACGATCGCCTCGTAGGCCCCCGTCGCCCCGAAGCGGAACGAGGACTGCACGAGCAGGTTCTCGAGCTCGGAAGCGATCGCGAGAAGCGCCTTGAGCGTCTCCTCGGAGTCGCCCTCGGCGCGGGTCATGCCCTCCATCAGCTCCGAAAGCCGCGCATCGAGCGCGCTCATGCGCGGGCCGAGGGCGCGCGCCTGAGACAGCCCGAGCATCGACATCGTCTTGTAGATCTCGATCTCGCAGAGCCGCTGCACCAGCCGGCCGATGCGGCGCGGCCCGGTGCCGGGGCGCACGAAGATCGCCATGCGCATATGCCCGGCGGCATCGATGCGAAAATCGCTCGCCACGATCGCGGTGTCGTCGAGTACGCGCGCCGCGGCGAGGCTTTCGGGCACGAACCAGTCCGCCAGAAGCCGCGCGATCTCGGCGTCGTCCTCGGGCATGATCTCGACCCGGATCAGCGCCGAGGTCATGCGCGCGCCCGGCGCCTCGGCGAGCCAATCGGCGGGGAAGACGCCAAACTGCGCCGGATCGAAGGGATGCGCCGGGGTCGCCGCGCTGAAGGCGGTGTAGGTGACGAACTCGGTATGGCTCTCCCATTTCAGTCGCGCATGGCCGAGATCGCCGTAGTAATGCGTCGCCCCCGGCGCGGGGTGATCGGCTCCGGCACGGTCGAGCAGCCGGATGAGATGCGCACGGTCGGCCTCGCGGTCGCGGGCCTCGGCGCTGCCGTTCTGCTTGACCGCGAGCAGCGCCGCCGTGCAGGGCGCCTCCACGGCCGGAAAGGGCCGCGCATGCAGCTCGTTGGCGAGCGCGTAGCGCTGCGGGTGGTCCGCGATCGGGGCCCGGTGCCCCGGCTCAGTCGACATGCCGCCCCCCCTATCGCAGCCGGGCGGTGCGCCGCCCGCACGTCCTGCAGGCGGCGCGCGCGCTCATTCGACGAGCGCCACGAGCTTGTCGATCGAGCCCTTCGCATCGCCGTAGAGCATATGCGTGTTCTCCTTGAAGAAGAGCGGGTTCTCGATACCCGAATAGCCCGCGCCCTGGCCGCGCTTGAGCACCACGACGTTCTTCGCCTTCCACACCTCCAGCACCGGCATCCCCGCAATGGGGCTGCCCGGATCGTCCTGCGCGGCGGGATTCACGATGTCGTTCGAGCCGATGACGATGGCGACATCGGTATCGGGGAAGTCGTCGTTGATCTCGTCCATCTCGAGCACGATGTCGTACGGGACCTTCGCCTCGGCCAGCAGCACGTTCATGTGCCCCGGCAGGCGCCCGGCGACCGGGTGGATGGCGAAGCGCACCGCCTTGCCCTTGGCACGCAGCTTGCGGGTGAGCTCGCTGACGGCCTGCTGCGCCTGGGCGACGGCCATGCCGTAGCCCGGCACGATCACCACGCTGTCGGCCTCGTCGAGCATCGCGGCCACGCCATCGGCCTCGATGGCGGTCTGCTCGCCCTCGATATCGGCGGCCTGGCTCTTCTCGTTGCCGAACCCGCCGAGGATGACGTTGATGAACTTGCGGTTCATCGCCTTGCACATGATGTAGCTCAGGATCGCGCCCGAGCTGCCCACCAGCGCGCCCGTCACGATAAGCAGATCGTTCGACAGCGTGAAGCCGATCGCGGCCGCCGCCCAGCCCGAATAGCTGTTGAGCATCGAGACCACGACGGGCATGTCCGCCCCGCCGATCCCGGTGATCAGGTGCCAGCCGATGAAGAAGGCCAGCGCCGCCAGCACCAGCAGCGTCCAGAATCCCGCACCACTGAGATAGGCGATCGCCAGCACCAGACACAGCGCCGCCGAGGCCGCGTTGAGCATGTGCCCGCCCGGAAGCTGCCACGCCTTGCCGTCGAGCTTGCCGGCGAGCTTGCCGAAGGCCACGACCGAGCCCGTGAAGGTCACCGCGCCGATGAAGATGGCGAAGATGATCTCGAGCTGCAGGAAGGTCAGCTCGGCCTGGTCCTTGGTGGCGACGAGCGCTGCGAAAGCGGAGAAGTCGGCGGCCTCGGCCCCCTCCGCGGCGAGAACCCGGATGCGTTCGAGATCGGCGTTCCAGGCCACGAAGACGGCGGCGAGGCCGACGAAGCTGTGCAGCGCCGCGACGAGCTGCGGCATCTCGGTCATGTGCACGCGCTTGGCCACGACCCAGCCGATCACCGAGCCGATGGCGATCATAGGCAGCATCAGCCAGTAGGCCCCGATGCCGGGGCCCGACGCCGTGAAGACGACGGCGATCGCCATGCCGACGATGCCGTACCACACGGCGCGCTTGGCCTTTTCCTGATTGCTCAGCCCCCCCAGCGAGAGGACGAAGAGAACACTGGCCGCGATCGCGGCGGAGGTGACGAAACCTTCTGCGAGCATGATCTGTCCCCCCGGCTCAGGATTTCTGGAACATGGCGAGCATGCGGCGCGTGACCACGAAGCCCCCCACGATGTTGATGGTCGCGATCAGCACCGAGATCGCGGCCAGCGTGACCACGACCCAGTTGCCCGAGCCGATCTGCAGGATCGCGCCGAGGATGATGATGCCGGAGATGGCGTTGGTGACTGCCATGAGCGGCGTGTGCAGCGAATGCGACACCCCCCAGATGACCTGGAAGCCCACGAAACAGGCCAGCACGAAGACGATGAAATGCTGCAGGAAGCTCGCGGGCGCGATGGCGCCCAGAAGCAGCATCAGCGCACCGCCCGCCGCGAGCAGCGTGACCTGCGCGCGGGTGTCCTTGCGGAAGGCCTCGAGCTCGGCGGCGTAACGCTCCGCCTGGGTCGGCTCGCGCGGCTTTTCCTTGGGAGGCTGCTGCGCGATGGCCTGCTGCTTTGGTGGCGGCGGCGGGAAGGTCAGATGCCCGTCCCTCGTCACGGTGACGCCGCGGATGACGTCGTCATCCATGTTGTGCACGATCTCGCCGTCCTTGTTCGGCGTCAGATCGGTGAGCATGTGGCGGATATTCGTGGAGTAGAGCGTCGAGGACTGCGTCGCCATGCGCGAGGGAAAGTCCGTGTAGCCGACGATGGTGACGCCGTTGTCGGTGACGATCTTCTCGTCGGGCACGGTCAGATCGCAGTTGCCGCCCTTCTCGGCGGCGAGGTCCACGATCACCGAGCCCGGCTTCATCAGCTTGACCATCTCCTCGGGCCATAGCTTGGGTGCCGGGCGGCCGGGGATCAGCGCCGTGGTGATCACGATATCGACTTCGGGCGCCTGCTGGCGGAAAAGCTCCATCTCCTTTTCGATGAACTCCTTCGAGGCGGGTTTGGCATAGCCGCCCTCGCCCGACATGTCGTCGGAGAAGTCGAGCATCAGGAACTCGGCGCCCATCGATTCGATCTGCTCGGCGACCTCGGGGCGCACATCAAAGGCGCGCACGATCGCGCCGAGGCTGGTGGCGGTGCCGATAGCGGCGAGCCCGGCCACGCCCGCGCCGATCACCATCACCTTGGCTGGCGGCACCTTGCCCGCCGCCGTGACCTGGCCGGTGAAGAAGCGGCCGAAATTGGCACCGGCCTCGATCACGGCGCGGTAGCCGGCGATATTGGCCATCGAGGAGAGCGCATCCATCTTCTGCGCGCGGCTGATGCGCGGGACCATGTCCATCGCGATCACCGTCGCGCCCTGCGCCTCGCACAGCTTGACGAGATCCTCGTTCTGCGCCGGCCAGAAAAGCGAGATCAGCGTCTGCCCGGACCGCAGCTTCTTCGCCTCGTCCTCGGAAGGCTCGCGCACCTTCACGACGATGTCGGCGCCTTTCCAAAGCGCATCAGCGTCCTTGACGACCTCGACGCCGGCCTCGCGATAGGCATCGTCGTCAAAACCCGCCTTCGCGCCGGCGCCGGACTGGACGAGGCACTCATGGCCGAGCTTGATGATCTGTCTGGCGCTGTCGGGCGTCATGGCGACACGCGCCTCGCCCGGCATGATCTCCGTGGGTGCTCCGATCTTCAATTCACAGTCCCCCGTTTTGCGCGCCGCTGCACGGCGACGTCATTCATCGCGAACCCTTAACACTGCGCAACTTTGTTTCACAAGATGGCGCTCATAGCCATCGCCGCGTGCGCCGGGCATAATCGTCGAATGCGGCACCAAAGGCGGCACGCAGCCGCGCCTCCTCCGGCGCGATGAAACGCCGCACCAGCACATAGCCGAACACCGGCACGAGCACGAGCGCGACCGGCGCGTCGAACAGCAGCGCAAGCCCCGACAGAATCAGCAGATCGGCGAGATAGATCGGATTGCGGCTGTATCGATAGATGCCCGTGGTGATCAGCGCGTCGGGCTCGCGGTGCGGCACGATCGTGGTCGCGGCGCGGCGAAACCGCATCGCGGCGAGCACCACGAGCAAGATACCCAGCACGAGCAGCACCGTCCCGGCCAGCGAGCCGACCATGCCCAGCTCCGGCCCCGGCACGAGCCGCGCGATCAGCGCCGCCAGCGCCACGAACCCAGCCAGCCAGACCGGCGGATAATCCAGCCGCTCCATCGTACGCTCCCCATGTTCACGCCCGCCCAACTTGACGCGCCTGCGCGCGATGGCAAGCGCGGCGTGGCGCAGTTTCTTGCTGAGATGTCGGCCCGGCCCTGCTAGAAGGTGGCCCGATCCGGAGGAGCCATGACCGATTTCGACGCGACCCGCGCCATGTTCCACATACCCGATGGGGTGATCTATCTCGATGGCAATTCGCTCGGCCCCCTGCCGCGCGGCGCCGAGGCGCGCGTCGCAAGGGCGATGCGCGACGAGTGGGGCGAGATGCTGATCACGGCGTGGAACCGCGCCGGCTGGATGGATCAGCCGCGCCGCGTCGGCGACCGCATTGCGCGCCTCATCGGGGCCGAGCCGGGCAGCGTGGTGATGGGCGATACACTGTCGATCAAGGTCTTCCAGGCGCTCGCTGCTGCGCTCGACATGGCGCCGGATCGCCGCGTGATCCTGTCGGATACGGGCAATTTCCCCTCCGATCTCTACATGGCCGAGGGGCTCGCCGGGCTGCTCGGTGACGGCTACGCGCTGCGCACGGTGGCGCCCGAGGCGCTGGAGGACGCGATCGATGAGAGCGTCGC
>SLQD01000050.1 GCA_007131685.1 Paracoccaceae bacterium | reverse complement strand
TGGCCGCGACGCTGCGGAACAGTGCTGCTACTCGTAGCGCTCCCCGCCAATCTCCAGTCTCCGGTCCGGCACGAGGCGCGCGAGGAACGCCTCGTCATGGCTCGCGACGAGCAACGCGCCGTCGTAGCTCGCGAGCGCGACTTCCAGCGCCGCGAGCGCGTCGAGGTCAAGATGGTTCGTCGGCTCGTCGAGTATGAGAAGCGCAGGCGGCCGGGTGCGGCCGATGGTGCAGGCGAGGGCGGCGCGAAGCCGCTCCCCGCCGCTGAGCGACGCCGCCGGCTTGAGGGCGTCCTCGGAGCGGAAACGAAAACGTGCCAGCGCGGCGTGGCACTCGGTCTGCCCCGCCGCCGGGTTCAGGCGGCTGAAGTTGTCGCGCAGCGACAGCTGCGGCGCGAGCAGGCCGACATGCTGATCGAGATAGGCGCAGGCCACCTGCAGCCGGACCGCGCCCGACACGGGCGCCCGCCGCCCGGCGATGATGTCGAGCAGCGTGGTCTTGCCGCTGCCGTTCGGGCCGGTGACGGCGATGCGCTCCGGGCCGGTGACCGTCAGCGCGAGGTCGCGGATGACGGGCCGCTCGGCATCTGGGCCGCCGCTGACATCCTCCAGCCGCAGGACCGTCCGGGACCGCGCAAGACCCGTCGGGGCGAGCTCCATCGCAAGCGGTTTGACAATCTCGACTTTCTCGCGCGCCTGCGAGACCTTCGCCCCGGCTGCCGCGCGCCGGCCATCGCGAAGCCGCGCCCCGGCGCCGCCCGAAGCCTCGGCCCGCTCCTTCGCGGCATCCATCAGGATCTTCGACTGATCGCCCTTCGCCCTGCCTTTGCGCCCGCGGCTGTCGCGGCGCGCCTTGCGCTCGGCCGCCTGCTGCGCGCGCCGCTCCTGCTCGGCGCGGGTCTTCTCGGCATGCGCCAGGTCGAGATGCGCCGCCTCGACCTCCGCCGCCTTGAGGGTGCGGTAGGCGCTGTAGCCACCGCCGTAGCGCCGCGCCCCGAGTGTCGAAAGCTCGACAATAGCATCCATCTCCTCGAGCAGCTCTCGGTCGTGGCTCACGACAATGGCAGCCCGTCGCCAGTCGCGCAGGAGGTCGATGACGGTGGCCCGGCCCGCCGGGTCGAGGTTGTTGGTCGGCTCGTCGAGCAGCAGAATATCCGGCTCCGAAAAGAGGAGCGCCGCGAGACCCCCACGCGTCCGCTGCCCGCCCGACAGACCAGACAGGGGTGCCCAGGGGTCGAGCGCGAGACCGCAGCGTCGCAGCGCGCTCTGCATCCGAGCGGGCAGCGTCCAATCGGCGTCGCCCAGATCCTCGAGCCCGGCTGTCCCGGCTTCGGCGCGCTCGAGCAGCTCCAAGGCGTCGCGCGCGGCGAAGAGATCCGCCACAGTCTCCGATCCGTCCGCCAGGAGCTCCTGGCGCAGCAGGCCCGGCTTGCCCGCGAGATGCACATGCCCGGATCCCGGCGTCAGCTCTCCGGCGATCAGGCGCAGCAGCGTGGTCTTGCCGCTGCCGTTGCGACCGACGAGGCCGGTGCGCTCGGCTGCGAAGCTGAAACCGAGACCTGAGAGGACGGCGGTGCCGTCAGGCGTTGCCCAGATGAGGCCGCAAAGGGTGACGGAGTCGGACATGGGGCAGGGCTTCTCGCAGCGTTGCCGAAGGGGCGCAGGCGGCGAGGGTCTGGTCCATGTCGAGGCGGCTCCTGTATTTGCGCCATCAGCATACGCGATTGCGTTACGCCCGCAAGCGGATTTGCGACGGTCCGGATTGGCTGGAGGCGTCGTGCAGCGCCGCCGCACTGCCGCGCTCACCCTGCCATGAGTGAAGGTCCCACGCAGACCCGGCTCCCGAAGTCGGGCCCCGTCGGCGCCGGCCGGGGGCTGACGGCGATCCTGATCGCGGCCACAGCCGTGCTGACTTACCGGTGACGAAGCGCCGCGGCACCGGGCTGGAAAGGATATGACCATGAACGAACAGACGGGACGGATGAGCTTCGTGACAGCCCCGCCACGAAGGGCGATGCCTTCGACCGCGCCGTGATCGGGGCGGGATCGGCGGCACCTACTTCAATGTCGGCTGCTTGCCCTCGACGACGATGATCAGCGCCGCCGAGGCGTGTCATGGCGCCCGGCGCTGGCGCTGATCCCCGGCATCGAGGATGTGCCGACGCTCGACAGAACCTCGCTTATGGAGTTGGAGAGGCTGCCCGACAGCCTGACCTTCCTCGGCGGGGGTTATATCGGGGCCGAGCCGGCGCAGATGATGGCGCGGACGGGGGTGTGTCACGCTGGTGTGCCGCTCGCGCCTGCTGCCCGGCGAGGAGCCGGAAGTCTCCGACGCGCGTGCCGAATATTTCCGCGCCGAGGGGCGCATGCGGTTCTGTGCATCGAGCAAGGGGGCAGGCGGCTTGCGCCGGGCGCCGACGACTGGTCGTCACCGCAGGGCGCAGCCCCGACACCGACGGGCTGGGGCTGGCGGAAACGGGTGTCGAGCGCGGCCGGCGCGGCGCGATCAGGGTCGGCGCTGACATGCAGACCACGGCGACCGGCATCTGCGCCGCCGGCGATGTGACCGATCGCGGCCGGTTCGTCTGCAGGGTCGCTTACGGTGCGAAGCTGGCGGCGCGCAACCCCGTGCTCGGCGGGGCGGGGGCTACGACAACGCCTCCATACCCCGGGTCGTCTTCACCGATCCGCAGGTGGCGGATCAGCGACCGGTCGCCTTCCCGGCACGGGATCATGGCGCCCGAGTGCGCCAGAAGTGCGCGGACACTGGCCATGGCGCCGAAATCCGCCATGACGAAGAAGGCGCCGGGCGAGACGATCTTTGCCTGCCTCACGACGGTCGAGAGCCTGAAGCGCGCGGCGCGAGCAGCTGATTTTCGAGCGTGTGTAATGCTCTTGAAGATCGCTGGGGACGCGCCGCTCGAAATAGAAGATGCCATCCTTGCGGAAGCGGTGGGGGCCGAAATGTCCTTCGCCATGTCCTACGCTCGCGTTTCCGGTCGAAAACGTTGAGCGATTCCAGAGACTCCAAAGGATACATGGTGCCCGGGGGCGGAATCGAACCACCGACACGACGATTTTCAGTCGTCTGCTCTACCCCTGAGCTACCCGGGCACGGGGCGCCGCTCGGCGCGGGGTCTGGACGCGTCTTAGGCGAGCGGCGCGGTGCTGTCCAGAGGCAGGCAGAAAAAATGCCCGCTCTCAGCGCGCCGGCTTGCGCTTGCCGCCGCGCTGGCCGGCGCGGCCGGCGCGGGAGCGGCCGGCGCTGTTGCCGGCGCTGGCGACGGCGCCTTCGACCTCGGACTGGCGCGCCATCGGGTCGTCGGCGACGGCGAGTTCGACCGCCTCCAGCCGCTTGACCTCGTCGCGCAGCCTTGCGGCCTCCTCGAATTCGAGATTCTCGGCGGCCTTGCGCATCCGCGCGCGCAGCCCGTCGAGATGGGCGGCGAGATTCTCGCCTGGCATGGGCGCATCGACCTGCGCGGTCACGCGCGCCATGTCGGTGTCGCCCTGCCACACGCCGGCCATCACGTCGCCGATATTCTTGCGCACCGTCTCGGGTGTGATGCCGTGGGCGGCGTTGTGCGCGAGCTGCTTGTCGCGGCGGCGCTCCGTCTCGTCTATGGCGCGCTTCATCGAGCCCGTCACCGTGTCGGCATACATGATCACGCGGCCGTCCACGTTGCGCGCGGCGCGGCCGATGGTCTGCACGAGCGACGTTTCCGAGCGCAGGAAGCCCTCCTTGTCGGCGTCGAGGATCGCGACGAGCCCGCATTCGGGGATGTCGAGCCCTTCGCGCAGCAGGTTGATCCCGACCAGCACGTCGAACGCCCCGAGCCGCAAGTCGCGCAGGATCTCGATGCGCTCGACGGTGTCGATGTCGGAATGCATGTAGCGCACGCGGATGCCCTGCTCGTGCAGGTATTCGGTCAGATCCTCGGCCATGCGCTTGGTCAGGACGGTGCACAGCACGCGCAGGTCGTTGGCGGCGACGCGGCGGATCTCGTCGAGCAGGTCATCGACCTGGGTGGCGACGGGGCGCACCTCGACCTCGGGATCCACCAGGCCGGTGGGGCGGATGACCTGCTCGGTGAAGACGCCGCCGGTCTGTTCGAGTTCCCAGCGCGAGGGGGTGGCGCTGACGAAGACCGATTGCGGGCGCATCGCGTCCCATTCCTCGAACTTGAGCGGGCGGTTGTCCATGCAGCTCGGCAGCCGGAAGCCGTGCTCGGCGAGCGTCGCCTTGCGCCGGTAGTCGCCCTTGTACATCCCGCCGATCTGCGGCACCGAGACGTGCGACTCGTCCGCGAAGACGATGGCGTTGTCGGGGATGAACTCGAACAGGGTGGGCGGCGGCTCGCCGGGGGCGCGGCCGGTCAGATAGCGCGAGTAGTTCTCGATGCCGGCACACACGCCAGTGGCCTCCAGCATCTCGAGATCGAAACCGGTGCGCTGTTCGAGCCGCTGCGCCTCCAGAAGCTTTCCCTCCGCGTTGAGCTGTTCGAGGCGCGTGTTGAGCTCGGCCTTGATGCTCTTGACGGCCTGCTGAAGCGTCGGGCGCGGGGTAACGTAGTGAGAATTGGCATAGATTCGCACCTGCTCGAAATCGCCGGTGCGCGCGCCGGTGAGCGGGTCGAATTCGGTGATCGACTCGAGCTCCTCGCCGAAGAAGGACAGCCGCCACGCGCGGTCCTCGAGATGGGCCGGCCAGATCTCGAGCACGTCGCCGCGCACCCGGAAGGCGCCGCGCTGGAAGGCCTGATCGTTGCGCTTGTATTGCTGGGCGACGAGCTCGGCCATCACGCGGCGCTGGTCGTACTCGCCACCGACATGCAGCTCCTGTGTCATCGCCGAGTAGGTCTCGACCGAGCCGATTCCGTAGATGCAGCTCACCGAGGCGACGATGATCACGTCGTCGCGCTCGAGCAGCGCGCGGGTGGCGGCGTGGCGCATCCGGTCGATCTGCTCGTTGATCTGCGATTCCTTCTCGATGAAGGTATCGGTGCGCGGCACGTAAGCCTCGGGCTGGTAGTAGTCGTAGTAGCTGACGAAGTATTCCACCGCGTTGTCGGGAAAGAAGCCCTTGAACTCGCCGTAGAGCTGCGCGGCGAGGGTCTTGTTGGGGGCGAGGATGATCGCGGGGCGCTGGGTCTGCTCGATGACCTTCGCCATGGTATAGGTCTTGCCGGTGCCCGTCGCGCCGAGCAGAACCTGGTCGCGCTCGCCCGAACGCACGCCCTCGGACAGCTCGGCGATGGCGGTCGGCTGGTCGCCGGCGGAGCTGTATTCGGTCTGCATCACGAAGCGCCGGCCGCCCTCGAGCTTGGGGCGCAGGGCGGCGGGGCTGTCGGTGCTGGCATCGGGCATGGTGATTCCCCTTTCGGCCTCAAGATGCGCGCGCGTCGCTTCGGATCAAGGGGGCAGGGCCTTGCATCCGGGCCCGCGCATCGTGATACTCCGGCGCGATCAACGGAGGGGCTCATGCGGGCACGAATCTACCAGCCATCGCGCGCGGCGACCCAGTCGGGGCAGGCGAAGTCTCACGAATGGGTGCTCGAGTTCTCGCCCGAGAGCCGGCGCGAGATCGATCCGCTGATGGGCTGGACCAGTTCGGACGACATGAACAGCCAGGTCCGGCTGCGCTTCGACAGCCGCGAGGCCGCGCAGAGCTACGCCGAGGAGCACGGCATCGAAGCCGTCGTGCAAAGGCCCACGAAGCGGCGCCACAGGATCCGCCCCGGTGGCTACGGCGAGAACTTCGCCGCCAATCGCCGGCTCGGCTGGACCCACTGAACGGCGCGTCTCAAAGCAGGCGCCCCTGATCCCCGGGGTCGGACGAGGGTGCCTCGCCGCGCCGGGCAGCTTTGCGTAGCGGCGCGGTATCCACCCGTCCGTCGTGAAACTCGATCTCCAGTCGGCTCTCCGCGCGGGCCTCGGCCGCGCCGGTGACCACGCCCTGCGCACCGCGCACCACAGCGTAGCCTCGGCGCAGCGTGGCGCGGTAGCCCAGCGTCTGGCGCAGCCGGTCGAGCGCCTCGAGTCGGTTGCGGGCCGCCGCGCTGCGGGCCTCGGCCGCACGCAGGAGCCGCTGCGCGATCGCGGCGCGTTCGCGGGCGCTCCGGGCGAGGCTGCGCTCGAGGCTTGCTCGGCGCAGTCCGCGCGCAGTCTGGCGCAAT
>SLQD01000205.1 GCA_007131685.1 Paracoccaceae bacterium | reverse complement strand
GCTGAGCCCGAGCTGCGTGCGCCACACCGGCGCCCAGGCCCGCCACAGCGCGCGTCCGAAGGCCCGCACCGGCGCCGGCCCCCAGCGCAGCGCCGCCCCGGCGGCAAGCACCGCGCCCGCCAACCCGGCAAGCATTGCCCCGCGCCCCGGCAGCGCCAGGAGCAGCAGCCCGGGCACCAGCACCGCGAAGAGCAGGATCTGCCCGATCAGCCGCTCGATCACCACCGCCTGCGCCGAGGCCCTTACCCCGACCGCGCCGCGCGCGCGCACCGCGCGCCCGGCATCGCCGAGCACGCCGCCGGGCAGCACCGCGTTCGCGAGCACCGCGAGGTAGTATTCCGCCAGCGCCTGCCCGCGCCCCAGCTCCTGGCCCAGCTGCGCCGCCGTGACCCGCCAGCGCAGCGCCGCCGCGACGATCTGCACATGCAACAGCACCAGCGCGAGCGCGATCAGCCCCGGATCCGCCCCGGCGAGGTAAGCGAGCGCCTGCGCGCCGTCGAGATGGCGCCAGATCAGCGCCAGCAGCGCCACGGGCACGAGGATGCGCAGCGCCGCGCGGATCATTCCGGCGCCGCATGGCTGAAGGCGCGCAGGAAGGCATCGCGAAACTGCGACATGCGCCAGACGGGCGCGTCGGGGTCGGGGACCATGCCCTCGCTGTAGCCCCACGGCGCGGTCCGGTCGACGAGCTCCGGCGGCCCGATGATGTGGACGGGCACGTCGTAGCCGTCGACACCGGCGATGAAGCGCGCCGGCTCGTGATCGCCGAGCACGATCATCAGCGGCGGGTCATCCGCGTGGCGCTCGGCATAGGAGCCGACCACCTTGAGCGAATAATCCACCGCGATGCGGAACTTCTCGCGCACCCGGTCGCGATCACGCCAGACCTCCTCGGGCGGGTCGCCGTCATCGGCCCATTCGTTGAAGACCGTGCCGTCGCCGATCTCGTCCCAGTCGATGAGCGGCGGCACCGGCAGGAACGGCGCGTGCGAGGAGACCAGCGCAGTCTGCGCGAAGACGGGATCGTCGGCGGGGTCGCGCACGAGCCGGTCGAGCACCTTGAGCGAGAACTGGTCCGGCATCGTCACCCAGTTGTAGTTCTCGCCTTCGTAGCCCATGTCCGCGGCGTTGAGGATCGTGTCGAAGCCGAAGTAATCGCCTTCGGGCCAGGGAATGGTATGGGCGGGCATCACCGCGGCGGTGTGAAAGCCGGCCTCCTGCGCGAAATGGAACAGGGTGCGCCGCGGGCTCGAGATGAGCGCGCGGTAGCGGCCCTGGTCGCTCACCCACGTGCCCGAGGCTATCGATGCATGCGCCAGCCAGCTCTGCCCGCCCACCATCGGCGCGGTCAGCCAGCCCGAGCGCATCGCGAGCCCCTCGGCCGCGAGCGCCGCCTCGATCGCGCGCAGCCGCCCGACATGGGTGTCGACATAAAGCGGGTTCTCGAAGCTCGAGCGGCCGTAGCTCTCGATATAGGTCAGCAGGATGTCGTGATCGCCGGTCGCATCGAGCAGCGCACCGTCATGCGCGGCCATGCGGTCCGACTGCGCGGCGGCATCGAACTGCGCGAGCGCGGCGGCGGTGGTGCGGGCGCGGATCGCGCTCTCGAGCCCGACCCGGGCGGTGAAGGCCGCGCCCGGCGGATCGACCGGCACGGACCAGCCGCGCAGCGCCTGGCCGGCCTCCGTGGTGGCGAGCGCCGCCGCCGGCAGGAGTGCCACCGCCCCCAGCCCGCGCACCGCCCCGCCCGGCGTCACCGCGCCCCAGGCCCGCACCGCCCAGACCAGCGCGAGCACGAGCGCCACGAACCCCGCGAGCGTGCCGAGAACGATCAGCAGCGTCGGCGCGGTGCCGAAACTGCCCCGCGCCAGCGTCCAGGCCGCATGCAGAAGATGCAGATCGACGGCGAAGTCGAAGGGCCGCGCATAGGCCATGAAGGTGCCCATATCGGCGAGCTTGACGACGCTCACCGTCCCGAGCCAGGCGACGAGCGCGCCCTGCAGGAGCCGCAGCGCCCAGCCGCGAAGCACGATGAGCGCGAGCAGGATCACCGGCAATTCGAGCGCAAACAGCAGCGGCGCCTGCAGCGTCACCGCGCGCGGATGGTTCGGCGCGATCAGCACGAAATGCAGCAGCAGCGCCGCCACCGCCAGGATCAGCACGCGGCGCGGCGTCATCGCCGCATCCGGCGCCAGAGCCAGAGCGTGTCGCGCCCGAAGGACGCCAGCAGCAGCACCAGCGCCCCCGCCGCGAGCCATCCCGCCAGCGGCGCCGTCACCGCCGGCGCGAGCAGCGCCGTGAGCACCCCGATCTGGACCACGCAGACCGCCTTGCGCGCCAGCCCTTCGGGCAGCGGCCGCGCCAGCCAGTGCCAATGCAGCGCCGCCAGCGCGAAGGCCGGGCGCAATGCTCCGAGCGCGAGCACCCAGGCGCCGACCTTGCCCGTCTGCCATGCGAGCAGCGCCAGCACGAGCGCCAGCGCCGCGTCCACCTCCATGTCGAACCGCGCCCCGAAACGCGATTGCAGCCGCGCGCGCCGCGCCGCCCAGCCATCGACCCCGTCGAGCGCGAGCACGGCCCCGGCGATCGCCAGCCCCGCCCAGGCCTGTGCTCCGTCGCCGCGCAGGGTCTCGGGCGCCGCCAGCAGCGCGGCAAGCACCGCGACCCCGGCCAGCCGCGTGAGCGTGACGAGATTGCACAGCCCGAGGCTGCGATGCGGGTAAAGCCGTCCCAGCGCCGCGATCAGAACGCCGCCCGACGCCGCCAGAAGCCCCGAAGCCAGAAGCGCGATTCCCTGCGACTGCAGCGCGACCAGCCCGCCCGCCAGCCCGGCGACCGGTACCAGAAGCACCAGCGCCAGCGCCGCCTGTCTTTGCGCCGGCGTGCCGGCAGGCGGGGAGACGGCGCCGGGCGCGCGCGAAAGTTGCGTTCTCAGCTCAGTCATCGGCTTGACATAATCCGTCACCGGCAACGTCAACGCGGACATGTGCCCGTACGGCCCTTGCGCCGGGCGCGCGGGCTGTCCTAGGGATCACGGGTTCGTGACGGAGGCAGGAATGGCAGCGAGATCGGCCGCCTGGCGGCGCATGCCGCCGGCCGTTTTCCCGGCGGTCCTCGGGCTGCTGGGGCTCGGGCTCGCCTGGCGGCGCGCGCAGCTCGCCTACGGCGCGGCGCTGCCGATCGGCGAAGTGCTGCTCGGTGCGGGGGTGGCTCTTCTCGTGGTGGCCGGGCTGACATACCTCGCGAAGATCGTGGTGCGGCCGGGCGTGCTGCGCGAGGATCTGCGGGTGCTGCCGGGACGCGCCGGCACCGCGGCGATGACACTGTCGGCGATGCTCGCGGCCACGGCGCTGGTGCCCTATGCGCCGGGTTTCGCGGGCGCGCTCGTCGCGGGGGCGCTGATCGCGCATGCTGGGCTGGCCGCGCTCGTTGCCCATGCCATCGCCTCGGGACCGGCGGAGGGGCGGGTGGTCACGCCGGTCTGGCACCTCGTCTTCGTGGGCTTCATCCTCGCGGCGCCGGTGCTGGCGGCGCTGGGGCGCGGCGAGGCGGCGCAGGCGGTCCTGCTCGCGACCATGCCCGTGGCCGCGGTGATCTACGCGATCAGCCTGTGGCAGCTCGCGCGCGGGCAGTTGCCGCCGCCGCCGCTGCGCCCGGTTCTGGCCATTCACCTGGCGCCGGCGAGCCTGTTCGCGAGCGTGGCGGCGATGCTGGGGATGGGGATGCTCGCGGCGTTCTGGGCCGGGCTCGGGGCGGCGGTGCTCGCCGGGCTGCTGCTGTCGGGGCGCTGGCTGCTGGCGGCGGGGGTCACGCCGCTGTGGGGAGCGCTGAGCTTTCCGCTCGCGGCGTATGCCTCGGTGCTGATCATCGCGAGCGGCGGGACCGGGGCATTCGGGATCGTGGCGGGGGTGATGCTGGTGGCGGTGACGCTCCTGGTGCTGGCGATCCTCGCGCTGGTCCTGCGCGGCTGGGTGAGCGGCGATCTCGCCGCAAGGACCAACGCCGCCGAGGCCTGAACGTATCGGGCCTTCCCTTCGCCGCGCGGGCATGGGATAGGGCCATGCCAACCGGAACCGCCCGAGGAGAACTGTGATGGCGATTCGCGAGGCGCTCACCTTCGATGATGTGCTGCTCGTGCCCGCGGCGAGCGAGGTCGTCCCCTCCGCGGCCGACACCACGACCCGCGCCACCCGCGAGATCGCGCTCAACATCCCGCTGCTGAGCTCGGCCATGGACACCGTCACCGAGGCGCGCATGGCCATCGCGATGGCGCAGGCCGGCGGCATGGGCGTCATTCACCGCAATTTCACCCCCGAGGCACAGGCCGACGAAGTGCGCCGCGTCAAGCGCTTTGAGTCCGGCATCGTCTATGACCCGGTCACCCTGCGCCCCGACCAGACCCTCGCCGATGCCAAGGCCCTGCAGGAACGCTATAACGTGACGGGTTTTCCGGTCGTCGATGACGCCGGCCGGGTTCTCGGGATCGTGACCAACCGCGACATGCGCTTCGCGTCCGATCCGGCGACGCCGGTGCGGATCATGATGACCGGCGACAATCTCGCCGTGCTGCGCGAGCCCGCCGACCGCGACGAGGCGCGCAGCCTGATGCAGGCGCGGCGCATCGAGAAGCTGCTCGTCACCGATGGCGAGGGCCGGCTCACCGGGCTGCTGACGCTGAAGGACAGCGAGAAGGCGGTGCTCAACCCGAGCGCCTGCAAGGACGACCTCGGGCGCCTGCGCGTTGCCGCGGCCTCGACGGTGGGCGATGACGGCTTCGCGCGCTCCGAGGCGCTGATCGATGCGGGGGTCGATATCGTCGTGATCGATACCGCGCACGGCCATTCGCGCGCCGTCAGCGAGGCCGTCGAGCGCATCAAGCGCCGTTCGAACGCGGTGCAGGTCATCGCCGGCAATGTCGCCACCGCCGAGGCCACGCGCGCGCTCATCGATGCGGGGGCGGATGCGGTGAAGGTCGGCATCGGCCCGGGCTCGATCTGCACCACGCGGGTGGTGGCCGGGGTCGGCGTGCCGCAGCTCACCGCGATCATGGATGCCGCGAGCGCGGCGGGGGACGTGCCGGTGATCGCCGATGGCGGCATCAAGTTTTCCGGCGATTTCGCCAAGGCGATCGCGGCGGGAGCCTCCTGCGCGATGGTCGGCTCCGCGATCGCGGGCACCGATGAGAGCCCCGGCGAGCTGATCCTGTTCCAGGGGCGCAGCTACAAGGGCTATCGCGGCATGGGCTCGCTCGGGGCGATGGCGCGCGGCTCGGCCGATCGCTATTTCCAGAGCGACGCGGCGAGCGACAAGCTCGTGCCCGAGGGCATCGAGGGCCAGGTGCCCTACAAGGGCCCCGCCGGCGTCGTGATCCATCAGCTCGTGGGCGGGCTTCGCGCGGCGATGGGCTATACCGGCTGCGCCACCGTCGCCGAGATGCGCACATGCTGCGATTTCGTGCGCATCACCGGCGCCGGGCTCAGGGAAAGCCATGTCCACGACGTACAGATCACGCGGGAGTCGCCGAACTATCGTGGCGTATAATCAATGAGTTGAGGGGGTATCGGGAGGTGCTTCGATCGGGGAGCGTGGACAGTGCAGAACCGTCCATACCCACAACCCGACGCGCATCACTGAGGCACACTGAAGCAACTGCGCGGCGGGTGAAGATCGGCGCTTGGTAACTTGATCGAAGCGCCATGCGGCCCAGCGCCCGCAATACGGGGGTGTCTTGCGGCCGAGGTCTTCCGGCCGGGACTTGCTTCCCGGGGCGAGTGCGCAACCGGGCAGTCTTGGGTCTGTGAAGCAGGCGCAGGCAGGCCAGGTTGAGATGATTGCCTGCGCGAAGGGACGCACGAGCCTCTCGCACCACGGCGGCTTGGCTCCGGACCCGGCGTGACGAGCCTGCCCGTCGGTTGGTCGATGCATGAAGAATGCAACCCGTATGCTGAGCGGGCGGGGTCTATCCTGGCCATTTGTCAACGGCGGAGTGAAATCGGGCCATTGGGCGGCGCATACCATAAATCAAGGGTGGCGCAGGTGCCGCCCTCGATCATCCGGTCCCAGGCCTGCAGGAGGCTGCGGGCGGGGCGGTCTTGGCCGCGATCGCGGATCTCTTTGTTCTCGAGGACGCGGAAGGTCTCGGACGGGTCGTCGGCACCCTTCACATGGGCGGGTTTGAGGATGTTGCCAATCCCGGGGCATG
>SLQD01000213.1 GCA_007131685.1 Paracoccaceae bacterium | reverse complement strand
GCCGCGCGCGCGCAAGGTCGGTGCGAGCGGCACTTGAGCGCGCGCGCCGGCGCCGCTAGAAGCGGGGCGGGGCCGCTTGCTGGAACTGGTAGACAGACCCGACTCAAAATCGGATGCCTTCGGGCGTGTGGGTTCGAGTCCCACAGCGGCCACCACACGAGACGGCGACCCCGCGTGCCGGGAGACCGTCCCGCCCGGCATCCCCCCATCGGCCCGGCCTTCCGGCGTCGCAACGCAGGGCGGCCCGGGGGTCCGCGGCAGGGCACCTTCCCCCCGTGCCGACGCGAAGGCGCGCCGCGCAATCGCGCCCGTCGTCAATGACTTGGTCTGTGGTGGGCGACCCAGGAATCGAACCTGGCATGGGTCTCCCCGGCGGATTTACAGTCCGCTGCCGCACCTTGCAGCTCGTCGCCCGTGGCGGCGTCGTTAGGGGAATCGCGCGCGGGTGTCAACGCTTCGCTGCTCCACACGGCGGCGCCACCACGCTGTGCGGCCGCGCGGCGCAGGGGCACGAAGTTGGGGCTTGAAACGGAGCGGCTGCGGCGACATGATCTGCGCAGTCTCACCATGTGAGATTGTGGCACGGATCGGCCAAACCCGAGGGAGGACATCATGAGAAGCTTTATCCCGGCCCTGGCGACAGGCGTCGCCATTGTCGCAGCCGCGCCGGCAACGGCGCAGAATGTGGGGATCGCCACCTCGAACCCCGGCACGCTGTTTCACAATATCGGCACGGCGGTGGCCAATGCGGCCAACGAGGAAGGGCTCGGCGCAACGATCCAGCCCTCCACCAGCCCCAACCAGTACATCCCGCTCGTGGGTTCGGGCGGCATCGAGTTCGGCGTCGCCAACCTGCAGGAGGTCAATTACGGGCTCGAGGGGGTCGAGTGGTTCGAGGGCGAGCCGAGCGAGGATCTGCGGGTCGTGGGGCTGATCATGCCGCTCGTCGCGGCGATCTTCGTGCGCGAGGACTCCGAATTTCACAGCATCGCCGATCTCGAGGGCGAACGCATGGTCGACGGCTACACGGCCCAGCAGACGATCCTGCCCCAGCTCGATGCCATGTATGCCACGGTCGGGCTTACCCGCGACGACTTCGAGGCCGTCAATGTCTCCAGCGTCGTCGCCGGCGCCGATGCCTTCATCGAGGGCGATGTCGCCGGTTTCTATTTCGCCCACGGGGCAGGCAAGGTGCGCGAGGCGGACTCGGCCGTGGGCGGGCTGCGCGCGCTGCCCATCGAGGCGAGCGACGAGAATCTCGCCCTGATGCAGGAGCACTGGCCCGTCGCCTATTTCGAGGAACTCGCGCAGGGCGAGATGCCCGGCGTGCTGGAGGACGCGCACTTCTTCGCGTATCCGCAGCTCGTCTTCACCCATGCCGGCGTCGATGACGAGATCGTCCACGAGATGGCGCGGATCCTGCACGCGCGCACCGACGTGCTGGCCGATACCTTCGGCCCCTTCGCGCGTTTCGACCCCGAGACGCATCTCGTCGGCGATACCGGGGTGAGCGAATACCACCCGGGCGCGATCGCCTATTTCGAGGAAGCCGGTCTCTGGCAGGAGTGAGCGGCCGGCATGGAGCGCGAGGGTAATGCGAGTCTGGCGGACGGGTTGCCGGAGACGGTGTGGCGGCCCGTCGCCGCGGTGCTGGCCGCGACGATCACGCTGATCGCCGTGGGCTGGGCGCTCGGGGTGCCGCGGATGGTGGGCCTGGCCTATTATCCGCAGCAACTGCTCGCTGTGATCCTCGCGCTGTCGATCGCGGCAGCATTCCTCATGCTGCCGCGGATACGCGACACCGAGCGCGTCACGGCGCCGTGGCACGACGTCGCCGCCGCGGTCGCCGCGCTCGCGGCGATGGGGTATCTGGTCTGGCACTATCCCGACCTCGTCAACCGGGTCTATTCGGGCCCGCCGGGGCTCTGGGTCCCGGCGGTGATCGTGATCCCGCTTCTGCTCGAGGCGTTGCGCCGGGCGACGGGCTGGGCGCTTGTGATCATCATCGCCGTGTTCCTTGTCTACGGGCTGTTCGGCAATCTCGTTCCGGGCACCCTGCAGGGCCGCGCGCAGAGCTTCGATGTGCTGTCGGGCTACATGGCCGTCGACTCGAACGGCATTCTCGGCATCCCGATCAGCGTTGCGGCGACGGTCGTGGTCGCCTTCATCTTCTTCGGCCGGCTGCTGACTGTGACCGGGGGGTCGAATTTCTTCACGGATGCCGCGCTCCTGGGGATGGGGCGGTTTCGCGGCGGCTCGATGAAGATCTCGGTGCTCGCCTCGGGGCTGTTCGGCTCGATCTCTGGCTCGGCGGTGGCCAATGTCGCCGGCACCGGGGTCATTACCATCCCCATGATCAAGCGCGACGGCTATCCCGCCCACAAGGCCGGCGCCATCGAGGCCGTGGCCTCCACCGGCGGGCAACTCATGCCGCCGGTGATGGGGGCGGCGGCCTTCCTGATGGCGGAGTTTCTCAACGTTCCCTACACCGAGATCGTGCTCGCCGCGCTCGCGCCGGCGCTGCTCTATTACGTTGCGCTGTTCATCCAGGCCGATCTCGAGGCCGCCAAGCTCGGCATTTCGCGCGTCCCGCCCGAGCGCATCCCGCCGCGGCGCGAAGTGCTCGCGGGGCTGCACTTCGTGCTCGCGTTCGCGCTGCTTCTCTATGCGCTCTTCGCCTGGAACTGGCGGCCCGAGCGCGCGGCGATGCTGGCCGCACTGTCGGTCGTGGTCACGGCGCTCGCGCTGGGGTATCGCGGCGAGCGGCCCGGGCTGCGCGACCTCGTCGGGAGCATTCCGAAGACCGGCTATGCGGTGCTCGAGATCATCCTGATCTCCGGTGCGGCGGGGATGGTCATCGGTGTGCTCAACATCACTGGGCTGAGCTTCAACCTGACCTCGGCGCTGGTTCAGGTCGGCGCGGGCAGCGCGATCGCGCTTCTGGCGCTGTCGGCGCTGGTGTGCATCGTGCTGGGCATGGGGCTGCCGACGCTCGGGGTCTATGTGCTGCTTGCGGCTCTCGTGGCGCCGGCGCTGGTGGAGGTCGGGATCGAGCCGATCGCCGCGCATCTCTACGTGCTCTATTTCGGCATGATGTCGATGATCACGCCGCCGATCTGCATGGCCGCCTTCGCCGCGGCGAGCATCGCGCAGTCGGGGCCGATGGCCACCGGGCTCGCGGCGATGCGCTTCGGCTGGTCGGCCTATGTGATCCCGGTGCTGTTCGCCTTCTCGCCGACGCTGCTGATGATCGGTGCGCCGCTCGATATCGGGCTGGCGCTGGTGACGGCGACGATCGGGGTGTGGCTCGTCTCGGCGGCGCTCGCGGGCTTTCTGACCGACCGGCTGGGCCTTGCCCGGCGCGTCGCGCTGGCGGCGCTCGGTCTGCTTGCGCTGATGCCGGCGGGGGCGGTGCCGATGGGCGCGCTCACCGATGCGGTGGGGCTCGTCGGCGGGCTCGCGATGCTCGCGCATGCCTTCTTCCTGCGCCGCCCGCGGGCCGCGGAGTCCTCGGCATGAGCGGCGCGCCGAGCCCGGAAAAGGCGCTGCGCATCCTCGCGCTGTTCAGCGAGGAGCGGCTCGAATGGACGCCCGAGGAGATGATGGCCGAGCTCGGCTATGCGCGCCCGACCCTCTATCGCTATCTCAAGATGCTGCGCGAGGCGGGGCTCGTGACCTCGCTGCCGGGGGCCGGCTTCACGCTTGGCCCGCGTGTCGTGGAGATGGATTTCCTGATGCGCAAGTCGGACCGGCTGGTGCTGGCCGGGCAGGGCGAGCTCGTTGGGCTAACGGGCGTCTGGCCGTGCAGCGCGCTGCTGGTGCGCTGGTATGGCGAGCGGCTGCTGTGCGTGGCCTCGGAATGCTCGACGCCGAACCCGCTGTCGAGCTATCCGCGCGGGCGGCCGATGCCGCTGGTGCGCGGGGCGATCGCGCGCTCGATCATCGCCGCGCTGCCGCGCCGCCAGATGCAGCAGCATGTCGCGGCCAATCTCGACGAGTTCGCCGCGCTCGGGCTCGGCGACAGCGTCTCCGGCATCTGCGCGCGCCTGCGCGAGGTGCGCCGCGACGGCGTCGCGGTGGCGCATGGCGAGGTCACCCCCGGCGTCGTCGGCGTCGCGGCGCCGGTCTTCGACGCCGCGCAGACCCCGATCGCGAGCCTGTGCGTGACCATCGCCGCCGAGCTCGTCGGCGCCGCGCGGCTTGCCGAGATCCGCACCCGCGTGCGCGCCGCAGCCGGCCGGCTGAGCGACCATCTCTCGGACCGGCGTTTCGGCGACAGCCGCCCGGCGGCCGACCCATCGCGCGCGACGTTCCGCGTCGCGACGCAATCCTGATCAAGCGGAGCGACCCACCATGCTGAAGATCGACATCTTCAACCATATCTGGCCGAAGCCCTTCTTCGACGCGCTGATCGACGAGATCGGCACCATGAGCGACATGACGCGGCGCTCGGGCGCGGTTCCGATGATGACCGATCTCGACCGGCGCTTCGAGGTGATGGACATGTTCGGCCCCGATTACCGGCAGGTCCTCTCGCTCGCCTCGCCGCCGCTCGAGAAATTCGCTGCGCCGGACAAGGCGCTCGAGCTCTCGCGGATCGGCTCGGATTCGATGGCCGAGCTCTGCGCGCAATACCCCGAGCGCTTCGCGGGCTTCGTCGGAACGGTCGCGATGAACAATACCGGCGCGATGGTCGCCGAGGCCCGGCGCGCCATCGAGGATCTTGGCGCCTGCGGGATGCAGATCTTCACCAATGTCAACGGAAAGCCGCTCGATCTGCCGGAATTCGAGCCGCTTTACGAATACATGGCCGATGCCGGCAAGCCGCTCTGGCTGCATCCCGCCCGCGGCCAGGACTTCGCCGACTACAAGAGTGAGGACCGCTCCGAATACGAGATCTACTGGACCTTCGGCTGGCCCTACGAGACCTCGGCGGCGATGGCGCGGCTGGTGTTCTCGCGGATCTTCGACAAGTATCCGGGTCTCGACGTGATCACCCATCACGCCGGCGGCATGATCCCCTTCTTCGAGGGCCGCGTCGGCCCCGGCTGGGACCAGATGGGCGCGCGCACCACCGACCGCGACCTCGCCGCGGTGCGCAAGGCGCTCAAACGCCCGCATCTGGACTACTTCAAGGCGTTCTACGCCGACACGGCGAGCTTCGGCTCCGCGAAGGCGATCGAGCATGCGATGGAGTTCTTCGGCGAGGACAGGGTGCTCTTCGCCTCCGACGCGCCCTTCGATCCGGAGGGCGGGCCATATTACATCCGCGAGACCATCCGCGTCATCGACGGGCTCGACATCACCGAGGCGCAGCGGCGCAAGCTCTACCAGGACAACGCGGTGAAGCTGCTCGGGCTGAAGCCTTGAGCCGAGACGATCAACCGGCCGGGGCGCGCGCCCCGGCCACAGCGCTGAGGGAGCCGGACCGGACATGAGCGGCGACAACGACTACGATGTCATCATCAATGGCGGCGGCCCGGTCGGGGTCGGCCTCGCGATCGAGCTCGCACAGCGCGGCCACAGCGTCGCCGTGATCGAGCGCTACCCGGAGCCGCAGCCCGTCCCCAAGGGCCAGAACCTGACCCAGCGCACCATGGAGAGCATCCGCCGCTGGGGCTGCGAGGACGCGCTGCGCGCCGCGCGCACGATCCCGGCGGGGAAGGGGATCGGCGGGCTGACCTGCTACGGCACGCTGTTGTCCGACTATCACTATGACTGGCTGCAACGCGAGCTGGTGCGCCCCTATTACGCAACCGACAACGAGCGCCTGCCGCAATACGCCACCGAGCGCGTGCTGCGCGCCCGCGCCGCGGCGCTGCCGGGTATCAGGACATTTCACGGCTGGGCGGGCGTGTCCTTCGCCGAGGATGATGACGGCGTGCGCGTGACGATGCAGGAACATCGCGGCGATGCGACCGAGGAGCTGCGCGGGTGCTATCTCGTGGGCTGCGACGGCAGCAACTCGGCGGTGCGCGAGGCCGCCGGCATCACCGAGACGCGCCGCGATCACGACAAGAAGATGGTGCTCCTGGTGTTTCGCTCGACCGAGCTGCACGCGCTGCTCGAACGCTACCCCGGCAAGGCCTTCTACAACGTCCTGCACCCCGATCTGAAGGGCTACTGGATGTTCTTCGGCCGCGTCGATCTCGGCTCGACATGGTTCTTTCACGCGCCGGTGCCGCTGGACACGACGAAGGACAATTTCGATTTCGCCGGATACCTGCACCGCGCGGTGGGCGCCGAATTCGCCGTCGAGTTCGAGTATGTCGGTTTCTGGGATCTGCGCATCGCGGTGG
>SLQD01000002.1 GCA_007131685.1 Paracoccaceae bacterium | reverse complement strand
GCTGGGTCGAAAGCGCCAATTCGCCCGACACCGACTTTCCGCTCAACAACCTGCCCTGCGGGGTGTTCTCGACGGGCGGGCCGGCGCGGTGCGGGGTCGCGATCGGGGCGATGATCCTCGATGTGACGCTCCTGGAGAAGGAGGGGCTGATCGCCTCGGCGCCCTATCCGGTCTTCGCCGAGCCCGCCTGGAACGGCTTCATGGAGCTCGGCGCACCGGCCTGGTCGTCGCTGCGCGCGCGGCTCACGGAACTGCTGATGGAGGGGGGCGATCCGGCGCTGCGCGAGGATATCGGGCTGGTGGACCGCGCCCTGGTTCCGCAGGCCGAGGCGCGGCTGCACATGCCGTTCCGCGTCGCCGAATTCACCGATTTCTATGCCGGCCGGCACCATGCGACGAATGTCGGCACGATGTTTCGCGGGCCCGAGAACGCGCTGCCGCCGAACTGGCTGCACATCCCCATCGGCTATAACGGGCGCGCCTCCTCGGTGGTGGTCTCGGGCACCGACATCCGCCGCCCCTGGGGCCAGCTCAAGCCGCCGCAGGACGACGCGCCGCATTTCGGGACCTCGAAGCGTTTCGATCTCGAACTCGAGATGGGCGCCGTCGTCGGCCAGCCCTCCGACGGCATGATCTCCGTGGCGCAGGCCGATGACATGATCTTCGGCTATGTGCTGGTCAATGACTGGTCGGCGCGCGACATGCAGGCTTGGGAGTATCAGCCGCTCGGCCCGTTCCAGGCCAAGGCGACGGCGACGACGATCTCGCCCTGGATCGTGATGCGCGAAGCACTCGAGCCTTTTCGTGTGGACACGCCCGAGCGCGAGGTCGCGCTGCTGCCCTATCTGAAGGAGCCGGGGCCGATGCTCTATGACATCGCGCTCGAGGTGGGTATCGCGCCCGAGGGCAAGGCCGAGACGGTCGTCGCGCGCACCAATTACCGCGAGATGTATTATTCCTCGGCGCAGCAGCTCGCCCATCACGCCGTCGCGGGCGCACCGATGAATGTCGGCGACCTCTTGGGGTCGGGGACGATCTCGGGGCCCGAGCGCGGCAATCGCGGCTCGATGCTCGAGATCAGCTGGGGCGGCAAGGAGCCGCTCGCCCTCGAGACCGGCGAGGAGCGCAGCTTTCTGGAGGATGGCGACACCGTGACGCTGCGCGGCCATGCGCAGGGCGACGGCTACCGCATTGGCTTCGGCGCATGCACCGGAACGCTCCGGCCGGCCGCGCCGCAGCCCGACTGGACGAAATGAGGAGACACCGATGAGCAAGGCATTCGCATCGCAGGGCGACACCGCCGAGAAGAAGACCAGCTTCACCGAGATCGGCGACGGGCTGTGGGCCTTCACCGCCGAGGGCGACCCGAATTCGGGCGTCATCATCGGCGACGAGAGCGTCATGGTCGTGGAGGCGCAGGCGACGCCGCGGCTCGCGAACAAGGTGATCGAGGAGATCCGCAAGGTCACCGACAAGCCGATCAGCCATCTCTTCATGTCGCACTACCACGCGGTGCGGGTGCTCGGCGCCTCGGCCTACGGGGCGGGGCAGGTGATCATGTCCGACACCGCACGCGCCATGGTCGCCGAGCGTGGTCAGGAGGACTGGGACAGCGAATTCCAGCGCTTCCCGCGGCTGTTTCAGGGTCACGAGTCGATCCCCGGCCTGACCTGGCCGACGACGACCTTTTCGGAACGCATGAGCGTCTATCTCGGCAAGCGGCGCGTCGATCTGATGCATCTGGGGCGCGCGCACACGGCGGGCGATGCCGTCGTCTGGGTGCCCGATGCCGAGGTGATGTTCACCGGCGACATCGTGGAGTATCACTCGGCCTGTTATTGCGGCGACGGGCATTTCAATGACTGGGGCGACACGCTCGACGCCATCGCGGCCTTCGAGCCCGCCGCCATCGCGCCCGGGCGCGGCGACGCGCTGATCGGCGACGAGATGGTGCATGCCGCCATCGAGAGCACCCGCGACTTCGTCGACAGCACCTACCGCCCGGCCGCGAAGGTCGCCGCGCGCGGCGGCACGCTGCGCGAGGCCTGGGACGCGGTGCGCGCCGAATGCGACCCGAAGTTCAGGGACTATGCCATCTACGAGCACTGCCTGCCCTTCAATGTCGCGCGCGCCCATGACGAGGCGCAGGGCATCGACACGCCGCGCATCTGGACGGCCGAGCGCGACATTGAGCTTTGGAAAGCCCTGCAGGGCTGAGCCGGGAGGCGGCGATGAACAAGATCTTCGAGCGCGCGCTCTACCCCTACCGGCGCAGCGCGGATCAGGACGCGGCAGCGCCGGTGCGCCATCCCGTGATCGTGGTCGGCGCGGGGCCGGTGGGCCTTGCCGCCGCCATCGACCTTGCGCAGCGCGACGTGCCCGTGGTGGTGCTCGACGACAATGACAAGGTCAGCTCCGGCTCGCGCGCGATCTGCTTCGCCAAGCGCACGCTCGAGATCCTCGACCGGCTCGGCTGCGGCGATACGGCCGTCGAGACCGGCGTGACCTGGAATCTCGGCAAGGTCTTCTTCGACGAACGGCAGGTCTTCGATTTCAACCTGCTGCCCGAGGACGGGCACAAGCGCCCCGCCTTCATCAACCTGCAGCAATACTATCTCGAGCAGTTCATGGTCGAGCGCGCGCATGAGCTCACGGCCGCCGGCAAACCGCTCGAGCTGCGCGGGCGCAACCGGGTCATCGGGGTCACGCCGCACGCGGATCATGTCGCGCTCGATATCGAGACGCCGGACGGGCGCTACGCGCTGGAGGCGGACTGGCTGATCGCCTGCGACGGGGCGGGCTCGCCGGTCCGCTCGATGATGGGGCTCGATTTCACAGGCAAGGTCTTCGAGGACAACTTCCTCATCGCCGACGTGAAGATGCAGGCGGATTTTCCGACCGAGCGCTGGTTCTGGTTCGACCCGCCCTTCAATCGCGGCCAGTCGGCTCTCTTGCACAAGCAGCCCGACGATGTCTGGCGCATCGACCTGCAGCTCGGCCGGGATATCGACCGCGAGCGCGAGAAACAGCCCGAGCGCGTGATCGCGCGCATCCGCGAGATGCTCGGCGACGATGTGGCGTTCGAGCTCGACTGGGTGTCGATCTACACCTTCCAGTGCCGGCGCATGGAACGGTTCCGCCATGGCCGGGTGGTCTTCGCCGGCGACGCCGCGCACCAGGTCTCACCCTTCGGTGCGCGCGGGGCCAATAGCGGGCTGCAGGACACCGACAATCTGTGCTGGAAGCTCGCGGCGGTGCTCAGCGGCAGCGCGCCCGAAAGCCTCATCGACAGCTACGATACCGAGCGGGTCCAGGCCGCCGACGAGAACATCCTCAACTCCACCCGCTCGACGGAGTTCATCACCCCGAAATCCGAGATCAGCCGCATCTTCCGTGACGCGGTGCTCGATCTGGCAGAGGCGCATCCCTTCGCGCGCCCGCTGGTCAATTCGGGGCGGCTCTCGGTGCCCTGCGCCTATGACGGGGGGCCGCTCAACGGCGCCGATGCGCCGGGCCTGCCCGCGCGCACCCGCCCCGGTGCGCCCGCGGCGGATGCGCCGCTGGGCAATGGCTGGCTGATGGATGCGCTCGACGGGGGCTTTCAGCTTCTGGGGATCGACGCCGACATCCCGCAGGGGGTAGCGCATGACGACGTGGCCGTCTCGACGCTACAGCTCAGCGCCGCGGACAACCCGGCGCTGCGCAAGCGGTATCTCGGAGAGGCCGAGCGCGCAATCTATCTGATCCGCCCCGATCAGCATGTCGCCGCGCGCTGGCGCAGCCACGATGCGCAGGCCGTGGGCGCCGCGATCGACCATGCGCTCGGAAAGTGAGGGAGCAGCCATGACACGCCTCGAAACCGCCCCGAACATCGCCGGGCCCGACGATTTCTATGCCGAGTTGCTCGCCGCGCATGAGGAGCTGAGCAGGGCCGAGAGCGACGCGCTCAATGCCCGGCTGGTGCTGCTTCTGGCCAACCATGTCGGGGATCGGAAGATCCTGAGCGCCGCGCTCGACGCCGCCCGCAAGGCCACGCCGCAACGCCGCTGACGCAAGCGCGCGAAAGGGGGTTGCAACATATTCCACCTTCCTTATGTGTGAGCGAACACATGCAACCGAGGGAATACGAAATGACTGCGTCCCCGATCGTCAAGACCTTCTTCGACCGTCCCACCGGCTCCCTGCAATACGTCTTCCACGACCCGGAGACGATGAAGGGCGCGATCGTCGATCCGGTCTGGAACTTCTATCCCGAAGCCGGTGCCGTCACCACCGAGGATGCCGACAGCATCCTCGACTATGTCGCCAGGGAAGGCATCGAGATCGTCTGGATCCTCGACACCCATCCCCATGCCGATCACTTCTCCGCGGCGCCCTATCTCGCCTCCAAGCTCGGCGCGCCGCGCGCCATCGGCGAGAAGGTGCGCGACATCCAGAAGCTCTGGCAGGGCATCTACAACCTGCCCGCCGACTTTCCCACCGATGGCAGCCAGTGGGACAGGCTCTTTGATGAGGGCGACAGCTTCGAGGTCGGAAATATTCCGGTGAAGGTGCTGTTCTCGCCCGGCCACACGCTCGGTTCGATCACCTATGTCGCGGGCGATGCCGCCTTCGTGCATGATACCTTCATGGCCCCCGAGTCGGGCACCAGCCGCGCCGACTTCCCCGGCGGGTCTTCCGAGGTGCTGTGGGACTCGATTCGCGAGATTCTCGAGCTGCCGGGCGAAACGCGGCTCTTTGTCGGCCATGACTACCCCGAGGAGGGCGCGGACCCCGCTCCGGCGGCGACCGTGGCCGAGCACCGGGCGCGCAACAAGCATGTGCGCGACGGCATCACCCGGGAGGAGTTCGTGCGCACACGCGACGAACGCGACGCCACGCTCAAGCTACCGTCGCGGATGCTGCATGCGCTGCAGGTCAATATCCGCGGCGGGCGCCTGCCCGAGCCCGAGAGCGACGGACACTCCTACCTGAAGATCCCGGTGGGCAAGTTCGACCCGCGCTGACGCACCCGACCCCGGCCCCGGCGCCGGGGTCTTTCGATCCCGGCTCCCGCACCCGCAACTTGACAGCAGGGCGGCACGCGGGCAGCGGAGGCGGGGATGGAAACCGCGATCGGATACGCAGCCCTGGTGGCGGTCGGCGGCGCGCTTGGCGGGGTGGCCCGCCATGCGGTGACGGGTGCCGTCGCGGCGCGCTTCGGGGAGGCCTTCCCCTGGGGCACGCTCGCGGTCAATGCGAGCGGCGCGGCGCTGATCGGGCTGCTGACCGGCATCGCCCCGCCGGGCGGGATGTGGCTGTTTCTTGGCATCGGGGTGCTCGGCGCCTATACGACCGTATCCAGCTTTGCGCTTCAGACCCTTTCGCTGTGGCGCAATGGGCGCTGGTTGCGCGCGGCGGCGAATATGGGCGTGTCCCTGGCGCTGTGCCTCATGCTCGCGGCGGCGGGATGGGGGCTCGGCGCGGCGATCGGCGGAAGCGGCGGCGGATGAGCGCGCTGCGGAGCCATGCGACAGTGGCACTCGGCAGCGCACTCGGGGCGCTGGCGCGGTACGGGATCGGTCTCGGCTTCGCGGGAGCGGCGTTTCCCTGGGCAACGCTGATCGCCAATCTCGCCGGGTCGGTCCTCATCGGGGCATGGTATGCGCTGACGGGGCCGGGCGGCGCCATCGCGATCACCGACCTGCAGCGCCTCTTCATGGTCGCCGGCTTCTGCGGCGGCTTCACGACCTTCTCGATCTTCAGCCTCGAGACGCTCGAACTCGCCGCAGGCGGCGCGCATGGCGCGGCGGCGGCGAATGTCGCGCTCTCGGCGCTGCTGTGGATGGGCGGGGTCTGGACCGGCATGGCGGCGGGCGCGGCCGCGAGCGGTTACGCGCGCCGCCACTCGCGGCGCAGCGGCTGACGCCCGGCCGGGCCGAGCAGCCACACCGCGCCCTCCTCCACCACCACGGCACTCAGCGGCCCGCCCCAGGCCGCGCCCGAGTCGATATTGACGCGGTTGCCGTAATGGGTGGGCGCGTCGATGGCGGTGTGGCCATGCACGACGAGCGCGCCGTGATCGCGCCGGTCGCCGAGGAAGCTGTCACGGATCCACAACAGATCGCGCAGGCTCTGCTTCTCGAGCGCGATGCCGGGCCGGATGCCCGCATGCACGAAGATCGCCCCAGCCGCACGGTGCAGGCCGGGCCGTGCCGCCATGAAGCGGCGATGCGCGGCGGGCACGGCGGTGCTGGCGGCACGGTGCACCTCGGCCAGAGGGCGCGCATCCGCTTCCTGCACCCCGTAGGAGGCGAGCGTACTCGCCCCGCCGATATTGGGCTCGAGCCAGGCATGCGCCGGCAGCCGGCCATGGGCGACGGCGTCCGGGTCGTCCAGAAACAGCGAGAACAGGTAGTCGTGGTTGCCCTGCAGCACCACCCAGGGCCGCCCCGCCGCGCAGCCGGCGCTGAGAAACTCGACCACGCCGCGGCTGTCGGGGCCGCGATCGACGAGATCGCCCAGATGGATCACCGGCGCGACATGGTCGCCCGTGGCGGCGCGGTCGGCCGCGATGCGCGCATGCGCCGCCTCGAGCAGATCGAGATGGCCGTGAATGTCGCCGATCGCATATGCCCGCATCCGGGGCCTCCGCAGGCTGGGGCGCCCGCCAGGGAACATGGCGGGCGCTGGCGTGTGGGCGCAGGTTACGCGACGTCGAACTGAAGCTGGCGCACCTGCCGGAACATGCCCGTCGCACGCAGCTTGTCGAGCGCGGTGTCGGAGGCCTCGCCGTCGAGATAGAGAAAGGCGATCGCATCCTTGCCCGCCCCGGACCGGCCGAGCGCGAAATTGCCGATATTGACGCCGTTATCGCCCAGTGTCTGGCCCAGCGTGCCGATGATGCCGGGCACGTCATCATGCGTGGTGTAGAGCATGTGCGCGCCGACCTCGGCGTCGATGGTGATGCCCTTGATCTGGATGAAGCGCGGCTTCATGTCCGAGAACACCGTGCCCGCGACCGAGCGCTCGCGCTGCTCGGTGACGACGGTGACCTTGATGTAGCCGTCGAAGGAGCCGGATTTCTCCTGCCTCGTGGTGGACACCTTGATGCCGCGCTCGCGCGCCGCGACCGGGGCGGAGACCATGTTCACATCCGGGTTCACGGCCTTCATGACCCCGGCGATCACGCCCGAATTGAGCGCGTCGAGGTTCATCTCGGTGACGGTGCCGTCATAAAGGACGTTGATCGCCGTGATCGGCTCGTCGGTCATCTGCCCGGCGAAGGCGCCGAGATGCTCCACGAGCTTCATCCACGGCCCCATCACGGCCGCCTCCTCGGCGGTCACCGAGGGCATGTTGAGCGCGTTCTGCACCGCCCCGGTGAGCAGGTAGTCCGACATCTGCTCGGCCACCTGCAGCGCGACATTCTCCTGCGCCTCGGTCGTGGCCGCGCCGAGATGCGGGGTGCACACGACATTGGGCAGCCCGAAGAGCGGGTTCTCATGCGCCGGCTCGTGCTCGAACACGTCGAAGGCAGCCCCGGCGAGCTGGCCGGACTTGACGGCCTCCGCGGCGGCCTCCTCGTCCACGAGCCCGCCGCGCGCGCAGTTGATGATGCGCGCGCCGGGCTTCATCTTCGCGATGTTCTCGCGCGAGAGGATGTTCTTCGTCTTGTCGGTGAGCGGGACATGCAGCGTGACGAAATCGGCCCGCCCGAGCAGCTCCTCGAGCTCGACCTTGGTTACCCCGAGCTTGCGCGCACGCTCCTCCGTCAGGAAGGGATCATAGGCGACGACCTTCATCCGCAGCCCGCGCGCGCGCTCGGCCACGATCGAGCCGATATTGCCCGCCCCGATCAGGCCGAGCGTCTTGCCGGTCAGCTCGACCCCCATGAAGCGCGACTTCTCCCACTTGCCCGCCTGGGTGGAGGCATTGGCCTCCGGGATCTGGCGCGCGAGCGACATCATCATCGCGATGGCGTGTTCGGCGGTGGTGATGGAGTTGCCGTAGGGCGTGTTCATCACGATCACGCCCTGCTTCGAGGCGGCAGGGATATCGACATTGTCGACCCCGATGCCGGCGCGGCCGATCACCTTGAGATTCGGCGCGGCCGCGAGCACCTTGTCGGAGACCTTGGTGGCCGAGCGGATCGCGAGCCCGTCATACTCGCCGATCACGGACAGGAGCTTGTCCTTGTCCTTGCCGATCTCGGGATCGAAGGTGACATCGATGCCGCGGTCGCGGAAGATCTGAACGGCCTTTTCCGACAGCTTGTCGGAGACGAGAACCTTGGGTGCCATGATGTGGCTCCTTTCTGTGAGACGCGCCGGCCCCGCCGCATGCGGCGTCGCGGGGCCGGGGGATTGTTCCGGTTACTGCCCGGCGCGCTCGGCGCGGTAGGCCCATTCGATCCAGGGCATCAGCGCCTCGATATCGCCGCGCTCCACGGTGGAGCCGCACCAGATGCGCAGCCCCGGCGGCGCGTCGCGATAGGCGTCGATATCGAAGGCCACACCCTCCGCCTCGAGCCGCTTGACCACGGCCTTGGCGAACGCGGCCGGATCCTCGATCGCCGGATCGGTGAATTTCAGGCACACCGAGGTGGTGGAACGGGTCGCCGGATCGGCGGCGAGATGAGCGATCCAGTCGCGTTTCGCGACGAATTCGGCCACCGCGCCGGCATTGGACTCGGCGCGCTCGATCAGCGCCCTGCGCCCGCCGATCGCCCGCGCCCAGTCGAGCGCGAGCAGGTAATCCTCCACCGCGAGCATCGACGGGGTGTTGATGGTCGCGCCCTCGAAGATGCCATCGTTGAGCTTGCCGCCCTTGGTCATGCGGAAGATCTTGGGCAGCGGCCAGGGCGGGGTGTAATTCTCCAGCCGCTCGACGGCGCGGGGCGACAGGATCAGCACGCCATGCGCCGCCTCGCCGCCCATAACCTTCTGCCAGGAGAAGGTCGTCACGTCGAGCTTGTCCCAGGGCAACTCCATCGCGAAGGCCGCCGAGGTCGCGTCGCACAGCGTCAGCCCCTTGCGATCCGCCGGGATCACCGAGCCGTCGGGCACGCGCACGCCCGAGGTCGTGCCGTTCCAGGTGAAGCAGACATCGCGGTCGTAATCGAGCGCGGCCATGTCGACGATCTCGCCGTAATCGGCCTCGTGGACGCGCGCATCGAGCTTGAGCTGCTTGACCGCATCCGTCACCCAACCCGCGCCGAAGCTCTCCCAGGCGACCATCTCGACGGGACGCTCGCCCAGCATCGACCACATCGCCATCTCGTAGGCGCCGGTATCGGAGGCGGGCACGATGCCGATTCGGTAGTCGTCGGGCACGCCGAGGATCTCGCGCGTGCCGTCGATCGCGGCCTTGAGCTTCGCCTTGCCGGGCTTGGAGCGATGCGAGCGCCCGAGCGGGGCGTCACCGAGGCGGTCGAGCGCGAATGTGGGGATCTTGGCGCAGGGGCCGGACGAAAAATTCGGGTTTGCCGGCCGGATGGCCGGTTTCGTCGCGTCGGTCATGTCTATCCTTCCAGATAAGCGCCCCTCGTTGGGGAGGGGTGTCCCGCGGATGCGTGTACTCCGCAGCGGGCTCTGGCGCAAGGGTCCGAATTGCCCTATTGCGGCATTCGACATCCCGAAAGCGACACGGACCGCCCATGCATATCGCCACGCTCATCACCGATCCCGCCGCACCCGGCCTCGACGATGCCGCGGTTGAGGCGCTCAGGCGCGCCTGGTCGGGCGATGCGCCGCGCTGGCTGGCACCGGGTATCGCGGCGGAATTCGCCGTCGAGACGCGGCCCGGCGACTTCGAGGAACGCTGGAACGCCCTCCAGGCGCGCGGAATCGATCTCGCGATCCAGCCCGCCGAAGGGCGGCGCAAGCGTGCGCTGCTGGCGGACATGGATTCGACCATGATCGGGCAGGAGTGCATCGACGAGCTCGCCGATGCGGCCGGCGTGGGCGAAGCCGTCGCAGCGGTGACGCGCAAGGCGATGAACGGCGAGGTGGGTTTCGAGGGCGCCCTGCGCGAGCGGGTCGCGGCGCTCGAAGGGCTCGATGCCAGCGTGATCGAAACGGTGCTCGCCGAGCGCATCACCCTTGCGCCGGGCGGGCGCGAACTGGTGGCGACGATGCGCGCGAAAGGGGCCCATGCGCTGCTGGTTTCGGGCGGGTTCACGGCTTTCACCGCGGCGGTGGCCGCCTGGCTCGGCTTCGACGCGCACCAGGCCAATACGCTTCATATCGAGAACGGCAGGCTGACCGGGACCGTCGCCGAGCCGATCCTCGGCCGCGAAGCCAAGCTCGAGGCGCTCGACGCCACCGCGGCGCGGCTCGGGCTGAGCCCGCGCGAGATCATGGCGGTGGGCGACGGCGCCAACGATCTGGCGATGCTGCATGCGGCGGGCGCCGGCGTGGCCCTGCACGCCAAGCCCGCCGTGGCCGCCGAATGCGATCTGCGCGTCAATCATGGCGATCTCACGGCATTGCTGTATCTCCAGGGCTATGATCGCGACGAGTTCGCCGCCCCCTGAGCCCGCGGCGCGGTCAGCCAGTTGAGCGCGATGACCCCGACGAGCAGCCCCGCGCCGATGAGCTCGAACAGGAACTCGGGGTAGAAGGTCCCGATCACGGCGGGTATGACCAGCAGCCGCGAGACCGGATTCATCCAGGTGAAGAGATACCCCTCGATCGCCGCCGCGAAGCCGATCAGCGAGATGATCGCCAGAAAGCCCGTCCACAAGACCACCGCCGGGTCGCCGCCGAGGATGATCTCCGGGTTGAAGACCATGAAGGCGGGGATCAGATACAGCCCCTTGGCGAATTTCCAGGCCTGGAAACTCGTCTCCATGGGTTTCGATCCCGCCACCGCCGCGGCCGCGAAGCCGGCAAGCGCGATGGGCGGGGTGACATTGCTGTCCTGACTGTACCAGAAAACCACCAGATGCGCGATCAGCAGCGGGATCCCGAACTCGTTCTGCAGCGCCGGGCCCACCAGCACGATCAGCACGATATAGGACGCCGTCACCGGCAGCCCCATCCCCAGAACGAGGCTCGCAAGCAGCACAAGGATCAGCGCGAGCACGATGTTGCCGCCAGACAGCGCGACCATCATCGAGGAGAATTTCAGCCCCAGCCCGGTGAGCCCGACGACGCCCACGATGATCCCGGCGACCGCGCAGGCGATGCTGACCGCGGCGGCGTTGCGCGCCCCGATCTCGAGCGCCCGCACGAGGCCCCGCAGCCCGCCCATGATGGCGATGCCGATGCGCTCCAGCGTGAGCGGATTGCCGTTGCGCGGCTCGATCACCGCCATCACCACCGCCGCGCGCAGCACCGTGACCGCGATCACCGAGCCGATCGCGTAAAAGCCCACCCGCATGGGCGAGTAGTTGTTGATCAAGAGCACCACGAGCACGATCAGTGGCAGGAGGAAATGCCACCCCGCCCCCATCACCGTGCGCACCAGCGGCAGCTCGCTGCGCGGCATGCCCTTCATCCCCGCCTTCATCGCGACGATGTGCACGAACAGATAGACCGTGCCGAGATAGAGGATCGCCGGGAAGATCGAGACGCCGACGATCTCGATATAGGGGATGTTGGTGTATTCCGAGATCAGGAACGCCCCCGCCCCCATGAGCGGCGGCGTGATCTGCCCGCCCGTGGAGGCGGCGGCCTCTATGCCACCGGCCTGCTTGGGCTTGTAGCCGAGCCGCTTCATCAGCGGGATCGTGAAGGCGCCCGTGGTGACGACATTGGCGATGGCCGAACCCGAGATCGAGCCCATCCCCGCCGAGGCGATCACCGACGCCTTGGCCGGCCCCCCGGGGCGCCGCCCGGTTGCGGCGAAGGCCATGTCGATGAAGAACCGCCCCGCCCCCGTGACCTCGAGAAAGGCGCCGAACAGGACGAACATGAACACATAGGTCGCCGCCACGCCGAGCGGCAGCCCGAAGATTCCCTCCTGCCCGAGATAGAGCTGGCCCACGAGCCGGTCGAGATTGGCGCCGCGATGCGACATGATGCCGGGCATCCACTCGCCGAGCCAGGGAAGCGCGCCGCGCGGCCCCGCAAGCGCATAGACGATCGCGATCACCCCGATGATCGTCATGCCCAGCCCCACGGCCCGGCGCGAGGCCTCGAGCACGGTGATGGTGGCGATGATGCCCATCCAGATATCGGTCTGGGTCCAGAAACCGGCGCGGTCGATGATGTCGTCGAGGAACCAGACGATGTAAAAGCCCGACATGAAGGCCGCGCTCAGGAAGGCGAGATCGACCGCCCAGCCGATCGGCCCGCGCGCCCGGCGCTGTCCGGTGACGGGAAAGATCAGGAACGCCAGCACCATGACGAAACTGAGATGGATGCTGCGCTGGTAGAAAAGTCCCAGCGGCTGCACCCCGGCCGCGTAGAGCTGAAACACCGACATCGCCACCGCGACCAGCGTGACGAGGAGGAGCACGGCGCGCGGCTGCACCGCGTCGGCCGAGCGCAATTGGTCGGGGACGTCGGGCTGCGCCATCAGTTACCTCGGGACGCATCGGCCGGGCGCAGCGTGACGCGCTCCCCGGCGGCATGGCGCGACAGCTCGAAGACCGTGTCGCCCGCGGTGACACGGTGTCCGACAGACGCCGCACCGACGCGCAGGCGCAGCGCATTGGATGCGACCGGCTCGTCGATATCCTCGATCCAGTAGCCGCCCTCGGGCGCGCTGCGCTGGGTGCCGCGGCCGACGAGATGGCCGAGCCCGGCGGCGGCGTCATGCAGGTAGCTTCGCTGCAGGATCATGCGGCCGTCATCGAGGCTGAAACAGTCCTGAACGGCGCCGCCGGTGACGGAGTGGCGCCAGTCGAGGCACCAGCTGCCGTCCTCGGGCAGCGCGAGTTCAGCGAGCGGTTCGCCGTCATCGCGCAGGATCTCGAGCGCGGCGGCAGGCGCCGCGCCCGGCATCAGCAGGAAAAGGACGGCCCAGAGCGGCCGCCCCATCGCCGCGTGGCTCACGGACGCAGGTCGTCCGGCACCTCTGCGCCGATCTCCTCGTAGTAGCGGATCGAACCCGGATGGAACGGCACCGGCGTCGAGCCGAGCGAAAACTCCACCGTGGTATCGTTCGCCGCCGGATGCACGTCGATCAGCGCGTCGGTATGCTCGAAGAGTACGCGGGTGATCTCGTAGGCGAGATCCTCGTCCATGTCCGCATGCACGACGAGGACATTGGGCGTCGAGATGGTGCGCACATCGTCCGCAACGCCCTCATAGGTGCCGCCGGGCAGATGGTATTCGGCAAAGACCGGCTGCGCCTCGATGGCGTTGGCGACCTCCTCCTCGCTGAGCGCGACGATGTCGATATCGCGGGTCGCGGCGAGGTTCATGATCGAGCTCGTCGGCGGGCCGACGCTCCAGAAGCCGGCCGCGATATCGCCGTCGCGCAGGGCATCGGCGGTTTCGTTGAAGTTCAGCCGCTGCTGTTCGAAATCGTCATAGGTGATGCCGTTGGCGTTGAGCAGCGTCTCGGCGCTGACCTCGGTGCCCGAGCCCGGCGCGCCCACCGAGACGCGCTCGCCGCGCAGATCGTCGAGGCTCTCGATGCCGCTGTCGGCGAGGGTGACGATCTGCACCGCGTTGGGGTAGATCGAGGCGAGCGCGCGGGTCTCCGGAATGTGCCGGTCCTCGAAATCGCCCTCGCCGTGATAGGCGTCATACACCGTGTCGGCGAGCGCCAGCGCCAGATCGCTGTCAAAGCGCGAGATCAGCGCCATGTTCTCGACCGAGGCGCCGGTGACCTCGACGCTGGCGGTGTAGCCCTCGACGTGCTCGCCGATGATCTCGGCGAGCCCGCCGCCATACGGGTAATACACGCCGCCGGTGCCGCCGGTGGCGATCGACAGCTCCATCGCCGTGGCGCCCGATCCGGCCGCCATCGCCGCGCAAACCGTTGCGCTCATGATCTTGTTCATATGTGCCTCCCTGACTCGTGATACGGCCCATCGGGCCATAACGGTGCGGTACTTGACACGCACTGGCCCGGCGCTGTCAACTCCCCGCTGGCTCATCGTCATTGGCAAACGCCCGCCTTCCAAGCCGTCATCGAAGCTGCTAGCTCGGGTTTGGCGTAACGATACGATACCATGGCCCCCGCAAGGCGCATCTACGACATGCCCCAGAGCAACACCGAACCAGAACTCACGCTTCCGCAAGCGGAAGCGGACTGGGTATGCGAAGCCTATGCACAGGCCGGAACGATACTCGAATACGGCAGCGGCGGTTCCACCATGCTCGCCGCCCGAATGCCAGGCAAGACTGTGTTCTCGGTCGAGAACGACCCCGACTGGGCGCACATGATGACGGCGAGGCTCGATGCGGCCGAGACGGTCTCGGAGGTTCATATCCATCATGTCGATATCGGCCCGACCGGCAAGTGGGGCCGGCCCCGCGACCGGAGCAAATCCCGGCGCTATGCCGATTATCCCCTGTCGGTTTTCGACAGGGCCGATTTCTCCCATCCCGATCTCGTGCTCATCGATGGGCGTTTCAGGGCCGCGTGCCTGTTCGCGCTCATGATGCGCCTGAGCCGCCCGACACCCGTCCTGTTCGACGACTACCGGGATCGCCCGACCTATCGCGTCGTCGAACGCATTCTGGAACCGAGCGAGATTCGCGGGCGCATGGCGCGCTTCGATGTCACGCCGGCACCCTGGCCGAGCGAGACGCTGAGTACCATTATCCGCGCATTTCACGACCCGCGCTGATACCGCTCGAGACCGAAGGCGACGACTCCCATGACCGCGACCGACCCCAAGATCCGAAACCTGATCATCTCGACGATGAAGAACGAGGGGCCGTTCATTCTCGAATGGGTCGCGTATCATCGCGTGATCGGGTTCGACTCCTTCCTGATCTACACCAATGATTGCGCCGACGGTACCGACCGGCTGCTGGAGCGGCTCGACGCGCTCGGCGTCGTGCATCACCGTCACAACGAGGTCCTGCGACGGGGGCCGCACAAATCGGCGCTCAAACACGCGCGCGCGGACGCGGTCTATGACGCGGCGGGCCGGGTGCTCGTCAGCGATGTGGACGAGTTTCTCAATATCGGCGTGGGGGCGGGGCATCTCGCCGATCTGATCGCGTATTACCCTGATGCCGATGCGATCCCGGTGGCCTGGCGGATGTTTTCCAACAACGGCCACGCCGGGCTGCTCGAGGGGGTGCTCGCGCCGCTGACGGATTGCGAACGCATCACGGACCGGCGCGGCGAGAAGCGCTTCGTCAAGACCCTGTTTCGCAAGCCCGCAACACTCGACAAGCTCGGGCTGCACGCGCCGCATTACGCCGCCGAGGTCGCACCGCAGGTGCGCTGGCGTTCGGCCTTCGCCGATGCGCAGCCCGGGCTGGACCCGACGCGGCCGTTCCGCACGCTCGGCTACGAGATCGCGCAGATGAATCACTACGCGGTGCGCTCGATCGATTGCTACCTCCTCAAGCGCGATCGCGGACGCGCCAATCACGTGCGCGAGACCCTGTCCTCGGATTACTGGCGGCGCTGGTGCCGGGGCGGCGCGCAGGACGGCTCGATCCAGCGCCATCTGCCGGCCGTGCAGGCCGAGATGGCGCGGCTGCGCGCCGATCCCGAGATCGCCCGGCTCGATGCCGAGGCCCGGGCCTGGCACCGCGACCGGCTCGCCAGGCTGCGCGCGGACCCGGATTTCGCGGCGCTGCGCGACGAATTGCTGCGCCTGTCCGGGGACCCGGCGGCCCCCTGAGGGCCCCGGCCCGCCCGGCACCGGCAGCCGACATGACCGGGGCCGATCACGGAGCCCACCGCGGGGCGATCCGTCTCACCCTTGATGATAATCGCGGAACCATTCCACGAAACGGGCGATGCCGTCCCGGTAATCGGTCTGCGGGCGATAGCCCGTCAGCGCCTGCAACAGCGTCGCATCCGCCCAGGTCGCGGGCACATCGCCCATCTGCATCGGCATGTAGTTGCGCTTCGCGCTGCGCCCGAGACAGGATTCGATCGCCTCGATGAAATCGAGCAGGCGGATCTTCTCGCTATTGCCGATATTGACGATCCGGAACGGCGCGACGGGGGAGAGGCTGTCGCCGGGGATCGGCTGACGCTGCGCCGCCGGCGTCTCGGGCACGACATCCATCAGAAGCCTGATACCGCGCACGAGGTCGTCGACATAGGTGAAATCGCGATACATCTCGCCGTGATTGTAGATGTCGATCGGCCGGCCATCGAGGATCGCATCGACGAACTTGTAAAGCGCGAGATCCGGCCGCCCCCAGGGGCCATAGACCGTGAAGAAGCGAAACATCGTCGTGGGCAGGTGCCACAGATGCGCATGGGCATGGGCCATGCTCTCATTGGCCTTCTTGGTCGCGGCGTAGATGGTGAGCTGGGTGTCGGCCTGCTCGGTCTCGGTGAAGGGCATCGTCTCGTTGGCGCCGTAGACCGAGGAGGTCGAGGCCATCAGCAGATGCTGCACCTCGAGCCGCCGCGCCGCCTCCATCACGTTGAAGCTGCCGATGATGTTGGCGTCGAGATAGGCGCGCGGGTTCTCGAGGCTGTAACGCACCCCTGCCTGGGCGGCGAGATGGACGATGATGTCGGGGCCGAAGGCGTCAGCGGCGGCGTCGAGCGCGTCCTGATCCTCGAGCATCGCCTCGGTGGCAGTGAAGTTCGGGGTCTGGTGCAGCATGGCATGGCGCCGGCGCTTGAGGGTGACGTCGTAGTAGTCCGTCATCCCGTCGAAGCCGTGCACCGCAAAGCCCTCATCGAGCAGGAGCCGGGCGAGGTGAAAGCCGATGAATCCGGCCGTGCCGGTCACCAGAACGCGGCGCGCGGATGTGGGCGGGGCGGTCATTGCGGCACCCGGGATGCGCCCGCAGGTGCTGGTGCCCGCTCGCCGTGATTCCCGGCGCCGGCGCACGCCTGTGCCTGAAGATCAGTCATCTTGCGTCCCGTGCTCAGGGCATTCGAGATAGCGTGGCGGTCGCAATCGTCCGCCTGCGAGCGCTAGCCCGGCTTGCACCGGCATTCAATGCGTTTCTCTCGCCGCGCGAAGGCGTCGATCCGTGCGGCGCCGTCGGCGAAGGGCCCGGCCGTCATGATGGCCCGGTTGACGCGCCGAAGTTCGGGAGCGGGCAGGAGGTTCCCCGCCGCATCCCGGCCCGCGCCAACCCGGGCGCAGCAGACGTCCTCCCCACCCCGGGGAAACCCCGCGGCCCCGCCACAGGGGTCATTCGGGCCGCGGGCCGCCCCCGCGCAGCGACCAGGCCGGCCGCGGATCGCCCGGCACGGGCCGGGCGGCGTGAACGCCGCGCGCGACGGCGCGCGCAAGACAGATCGCCGCGGCGTGGCCGAGGCGCATCTGCTCGCCCGGCCCGCCCGGCGGGCGCGCACCCGTGGCCACGGCGAAGACCAGATCGCCGTCGAAAAGCGTGTGACTGGGCACGAGCGCGCGGGCGAGCCCGTCATGCGCGGCCACGGCGAGGCGCGTGGCCTCGGCCTGGGTCAGGGTGGCATCGGTGGCGACGATGGCGATGGTGGTGGACTCGCCTGCACCGGGCAGCGGACGCGGCTCGATCGCCGGGTCATGCGCGGGCGCCTGACCCAGCCCGCCGAACTCGGCGCCGATCTCCCAGGGCGCGGCCCAGAAATGCGGCCCGCCCTGCACCACCGGCGAGCCCAGCGCATTCACCGCCACCAGCGCACCGACGCAGGGCCCGTCCGCGAGCTGCGCGGAGGCCGAGCCGAGCCCGCCCTTGAGATCCATCGTCGTCGCCCCGGTCCCCGCACCCGCGGTGCCGAGCACGAAATCCGGGCCCGCGGCATCGAGCGCGGCGCGCCCGAGCGCCTTGTAGGGGTTCTGCGTCCAGCCCTTGTCGCCGCCATTCGCCAGATCGAACAGGATCGCACCCGGCACGATCGGCACGCGCTGACCGGCGACCTCGAATCCGCGCCCCTGCGCGCGCAGCGCGTCCGCCACCCCCGAGGCCGCATCCAGCCCGAAGGCCGACCCGCCCGACATCACCAGCGCATCGACCTTCTGCACCAGCTTGTCGGGTGCGAGCAGATCGCTCTCGCGGGTGCCGGGCGCACCGCCCATCACATGCAGCCCCGCCGTCACCGGGGCCTCGGCCAGGAGCACCGTGGCCCCGGATTTCAGCGCGTGGTCCTCGGCGTTGCCGACGGCGAGGCCGGCGACATCCGTGATCAGGTTGCGCGGGCCCGGCCTCATCGGCGGCCGACATCGCAGGCGGCCATCACCGCCATGTTGAGGATGTCGTTGACGGTCGAGCTCGTCGAGCAGACCTGGATCGGCTTCGTCACCCCGGTCAGGATCGGGCCGATCACGGTGGCGCCGGCCATCTCCTGCATCAGCTTGATCGAGATGGAGGCCGAATGCCGCGCCGGCACCACGAGGATGTTGGCGGGCGCCGTCAGGCGGCTGAAGGGATAGTTCGCCATCGTCTTCATGTTGAGCGCGACATCGACGGACATGTCGCCCTCGTATTCGAAATCCACCCCGCGCCCGTCGAGCACGCGCGGCGCATGGCGCATCTTCGCGGCGCGCTCGGAATCGGGGTGCCCGAAGGTGGAGAAGCTCACGAAAGCCGCGCGCGGCGTCAGCCCCAGATGCCGCGCCACGCCGGCGGCCTTGGTGGCGATATCGGCGAGCTGATGCTCGTCGGGCCATTCATGCACCAGCGTGTCGGCCACGAGGATGATGCGCCCGCGATGCAGCAGCGCCGTGACCCCGGCCGCACCGTGCCGCGCGCGGGCGTCGAAGACGTGGTTGATCAGGTCCATCGCCTGCGCGGCCTTGCGAGTCGCCCCGGTCACGAGCCCGTCGCCATGCCCGTGCGCGAGCATCAGGGCGGCGAAGACGTGCCGGTCGCGCGCGGCGAGGCGGTGAATGTCCTGGCGGTCATAGCCCTGCCGCTGCAGCCGGGCATAAAGGAAGTCCTTGTACTGCGACAGATGCGGGGTATTCGCCGCATTGACGATCTTGAGCTCCTCGACCGCCTCGCCGAGCCCGGTGCTCTCGAGCTTGTCGCGCACATCGTTGTGACGCCCCACCACCAGCGCGCGGCCGAGGCCGGAGCGCTGATAGGCCACCGCGGCGCGCAGCACGCGGATATCGTCGCCCTCGGCGAAGATCATCCGCGCCTGCGCGGCGCGCGCGCGGGTGTTGAGCGCTTGCAGGATGCTCGCCGTCGGGTCCATCCGCGCGAGCAGGTCGTGCTCGTAACGCGCCATGTCGACGATCGGCTTGCGCGCGACCCCGGTGTCCATCCCCGCGCGCGCCACGGCGGGCGGGATGCGATGGATGAGGCGCGGATCGAAGGGGGTGGGGATGATGTAGTCGCGTCCGAAATTGAGCTTGCGCCCGTAGGCGAGCGCCACCTCGTCAGGCACATCCTCGCGCGCCAGCGCCGCGAGCGCCTCGGCACAGGCGATCTTCATCGCATCATTGATGGCACGCGCATTGATGTCGAGCGCGCCGCGAAACAGATACGGAAAGCCGAGGACATTGTTGACCTGGTTGGGATAGTCCGACCGCCCGGTGGCCACGATGGCGTCCTCGCGCACCTCGTGCGCCTCCTCGGGGGTGATTTCCGGATCCGGGTTGGCCATTGCGAAGATCACCGGGTCGGGCGCCATGCTCGCGAGCATCTCGGACGTCACCGCCCCCCTCACCGAAACGCCGATGAACACATCCGCGCCCTTCATCGCGTCCTCGAGGCTGCGCAGCTCGGTCTCCACGGCATGGGCCGACTTCCACTGGTTCATACCCGCCTCACGGCCGGTATGGATCACCCCCTTGGTGTCGCACACGATGCAGTTGTCATGCTTCGCGCCCATCGCCTTGAGCAGCTCGATGCAGGCGATCCCCGCCGCGCCGGCCCCGTTGAGCACGATGCGGCAGTCCTTGAGCGTCTTGCCCGTCAGGTGCAGCGCGTTGATCAGCCCCGCCGCACAGATCACCGCCGTGCCGTGCTGGTCGTCGTGAAAGACGGGGATGTCCATCTCGTCCTTCAGGCGGCTCTCGATGATGAAGCATTCGGGCGCCTTGATGTCCTCGAGATTGATGCCGCCGAAGGACGGCCCCATGATCCGCACCGCGGCGATGATCTCCTCGGCGTCCTGGCTGTCGAGGGTGATGTCGACGGCGTTGACATCGGCGAAGCGCTTGAACAGCACGGCCTTGCCCTCCATCACCGGCTTCGAGGCCAGCGCGCCGAGATTGCCGAGCCCGAGGATCGCGCTGCCATTGGAGACGACGGCGACCATGTTGCCCTTGTTGGTGTAGTCATAGGCCGTCTCGGGGCGCTCGGCGATGGCCTCGACGGGGACCGCGACGCCGGGCGAGTAGGCGAGGCTGAGATCGCGCTGCGTCGTCATCGGCTTCGACGGGGTAATGTCGAACTTGCCCGGCTTGGGCTCGTGGTGATAGGCCAGCGCCTCGTCGGGCGTGAAACGCGATCTGTCGCTCATCCGGTGTCCTCCCTGCCTCGATCAGTGATAGCGGCGTGCGGCGCGGCTCACAACAATGGCGGCACTTTGGTGCTTTCGCCGCGCGGCGCGCTTGCCTAGGGTCCCGGCGCGGGAATGGGGGAATTTCGTGACGCAGGCCGCCGCCACGCCGATGATGGCGCAGTATCTCGAGATCAAGGCGCAGTATCCGGACGCGCTGCTGTTCTACCGGATGGGCGATTTCTACGAGCTGTTCTTCGACGATGCCGCGAAGGCCGCCGAGACGCTCGACATCGCGCTCACCAAGCGCGGCAAGCACGGCGATGCCGATATCCCGATGTGCGGCGTGCCGGTCCACTCCGCCGAGAGCTACCTGCTCACCCTGATCCGCAAGGGCCACCGCGTCGCCGTCTGCGAGCAGATGGAGGACCCCGCCGAGGCGAAGAAGCG
>SLQD01000167.1 GCA_007131685.1 Paracoccaceae bacterium | reverse complement strand
GGGTGCGGGTGACCCGGTATGATTTCGCGCCCGGCGCCGAAACCGGCTGGCATGTCCACGAGATGGAGTATGTCATCACCACCGTGACCGATTGCGTGCTCGAGCTCGAGCTGCCGGGCGGGGAGACGAAGCGCTCCGAAGTCGCGGCCGGGTCGGCCTATTCGCGCCCCAAGGGCACCGAGCACAACGTGATCAACGGCGGGACAGCGCCGATGACCTTCGTGGAGGTCGAGCTGAAATGAGCCGCCAGACAGGGAGCCGCAGATGACCACACCCGCCGCCAACATGCAGATCGACGCCGACCGGCTCTGGGACACGATCCACGAGATGGCCGAGATCGGCCCCGGCGTCGCCGGCGGCAACAACCGCCAGACCCTGACGGATGCCGACGCCGAGGGGCGGCGCCTGTTTCAGAAGTGGTGCGACGCGGCCGGGCTGAGCATGGGCGTCGACGAGCTTGGCAACATGTTCGCGCGCCGCGAGGGTACCGACCCCGACGCGCTGCCGGTCTATGTCGGCTCGCATCTCGACACGCAGCCCACGGGCGGGCGCTATGACGGGGTGCTCGGGGTGCTCGGCGGGCTGGAGATCGTGCGCACGCTCAACGATCTGGGTGTGAAGACCAGGCACCCGATCGTCGTGACCAACTGGACCAACGAGGAGGGCACGCGGTTCGCGCCCGCGATGCTGGCCTCGGGGGTGTTCGCGGGCACCTACACGCAGGAATGGGCCTATGCGCGCGAGGACGCGGAGGGGCTGAAATTCGGCGACGAGCTCGCGCGCATCGGCTGGAAGGGCGACGAGAAGGTCGGCGATCGCAGGATGCACGCCTTCTTCGAGCTGCATATCGAACAGGGTCCGATCCTCGAGGCCGAGGAAAAGGATGTCGGCGTGGTCACGCATGGCCAGGGCCTGCGCTGGATCCAGTGCACGGTGACCGGCAAGGCGAGCCACACCGGCTCGACGCCGATGCCGATGCGGCGCAATGCCGGGCGCGGGCTCGCCCAGATCACCGAGCTCGTCCACGAGATCGCGATGAAGCACCAGCCCAACGCCGTCGGCGCCATCGGCCATGCGGACATCCATCCCAACAGCCGCAACGTGATCCCGGAGACGGCGGTGTTCACCGTCGATTTCCGCAGCCACGAGCTCGACACACTCGAGGCGATGGTGCGCGAGCTGCACGAGCGCGCGCCGGGGCTGTGCGAGGCGCTCGGCTGCAGCTTCGAGGCGGAGGTCGCCGGGGCGTTCGATCCGCCGGCCTTCGATGCGGACTGTGTCGACGCGGTGCGCCGCGCGGCCGAGCGGCTGGGCTACAGTTACAAGGAGATCGTCTCCGGGGCGGGGCATGACGCGTGCTGGATCAATCGCGTGGCGCCCACGGCGATGGTGATGTGCCCCTGCGAGGATGGGCTGTCGCACAACGAGGCCGAGAAGATCTCCAAGGAGTGGGCCGCGAAGGGCGCCAACGTGCTCATGCACGCCGTGGTCGAGACCGCGGAGGTCGTCGGGTGAGACGGCGCGCCGCCCGCCGCGCGGCGCTGGCCGCCTGCCTCGCGCTCGGCGCGGGCGCGGCGCTGGCGCTCGAGTTTGACGCGGAGGCGGTGGAGGCGCGCTGCGCCGAGGAGTGGGAGGGCGAGGCGGAGATGGAGGCGCGCTGCATCGCGCAGCACCGGTCGGGCCACGAGACGCTGACCGGGCTCATGGCGGACGAGGACGACCCCGTGATGGTTGCCGCGCTCAGCGAGTGCGCCGACGAGTGGCGCGGGGACTGGAACATGGCCGGCCACTGCGCGCAGGAACAGGTCGCCGGGCGCGCCGCGCTCGAGGCGACGCTTGAAGAGCTGCCCGACGAGGTGGGCGCCGCGATCCTCGCGGAGTGCGACTCGCACTGGGCCGGTGATTACCGGATGCGCGCGCATTGCGTCGCGCGTGATGCCGCCGACTGGCACGACACGAACTGACAGGGGGAAGACGCATGACCACCAAGGTCGTCAAGAACGGAACCGTCGTCACCGCCGACCGCACCTGGAAGGCCGACATCCTCATCGAGGGCGAGACCATCAAGGAGATCGGCCCCGATCTGAAGGGCGACGAGGTGATCGACGCCGAGGGGGCCTATGTGATCCCCGGCGGCATCGATCCGCACACCCATATGGAAATGCCGTTCATGGGCACCACGGCGGCCGAGACCTTCGAGACGGGCACCTGGGCGGCGGCCTGTGGCGGCACCACGATGCTGGTGGATTTCTGCCTGCCCGGCCCCGATGGCAGCCTCAGGAACGCCATCAACAACTGGCATGACAAGTCGCGCGACCAGATCTGCACCGATATCGGCTTTCACATGGCGGTGACGGGCTGGAACGAGACGATCTTCAACGAGATGAAGGACGCCGTCGAGATGGGCGTCAACTCGTTCAAGCACTTCATGGCCTACAAGGGCGCGCTGATGATCGAGGATGACGAGATGTTCGCGTCGTTCCGCCGCTGCAAGGAGCTCGGCGCGCTGCCCATGGTGCATGCCGAGAACGGCGACATCGTCTACGACCTGCAACAGCAGATGCTCGAGCAGGGCATCACCGGGCCGGAGGGGCACGCCTATTCGCGCCCGCCCGAGGTCGAGGGCGAGGCCGTCAACCGCGCCATCACCATCGCCGACGCCGCGGGCGTGCCGCTCTATGTGGTGCATGTGAGCTGCGAGCAGGCGCATGAGGCGATCCGGCGCGCGCGCCAGAAGGGGATGCGGGTCTACGGCGAGCCGCTGGCGCAGTTCCTGACGCTCGACGAGTCCGAGTATTTCGACAAGGACTGGGACCATGCCGCGCGGCGCGTGATGTCGCCGCCGTTTCGCTCGAAGGACCACCAGGCGAGCCTGTGGGCCGGGCTGTCGGCCGGCTCGCTACAGGTCGTCGCCACGGACCACGCCGCCTTCTCGACCGAGCAGAAGCGCATGGGCGTGGGCGATTTCACCAAGATCCCCAACGGCTCGAACGGGCTCGAGGAGCGCCTCGCGGTGCTGTGGACCGCGGGCGTCGAGACGGGGCGGCTCACGCTCAACGAGTTCGTCGCGGTGACTTCGACGAACGTCGCGAAGATCCTCAACATCTACCCGAAAAAGGGCGCGCTCGTGCCCGGCGCGGATGCCGACATCACGGTCTGGGACCCGAAGATCTCCAAGACGATCTCGGCGGCCAATCACCACTCGATCCTCGATTACAACGTCTTCGAGGGCGTCGAGGTCTCGGCGCAGGCGCGCTACACGATCTCGCGCGGCGAGGTGATCTGGGCCTGGGGCCAGAACAGCCAGCCGCAGCCCGGCCGTGGCCGTTTCGTCCCGCGCCCGGCCTTTCCATCGGCGCATACAGCGCTGTCGAAGTGGAAGGCGCTCAACAGCCCGCGCCAGATCAAGCGCGACCCGCAGAACATTCCCGCGGGCGTCTGACACCGCGCACCAGTCCGCACCGCCCGCAAGGGCGGTGCCGCCGGAGCCAATGACCCCGCAGGGCGGGGCACAAGCCAACAGGGGAACCGCGTGAGCGAGAGCACGGTTATCGAGGCGCGAGATCTCGGGCTGACATTCGAAACGAATGACGGCCCCGTCCACGCCCTCAAGGATGTGAACCTGACGATCGGGAAGGGCGAGTTCGTCTCCTTCATCGGCCCGTCGGGCTGTGGCAAGACGACCTTCCTGCGCGTTGTCGCCGATCTCGAACAGCCGACGGCCGGCGCAATCACCGTCAACGGGATGTCCCCCGCCGAGGCGCGCCGCGCGCGCGCCTACGGCTATGTCTTTCAGGCGCCGGGGCTCTATCCGTGGCGGACCATCGCGCGCAACGTGAAGCTGCCGCTCGAGATCATGGGCTATGACCGCGCCGAGCAGGCGCGGCGCGTGGCGGACGTGCTCGAGCTCGTCGAGCTCGAGGGTTTCGAGAACAAGTTCCCCTGGCAGCTTTCGGGCGGGATGCAGCAGCGCGCCTCGATTGCGCGCGCGCTGGCCTTCGATGCCGATATCCTGCTCATGGACGAACCCTTCGGCGCGCTCGACGAGATCGTGCGCGACCGGCTCAACGAGCAGCTCCTCGCACTGTGGCGGCGCACCGAGAAGACGATCGGCTTCGTGACCCATTCGATTCCCGAGGCGGTCTATCTCTCCACCCGGATCGTGGTGATGTCGCCGCGCCCGGGCCGGATAACCGATGTGATCGACAGCCCGCTGCCCGCCGAGCGCCCGCTCGAGATTCGCGACTCGCAGGCATTCATCGAGGTCGCGCACCGGGTGCGCGAGGGGCTGCGCGAGGGGCTCGCCGATGCGGTCTGAGCGGGCAGGGTGGTGGTGATGCGCGGCGCGCTCGTCCCGGTCCTCACCGTCGTCGCGGTGATCATCGCCATCTGGTATGCGGCGGTGATCCCGGTCAATTCGCAATGGGTGCTCGATCAGGCGGGGCGCGCCGGCGTCGAGGTCAGCACGGCGGAGCTCGTGCGCGAAACCCTCTCGCAGGATCGCCCGCGCCTGCCGGCGCCGCACCAGGTCGGCGCGGAGATGTGGAATTCCACCTTCGTGGAGGAGTGGCGCGGGCCGCAGGGGCTTATGAATACCGGCACGCTGTCGCCGCGCTCGCTGTTCTGGCACGCTTGGGTGACACTGTCGGCGACGCTGGTGGGCTTCGGCATCGGCACCGGGCTGGGGATCCTGCTCGCGGTGGGGATCGTGCATAACCGGGCGATGGATCTCTCGGTGATGCCCTGGGCGATCGCCTCCCAGACCATTCCGATCATCGCCATCGCGCCCATGATCATCGTGGTGCTCAATGCCGTCGGGGTCACGGGGCTGATCCCCAAGGCGATCATCTCCGCCTATCTGAGCTTCTTTCCGGTCGTGGTGGGCATGGTGACCGGGCTGCGCAGCCCCGACGCGATGCAGCTCGACCTGATGAAGACCTACAATGCGAGCCGACCGGAGGTCTTCGCCAAGCTGCGCTGGCCCTCCTCGATGCCGTATCTGTTCGCTTCACTCAAGGTGGGCATCGCCGCCGCGCTCATCGGCGCGATCGTGGGCGAGTTGCCCACCGGCGCGGTCGCGGGGCTCGGCGCGCGGCTTCTGTCGGGCAGCTATTACGGGCAGACGATCCAGATCTGGGCGGCGCTGTTCGCCGCGGCGATCGTGGCGGCCGGCATGGTCGCCATTGTCGGCGCGATCCAGCGCTACACCCTGCGGCGAATGGGGATGCAGCAATGACGGGCGAAACGCGACAGCCGGGCTGGCTGCAGGGCCTGGCGATGCTGCTTGCCGTGGCGGCGACCGTGGTCCTGATGATGGCGCCGGCGCCACAGGGCGATCCGCAGCTCCTTGCTGTGCTGGCGCTCATCGGCGCGCTGGCGCTCGGCGCGCTCGATCTGCGGCTGCGCTCGCCCTGGGTGCTCGCGCTGATGGGGGCGCTCATCGCGCTCGGGGCGTCGGGGATGCTCGCGGATCTGCGCGCCCCGGTCGCGCCGAGCTTCTGGGCGATGTTCCTTGCGGTCTGGCTCGGGGCCTGGATGCTCGAGGAGCGGCTCGCCAATCTGGCGCTTCGCTCGGAGATCGGCCGTCGCATCATGGCGCTCATCGTGCCGCTCATCTTCGGACTGACCCTGCTGTGGCTGTGGGAGGCGGGGGTGCGTGGTGGCAACGTGCCGCCCGTGATCCTGCCCGCGCCCACCGACATCGCCGCGCGCATGGCCGGCAGCGGAACGACACTCTGGCGCGATTTCCACGCGACCTTCGTCATGGGTGCTCTGACGGGCTACGCGATGGGCTGCGGCGCGGCGGTTCTGGTGGCGCTGGCGGTGGATCGCTACGACTTCCTGCGCCGCGGGCTCCTTCCGGTGGGCAATTTCGCGGCCGCGCTGCCGATCGTGGGCACGGCGCCGATCATGGTGATGTGGTTCGGCTTCGGCTGGCAGTCGAAGGCGGCGGTGGTGGTGGCGATGGTGTTCTTTCCCATGCTGGTCAACACGGTGCAGGGACTGCTCGCCAGCGAGGCGATCCAGCGCGACCTGATGCGCACCTACAGCGCCTCGCACCGGCAATCCCTGCTCAAGCTGCGCCTGCCCGCGGCGATGCCCTTCATCTTCAACGGGCTCAAGATCTGCTCGACGCTGGCGCTGATCGGGGCAATCGTTGCCGAGTTCTTCGGCTCGCCGACGCATGGCATGGGGTTCCGGATTTCCAGCGGTGTCGGGCGGTTGCAGCTCGACATGGTCTGGGCCACCATCGTGATCGCGGCGATCTCCGGCTCGTCGTTCTACGGCATTCTTGCCGCGCTGGAGAAGCGGGTGACCTTCTGGCACCCGTCACAGCGCGGCCGCTGACCGCCCTTCGGGGCACAACAAGGAGGAAAGACAATGCACAAGACGATGATGACGTCCGCGCTGGCGGTGACCGGGCTTCTGGCGGCCGGTGCCGCGCAGGCCGATGACGAGCTCACGCTGCAGCTCAAATGGGTGACACAGGCGCAGTTCGCGGGGTATTTCGTCGCCCTCGAGAACGGCTATTACGAGGAAGAGGGGCTCGACGTGACGATCCGCCCTGGCGGACCGGACATCGCGCCGCCGCAGGTCGTCGCCGGGGGCGAGGCCGATGTCGTCGTCGAGTGGATGCCTGCGGCGCTCGCCGCGCGCGAGTCCGGGCTCGAGCTCGTCAATGTCGCCCAGCCCTTCAAGCGCTCTGGCATGATGCTGACCTGCCTCGAGGAGAGCGGCATCGAGAGCCCGGACGATTTCGCGGGGCGCACGCTCGGTGTCTGGTTCGCCGGCAACGAGTTTCCCTTCCTGTCCTGGATGAGCCAGCTCGGCCTCGAGACCGACGGTGGCGATGACGGAGTCGAGGTGCTGCGCCAGGGCTTCAACGTCGATCCGCTGCTGCAGGGACAGGCCGACTGCATCTCGACGATGACCTACAACGAATACTGGCAGGTCATCGATGCCGGGATCGAAGAGGACCAGCTGGTCAATTTTCACTACGAGGATCAGGGGGTCGCCACGCTCGAGGACGGGCTCTGGGTCGAGGCATCGCGGCTCGAGGATGAAGAGTTCGTCGATGCGATGGCCCGCTTCGTGCGCGCCTCGATGCGCGGCTGGGACTGGGCGGCCGAGAATGTCGAGGAGGCGGCCGGGATCGTGCTCGCCTATGACCAGACCGGCGCGCAGCAGGAGCATCACCAGATCCGGATGATGGACGAGATCGCCGAGCTGCTCGACCGCGAGGATAACGGCGTGCTCGATCCCGAGGATTTCGAGCGCACGGTGGAGATCCTGCTCGCGGGCGGCTCTGACCCCGTGATCACGGAGCATCCGGGTGACGCCGCCTGGACTCATGCCGTCACCGACCACGCGGCCGAGTGAGGCCCTGCCGCGCCGCCGCGGGCGGCGCGGTCGCCGCGCCGTCGCCATGGCGCCTGCCGGACGGTGACCGGCGCGGTGCGGTGCAGCGGGTCGCGGCTTCGTGATGCCGACTGCCGTGCAGGTTCCGCAGAATGGAGCCTGCGCGGTGCGGCAGGGGCAACCGGTGCGCGATTCGGGGCTGAGGGGCTTCACCTTATCGATCGCGCCGCGCGCCATTCGGACCTGCCATGCCCGACACCGTCCTCGACGTCCCTGCCTCCGCACCGCTCGATGCAACGGCCCCGCCGCCGCCCGTGGCCTTCGGCACCGGTCTCGCCGCGCTGCGGCCCGGGCTGCACCGATACGCCCCTCGCCTCACGCGCGACCACTCTGCCGCGGAGGATCTCGTCGTCCGCCAGGTCCTCGTGCTCTTCATCATCGCCGGCGTCATCGTCCGCCGCTTCATCGTCGGCGGCATCATCCGCCCCGTCGTCATGATCCGCCTCGGCGCCGTTCATGGTCTCGCCGTTCCCGATGATCTCGTCGACCTCGCCATTGGCCTCTTCATGCTCCGAGGCGAAGGCGGGCACCGCGAGAAGGCCGAGGATCGCGGTGGTCAGCAGCAAGGACTTCATTGCACTCTCCATGTTGGGGCCTCACTGCGAAGCGTGTCGTGACAGCGCCCGAGCCAAGCCGCGGGTACCCCGTCCCGGCCGCACGAAATGAAACGATTCCGTGAGCTTGGCCCGGATCAGCCGCCGGGATCGATGCTCACATGGATGGTGATCCCGGCCGCGCGCAGGGTCTCGGTGCGCGCACCCGCCGACTCCTCGGCGGGCAGGTCCTGCGGGCGCGCGCTGGCCTGTCCGTGGTTGTGAAGCCGCGACTCCTCCCAAAGCTCGAGAAGCTCGTCGCGCCGGCGCGCATGGCGGCCGGTCTCGAACGTGGCCTCGGTGAGGGCGGCGACGATCCGGCTCGTCCGGGTGCCCTCATTCGCGATCCAGACCGCGCGCCCCGGATCGGCGGCGAGCTCCTCGCGCGCGAAGGTCTGCCCGTCCGCGTCGAGCAGGTGGCCCTCGCTGTCGGCCTTGGGAACACCGCGATGATGCACACCCACCACCTCCCAGCGCCGGTTGAACACCGGTGCACCGGAGCTGCCCCGCTCGGTATCGCCGTCGTACCACAGGAAGGCCCCGAGATTTCGCGCGTCGCGCCCGGGCGGGTTCTCGAGATGCAGCAGGTTGGAATTGTGCACAACGACGGACTTGCCGCGTCCTCCCGGGTGCTGGATGATGTTGACGGGGTCGCCGATGCGGATCTTGCCCTGCTGCGCGATCATCGGGTGCCAGCCCAGCTCCGCCGTCGCGCTCGTGTCGTCGAGCCCTGCGATGGTGATGTCGAGGGTTTCATCCGTGAACCAGAAGCGTCCCGGATCTATCCGCGAGCGCGGCATCGCGGTAAGCTTGCCATCGAGGTCGTGCTGTTCGAACTCGATTTCGGAGGCGGCGGCGCGCGCGATATCGGGCAGCACATGGTGGTTGGTCATCACCATGGCGGGCGCGACGAGAAAGCCGGTGCCGTGATCGAGCCCGCCCGCGACCACGATCCGCCCCACCGAGCGCGCCGCACGCAGCCCGTGCCCGAGCGTGGCGATGCGCAGGATGTCGTCGGCGCCGATGATGCGCTCGCGGGTGTCGAGCGTGTCGGCCGTGGCGCGCGGCGGCGGGCCCTCGCGCAGCGCCGCGATCTGCTCGCGCTCGGCGTAGAGGGCGAGGCGCTCGTCGGTCTCGGTCGGGGCGGGAGCGCGGTGGGAGATGGCGCGGCGGGCACGGTCGATCTTGGAGCGCACCCGGGCGAAGCGGTCGAGCAGCGGCGCGAGGGCTTCGGCATCGCTCGGGGCTGGGCGCATTCCTGAAACTCCATCGCGGCGCTGTCGGGAATAATGTGTTTCATTATCGCTTTATGTGGTAATCTTGCGCAAGCGTGGATTTCCTGCGTCCCTTCCGGAGCGTTGCGATGGGCAAGATCAGCTATGCGCAGTATGTCGAGCTCCTGATGGATCCCGACACGCCCGACGAGGTGATCGCGGCCTTCTCGACCTTCCTGCCCGACGGCCCGGCCTTCAACCCGACTCTGGTTCCCGACCCGGAGCGCGTGGAGATGACCGCCGACCAGATCGAGGCCGAGAGCGCGATGGGCATCGGCAACGGCCTCGCCCGCTGGCGGCGCAGCCGGCGCTTCGAGCGCGCGTTGCGCGCGGGGGATGCGCGCGACGTGATCGTCGCCGAGGGCGACAGCTGGTTCCAGTTCCCGATCTTCATCCGCGAGACGGTGAGCCATCTCAACGAGCCCTATCTCGTGAACTGCCTGTCGTCGGCGGGCGACACGGCGCGCAACATGGTCTATGGCCCGCCGGGCCGGGGCGGGCGCGAATACATGGCCGCGCTCGACAAGCATGCCGACCGGGTGCGCGCCTTCCTTTTCTCGGCGGCGGGCAACGACATCATCGGCGAGGACGAGGAGGCCGGTGATGGCACGCCGGTGCTGCGAAAGATCCTGCGGCGGCCGGCCCCGGGTGCGCGCGGTCCCGAGGATCATATCGACTCCGCCGAGCTCGACCGCCGCATCGCCTTTCTCGAGACCGCCTATGGCCGCGTCGTCGCGACGATCCGCGAGCGCGCCGCGTTTCGCACCCTGCCGATCCTCGTCCATGGCTATGATGTGCCGTTCCCGCATCCCTGGGATGCGGATGACCGGCGCAGCCCTGTCTGGGCGTCGAAGGATCGCTGGCTGGGCAGTGCCTTCGCGCCGCTGGGGATCGAGGGCGGGCTGCGCCGCGAGATCCTGGCGGTGCTCATCGACCAGCTCTATGCGATGCTCGAGCGCGTCGCGGCGCAGGATCCGCATGTCCATGTCGTCGACTGTCGCGGTGCGCTGCCGCGGGTGACCGACTGGGCCGACGAGATCCATGGCACGACCGATGGGTTCGCCGCGGTGGCGGGGCGTTTCCACGCCAAGCTCGTCGAGGTGATCGGCCGCTGAGGCTCAGCCCTGCGCGTCGCCAATGGCGAGATGTGCCGCGGCGAGCCGCGCCACCGGCACCCGGAACGGCGAGCAGGAGACGTAATCGAACCCGGCGGCACGGCAGAAGGCGATCGATTCGGAATTGCCGCCATGCTCGCCGCAGACCGACAGCACGAGCTCGGGGCGCGCGGCGCGCCCGCGCTCGGCGGCGATGTGCAAGAGCTCGCCCACACCGTCGATATCGAGGGTCTGGAACGGATCTTCGGGATAGACCCCGGCCTGGACATAGCTGCTCATGAAGCGGCCGGCATCGTCGCGCGAGAGGCCGTAGGTCATCTGGGTGAGGTCGTTGGTGCCGAAGCTGAGGAAATCGGTGTGCTGGGCGATGTCTCCGGCGCGCAGCGCCGCGCGCGGGGTCTCGACCATCACGCCGAGCCGGTAATCGAAGCTGCGCCCGCGCTCGGTGCGCACCGACGCCGCGACGGCATCTATACGCGCCTTTACGAGCTCGACCTCGCGCTTGGCGGAGACGAGCGGGATCATGATCTCGGGCACCACCGGGTCGCCGTTATGCGAGGCGTCGATGGTGGCCTCGAAGATGGCGCGCGCCTGCATGTCGTAGATTTCCGGCATGGTTATACCGAGTCTGACGCCCCGCATCCCCAGCATCGGGTTGAATTCAGACAAGGCCTCGGCGCGGCGGGTGATCTCGGAGAGCGGTTTGTCGAGCGCCTCGGCGAGGTTGCGCAGCCCCTCGCGGCCATGCGGCAGGAATTCGTGCAGCGGCGGATCGAAGAGCCGGATGCAGACCGGCGTGCCCTGCATGATCTCGAACAGATGGGTGAAATCGGCGCGCTGCATCGGCAGCAGCCGGTCGAGCGCGGCGCGGCGGTCCTCGGCGGTATCGGCGAAGATCATCTCGCGCATCACGGTGAGGCGGTCATCCTCGAAGAACATGTGCTCGGTGCGGCACAGCCCGATTCCCTCGGCGTCGAAATCGCGCGCGATCCGGGCATCGGCCGGGGTGTCGGCATTGGCGCGCACGCCGATATCGCGCACCGCGTCCGCCCAGCGCATCAGCGTGCGAAAGCTCTCATCCACGGCTGGCTCCAGCAGGTCCGCCGCCCCCGCGAGGACCTCTCCGCAGGTGGCGTCGAGGGTGATCATGTCGCCCTCGGCGAGGCGGCGGCCGTCGCTCGTGGTCAGGGTGCGGGCATGGGCGTCGATGCGCAGCCCGGTGGCGCCCACGATGCAGGGCAGGCCGAGCCCGCGCCCGATCACGGCGGCGTGGCTGGTGATGCCGCCGCGCTCGGTGAGTACGCCGGAGGCGGCATGCATGCCGCGGATGTCCTCCGGGGTGGTCTCGCGGCGCACGAGGATGCAGGCTTCGCCGCGCGCGGCGCTGGCCTGGGCGGCATTGGAGGAGAAGACGATCCGCCCGCAGGCCGCGCCGGGGCTGGCCGCGATGCCGCGCGCGAGCAGGTCGCGTGCACCATGCGGATCGACCTGGTGATGCAGAAGCTCCGACAACGCCCGCGGCGCGATGCGCTGGAGCGCCTCCGCACGGCTGATGATGCCGTCCTCGCCAAGCTTGACCGCGATGCGCACCGCGGCGCGGGAATTGCGCGCCACCCGCACCGCGTCGAGCACCTGCAGCGCGCCGTCCTCGAGGGTGAACTCGATCTGCATTTCCTCGTGCAGTCGCGCGCGGCAGGCGTCCCCGAACGCCGCGAGCGTCTCGAAGACCTCCGGGCAGCGTTCCTCGAGCGAGGGGCCGCGCGGGTCACGCGTCAGGTAGAGCGCGCCCTCGGCGCCCTCGGCGACGGCGTCGCGGCCCTGGCTCTGTCCCAGGTAGCGGCCCGTGATCTGCGGCGCGCCGGTGGCGGAATCGACGAACTGGATCACCCCCGCGCCGCTCTCGCCGCGCCCGATGCCGAGCGCCATTTGCTGCACCACGAGGCCGAGCCCGGCATCGGCGGGCGCGCCGCGCGCCTGGCGCAGGAGCCGCGCCGAGGTCCCCTCCCAGGCCCGCGCCATGGAGCGCAGCACCTGCGCGAGCTGATGCGCCGGATCCTGCGGGAAGGGCTCGTCCATCTCCGTCTCGAAGGCGCGCAGCGCGTTGCGCAGCGCCGTTTCGGGTGTGCCTGCGGTTTCGAACAGGTCCGGGTCGAGCCGGGCGACATGGGTGCTGTAATTCTGTACGAAGCGCAGATAGAGCGCGCTCGCGGCGGCAGCGCCGTGCGCGGCCGAAAGCTCGGCATGGCGCGCGTCGTTCATGCCGATATTGAGCAGGCTGCCGGGCCCGCCCCAGGCACCGTTCTGCGAACTCGGCCGCACCGAGACCAGCGCCCCGGACCCGAACCGCGCCAGCATCGCCGCCGTGTCAGGGAGCTGGCCCGCCGCGATCAGCCGCACCGCATCGAAAGGCAGCGCCAATGTGCGCGGTACCGGCATCCCCAGCTGGATCAGCCGCTGCAGGCACTTGGCCCGCGCGCCGTGGCTCTCCTCGGTGATCGGCGCATCCGGGGTGATCTCGCTGAAGGCGGGGATGGGATGGTGTTTCTGCACTGCGGCACCTCTCGTTCCCCAGAGTGTACTGCAAGAAGGCGTCGGTGCAAGGCCCGGCCCGCTTTTCGCCGCGCTGCGGCAGGCTTTCGTTGCTGCATTGCCGCATGCGCTCAGCCGAGCAGCGCCAGCCAGAACCAGACCGAAAGGATCGACAGCCCGGTGCTCAGCAGCACCGACGAGGCCGCCACGCGCTTGGCCCGGCCATAGAGATTGGCGAAGACATAAGCGTTCACACCCGGCGCCATCGCCGCGGTGATCACCGCCGAGCGGAACGCGCCCTGCGGCAGCGCGAGCGCCGTGCCCATCCCCCACACGATGACCGGATGCAGGATCAGCGAGACCGCGCAAACGAAGCCGATGGTGCGCAGATCGCCCTCGGGGCGGTAGCGGTACAGCACCCCGCCGAGCGCGAAAAGGGCCGCCGGAATCGCGGCGCGCACCATCAGGTCGAGCGCGTCGCCGAGCACGCCGGGCACGGGCAGGCCGCTGATATTGACCGCAAAGCCGAGCGCGATGCCGATCACCAGCGCGTTGTGAAACATCGCCGTGAGCACCCGCGTGCTCGTCTCGCGCAGCCCGCGCCCGCGATTGCGCACCACCTCCATCACGGTGATGCCGAGCGCGTAGCAGAAGGGCGAATGCAGCGCGATGATGGCGTAATTGGGCTCCAGGGCGCCCGCGCCGTAGGCGCGCTCGGTGATCGGCAGGCCGAGCAGCACCGAATTCGAGAACAGGCAGCAAAACCCGATCGCGACGCAGTCCTCCCAGGGCCGTTTGAACAGGATCCGCGCCCCGAACAGCCCGGCGAGGAACCCCGCCGTCGCACCGGCATAGAAGCTCAGCAGCAACCGGCCATCGAGCAGCACCGACAGCTCCAGCTGCGTGATCGCGAGAAAGAGCAGGCAGGGGATGGCGAAGTTCTGGGTGAAGGTCATCAGACCGTCCACCGCGCTGTCGCTGAACAGCCCGCGCCAGACCACCAGATAGCCGAAGCCCATCACCAGAAAGACCGGCAGGATGACCTCGAGCAGCGCCTGCAAGCGCTCAGATCTCGTAGGTGATGGTCATGCCATCATGGGCGGGGGTAACGTGATCGGGGGTTTCGCGCGCGACCGTGTCGTGATCGAGATCGATATGCATGTTGGTGAGCACCGCCCGGCGCGGGCGCGCCTGCGCGATCCAGTCGAGCGCGCGCGCCAGATGGGCGTGGCTTGGATGCGGCCGCCGGCGCAGCGCGTCCAGCACCCAGCAATCGAGCCCCTCGAGCAGCGGCCAGCAGTGTCCGGGGATCGACACGACATCCGGAAGGTAGGCCAGGTCGCCGATCCGGAAGCCGAGCGCGGCCATGGTGCCGTGATCGACCTCGAAGGGGGTCAGCGTAATGCCGCCGCCCGCCCCGGTGACGGTGATCGCGCCCTCGATCGGGCGCATCTCGAGGATCGGCGGGTATTCCGAGCCCTCCGGCTGGTGAAAGGCATAGCCAAAGCGCGCCTCGAGCGCCGCGCGGGTGGGTGCGTCGGCCCAGACCGGCACCCGGTGGCCGAGATTGAAGACGATCTGGCGCAGATCGTCGAGGCCGTGGACATGGTCGGCATGCGAATGGGTGTAGACGACCGCATCGAGCGTGCCGACCCCGGCATCGAGGAGCTGCTCGCGCATGTCCGGCGAGGTGTCGATGAGCACCCGCGTGGCACCGTCCGGTCCCTCCCGCTCGATCAGCATCGAGCAGCGCCGGCGCCGGTTGCGCGGATTGGCGGGGTCGCAATCGCCCCATTTGCCGCCGAGCCGCGGCACCCCGCCCGAGGAGCCGCAGCCGAGGATGGTGAACCGCAATCGTCCCATCAGGCCGCCTGTCGCCATGCGGCGGCCTTGGTGAAGAGGCGGTCGAAATTGGCGCTCGTCGCGCGGGCGAAATCGGCGGGGTCCATGCTGAAGAGCTCGGCGCCGCGCGCGGCGGTGTGGGCGGTGAAGGCCGGTTCGTTGCGCTTGCCGCGATGCGGCACCGGGGCGAGATAGGGCGCGTCGGTTTCCACGAGGATGCGCTCGAGAGGGGCGGCGGCGAAGATCTCGCGCAGCGCCTCGGCCTTGGGAAAGGTCGCGATGCCCGACATCGACAGGTAGAAACCGAGCTCGAGCGCGGTCCGCGCGAGTTCGGCGCCCGAGGAATAGCAATGCATCACGCAGGAGAAGGCCCCGGCGCGGTGCTCCTCGGTCAGGATCCGCGCCATGTCGCCGTCGGCGTCGCGGGCGTGGATGATGAGCGGCAACCCGGTGCGACGCGCCGCCTCGACGTGCAGGCGCAGGCTCTCCTGCTGCGCCCCGGCGCTCTCGGCGGTGTAGTGATAGTCGAGCCCCGACTCGCCGATACCCACGCATTTGGGATGCGCCGCGAACCGCTCGAGCTGCGCGACGCCGACCATGGGCTCGTCGGCGACGCTCATCGGGTGGGTGCCGGCGCTGAAGAAGACGCTGTCATGTGCTTCCGCGATGGCGCGTACCTGCGGCTCGAGGCGCGGGCGCGTGCAGATCGTGACCATGCGCGTGACCCCGGCGGCATGGGCGCGGGCGATCACCGCGTCGAGCTCGGCGGCGAGTTCGGGAAAATCGAGATGACAGTGGCTGTCCACGATCTCGGGCGGTTGGGTCATGTGTGGCCTTGTGTTTCAGGCGGTGCGCGAAGGCGCGGCGGCGTCGATCGACAGCACCATATCGAGCACGAGCGCGGCGGGGTCAAGATTGACCGCCCGGCCCTGCCGCCCGCGCGCCGAGAGGGTCTGCTGAAGCTCGGCCCAGCGGCGCGCGGCATGGGCGTCGGGGGCGAGGCGCGCGAAGAGTTCGGTCTCGCCTGGTGCGGCTTCCGGGGCCGGCGGGCCGCTCACCCCGGCACGGGCGAGCCGCGACAGGAACAGCTCGATGAGCCACAGCATCAGGTCGAGCTGCGCCCCCGCGGCCCGGCCCGCGACGCTGTCGGCCAGCGCGAGCGCGCGGGCGCGGTCGAGATCGGGCAGGGTGGAGGCGGTCTCGACGAGGGCGCGGTAGCGCGCGAGCCCGTCCATGCGCGCAAGCCGGATCGCCGCCCCCACCGAGCCGCCCGACAGCGCCGCGAGCGCCGGCGCGGCCGCGGGGTCGTCCTGCCCGGCGGCTTCGAGCGCGGCGGCCATGTCGTCGGGGCCGAGCCCTGCCAGCCGCAGCTCCCGGCAGCGCGAGCGGATCGTCGGCAGCAGCCCCGAGGGCTGATGGCTGACGAGCAGCAGCACCGTATCGGCGGGCGGCTCCTCGAGCAGCTTGAGCAGCGCGTTTGCCGCCTGGACATTGAGCTCGTCGGCCGCATCCACGATCACCACGCGCCGCCCGCCCTCCGCCGGCGCCATCGTCAGGAAGCGGCGCAGCTCGCGGATCACCGGCAGGCGTATCTCGTTCGACAGTGCATCGCCGCGGTCATTGGGTCCGCGGCGCACCAGGTGCAGCCGCGGCTCGGACAGCGCGGCGATGCGCCGCGCGACCGGATCGTCCGCGTCGATCCCGAGCGTGCCGGGCGCGCCGCGCAGCCCGCCGTCCTGCGCGAGCAGGAAACGCGCGATACGCCAGGCCAACGTCGCCTTGCCGACCCCTTGCGGCCCGGTGATGAGCCAGCCGTGATGCAGCCGCCCGGCATCGGCCGCGGCGAGAAAGCGCGCCTCGGCGGCGGCATGGCCGAAAAGCTGCGCCGTCTCGCGCGGATGCGGGGCGCCCTCGATGCGGTCGGGCTCGGGCAGGGTGTCGCCGCTCATGGCAGGAAGGGGCGGGTCTCGGCGGCGATCTCGGCGGCGATCGCCTCGGGGGAGCGGGCGGCGTCGATGATCCTGCAGCGCGCGGGCTCGGCGCGGGCGAGCTCGAGGAACCCTTCGCGCAGACGCGCCTGGAACGCGGCGCCCATCGACTCGTAGCGATCCTCGCCGCCGCCGCGCGCCACCCCGCGCGCCAGCGCCGCGTCGGGGGCCATGTCGAGCATGAAGGTCAGCGTCGGGTCGCGCCCGATGAACTGCGCATGCAGCGCATCGACCGCGGCGCGCAGCCCCGCGCGCACTGCGCCCTGGTAGATGCGCGTCGAGTCGGTGTAGCGGTCGCAGATCACCAGCTTGCCGGCTTCGAGCGCCGGCGCGATGGTCTTTTCCAGGTGGTCTCGCCGCGCGGCGGTGAACAGCAGGATCTCGGTCTCGGCCGACCAGCGCGCCGCCGCACCCTCGACGAGCAGCGCCCGGATCGCCTCCGCCCCGGCCGATCCGCCCGGCTCGCGGGTGAGCACGACGGTGTGTCCGGCGGCCTCGAGCGTCTCGGCGAGGCGGCGCGCCTGGGTGGACTTGCCGGCCCCGTCAATACCCTCGAAGGTGATGAAGAGCCCGCGCCGCGCCACGATCAGAGATCCGCCGCCTCCCGCATGAGGCGCCGGGTGAGCTGCTCGGCCGCGGTGCGCAGCCGCACCCCGAAGCCCCCCCGCGCGACCGGGTGCTCGGCCACGACCGGCACGCGCAGCGTCTCCATGCCGGGGATTTCGATGACCAGCTCGCCGAGGCGGTTGCCGGCCGCGATGGGCGCCTCGACGGGACCCTGATGCACGAGCTGCGCCTTGATCGCGTCCTGTACCCGGATCGGCAGGAGCGTCTGCACCGCCTCTTCGACGACGAGCCCGACGCTGTCGCCCTCGCCCATCCAGACCTCGGCGCTGCCCAGCCGCTGGCCCGGCTCGAGGAGGGTGCTCTCGCGAAACTGGCGAAAGGCCCAGTTGATGATCCGCTCGGCCTCCTCGGCGCGCGCCTCTTCGCTCTCCAGTCCGCCGATCACGAAGATGATGCGCCGGTCGCCCTGCTGCGCCGATCCGACGAGCGAGTATCCCGCCTCGCTGGTGAAGCCGGTCTTGAGCCCGTCGAGCCCGAGCCCCTCATCGAGCAGCGGCAGGCGATTGGGCTGGGTGATGCCGCCATAGCTCCATTCGGGCTCCGACAGGTAGTCGTAGTATTGCGGGAACTGCTCGATGATCCGCGCCGACAGCAGCGCGAGGTCGCGCATGCTCATGCGGTGATCGGGGTCGGGCATGCCGGAGGCGTTGGCGATCGTGGTGTTCTCGAGGCCGAGTTCGCGGGCGCGCAGCGTCGCCTGGTTGGCGAATTGCGCCTCGCTGCCGGCGAGCCCCTCGGCGACGGTCACCGTCGCGTCATTGCCCGACAGCACCGTGATGCCGCGGATGAGCTCCTCGACGGTGGGCCGGTCACCCTCGTCGAGAAACATCCGCGAGCCGCCCATCGCGCGCGCCCGCGAGGAGACGCTGAAGCTGTCCTCGAGCGCGACCTGGCCCGACTCGATCGCCTCGAAGAGCATGTTGAGCGTCATCAGCTTGGACATCGAGGCCGGCGGGCGCGGCTCGTCGGCGTTCAGATCGAGCAGCGTCGCGCCCGTGTTGAGATCCATGACATAGGCGGCCTCGGCGACGGTGTCGAAATCGGCCGCGGCCGCAGGGGTCGCCGCGGCGGCGAGCGCGATGGCGGCGGCGAAGGCCCGCCCGGTCAGCCGGCGCAGCGCGATATGGGCGTGGGAGCGCATCGTGAAGTCCCGTTCGTTGGAGCGGATCGCATCGAGTGGCCGTGTTGTAGCACGCCCTTTCGCGCCCGGCGACCCCGTTGCGCGCGGCTCAGCGCTTGTCGAGCGTCGCGAGAAGCCCCTCGCTGGCCGTCTCGATGAGGTCGAGCACCGCGTTGAAGCCGCCGCCGAGATACGGGTCGGGCACTTCGCGCGCGGGCCCGGGCGCATGCTCCAGCAGGAGCTGCACCGGGGTGGCGTTGCCCGGCGGGCGCAGCCGCTCGAGATCGCGGCGATTGGCCTCGTCCATCGCGAGGATCAGGTCGAAGCGATCGAAATCCGCCGCCGTGACCTGGCGCGCGTACAGATCCGAGATATCGATGCCGCGTGCCAGCGCGGCGGCGCTGCTGCGCGGGTCGGGCGGGGAACCGAGATGCCAGTTGCCGGTACCGGCGCTGTCGATCTCGAGGGTCCGGCCCTGCTTGCGCGCCATGGCGCGCAGGACGCCGTGCGCCGTCGGCGAGCGGCAGATGTTTCCCAGACACACGAAGAGGATGCGCGGCGGCGTTTCGGAGCTGCTTTCGGCCATCGCGCGGGTTCCTCGTGGCTTGCGCTTCATCCCGGCCGCTTGTTACGGCTGTGCCGCGGCACGTCAAGCGCGAGAGCAACGAGATGGGCGAGCGCATCGTCATCCTGACCGGGGCGGGAATCTCCGCCGAGAGCGGGCTCGGCACGTTCCGCGATGCGGGCGGGATCTGGGCGCAATACGATCTCGAGGAGGTGGCCACGCCGGAGGGCTTCGCCCGCGATCCCGCAAAGGTGCATGCCTTCTACAATGCCCGCCGCGAGAACTGCCGGTCCGCCGAGCCCAACGCCGCCCATCACGCGCTGGCGCGGCTGCAGGCGGCGCATGAGGGTACGGTCACGCTGATCACGCAGAATATCGACGATCTCTTCGCCCGCGCCGGGGCCGCGGCGATCCACATGCATGGCGAACTGATGCGCGCGCGCTGCGACGCCTGCGGCGCGCGCTGGCCCGCGCCGCTGCGCATGGCGCCTGAGGATGCCTGCGCGCAATGCGGCGCGCGGGCGACGCGGCCCGACGTGGTCTGGTTCGGCGAGATGCCCCATCACCTCGACGAGATTTTCGCGGCGCTGGGTGCGGCGGATCGCTTCGTCGCCATCGGAACCTCGGGCGCGGTGCAGCCGGCGGGCAACTTCGTGCGGGAAGCCGCTGCGGCGGGGGCGCATACGCTGGAGCTCAATCTCGAGCCGTCCGAGGCGTCGCCGCTCTTTGCCGAAGCCCGGCACGGGCCGGCGAGCGCGCTGGTGCCCGACTGGGTGGCGCAGATGCTCGGCGCGCGGGGCGGCATTTGAGCGCACGCCCAGCGGTTGGACCGGTCAGTGATCGTGATCGCCGTGCTGGCCGCGCTCCTGGTCCACCGGCACGTCGAGCCGCACCGCGCCGGCCTGCTCGAATTCGAGCGTCAGCGTGATCGTGGCGCCGTCCTCGAACGGCTCCGCGAGCCCCATCAGCATGACATGCTCGCCGCCGCGCGCGAGGCTGCGGCTGCCGCCGGCGGGAATGGCGAAGCCCTCAGCGACCTCGAACATGCGCATCACGCCGTCATCGTCCTCATCGTGGGTGTGAAGTTCGACACGTTCGGCGATGTCGGCAGTTGCTCCGATCAGCCGGTCATCCTGCGCGCCGTGGTTCTCGATGGTCATGAAGGCGGCACCGGCCTGCGCGGAGGGACCCGCGCTGCGCGCATACGGGTCGGTGATCGCGATGTCGCCATCCGCCGCCAGCGGCGTCGCGATCAGCACGAACCCGGCGGCGAGGGGGGCGAGACGTTTCATGCTGGGCTCACTTGGACCTGCGTTGCGTTGGGGGCTCGGAAGCTGCCGCGCCGTGCGGTGCATGGCCGTGCGCAGGGTGTCCGGGCGTCCATCCGGCGTCGTCGCCCGCGTCGTGCCGCCGCAAAGGCGGGCGCAATGGCGCCGCGCGCTGGCTTAGGCGGCGCTCGCGGCGGCCTTCTCGATCTCGCGCTTGATGCGCAGCGCCTTCGACGAGAGCTCTTCGTTGCGGGCGCGGGCGAGGAAGGCGTCGAGCCCGCCGCGATGATCCACCGTGCGCAGCGCCGAGGCGGAGACGCGCAGGCTGTAGGAGCGGCCGAGCGCGTCGGACATCAGCGTGACATCCTGCAGGTTCGGGATGAAGCGGCGCTTGGTCTTGTTGTTGGCGTGGCTGACATTGTTGCCGACCATCGGCCCCTTTCCGGTCAGTTCGCAGACGCGCGACATGGGCTTTGTCCTTGTTCAACAGGTGTTCACGATTCATCCACGCCCCGCGAAGGGGCGCCGGCAGGTCGGAGCCGCGTTTACGCGCCGTCCCCGCCCGCGTCAAGCGATTCATCGCCGTCGCGCCCGTCTGCCGCGTCGCCCGCAAGCCCGGCTGCAGGACTGTCGAGCGCGGCGAGCACCTCGGCGGCGGCGGCGGCCGGGGTCGCCGCGCCCGTGGCCACGTCCGCGCCGAGCCGGGCCATGCGCG
>SLQD01000164.1 GCA_007131685.1 Paracoccaceae bacterium | reverse complement strand
GTCGAACTTGCCGATGGCGACGAGGTCCTTGTCGAGCTGTTCCCACAGCTCGGTGCGCACCACGCCGGGGCCGTAGCCGTTGACGGTGATGTTGTGCTCGACGAGCGCCTTGGCGCCGCCATTTATCATCGCCAGCACGGCGTGCTTGGAACAGGCGTAGGGCACGACATCGTCGAAGGCCTGGCGTGACAGGATCGAGCCGACATTGATGATCTTGTAGGGGCCGTTCTCCTTGCCCTGCGCGATCATCTGCTTGGCCGCTTCCTGCATCCCGATCAGCGTGCCGAGCGCGTTGACCTCCATGATCTGGCGGAAATTCTCCTCGGTGACGTCGAGGAACATCAGCGGCTTGTTGATGCCGGCATTGTTGAGCATCACGTTGAGCGAGCCGAAGGCCTCGACCGTCGCCGCCACGGCGGCAGCCATCTCGTCGCGCTTGGTCACGTCGAGCCTGGCGGCGATGGCGCGCCCGTTTCCGGCGGTGTTGATCTGCTCGGCGACCCCGTTCGCACCGTCCAGGTTGACATCGGCGAGGCAGACATTGGCGCCCTGCTTCGCCAGATACTGGCCTATCGCGGCGCCCATTCCCTGCGCGCCGCCGGTGATCAGCACGTTCTTTCCCTTGAGCCGTTCCGGATCCATCGGGTTCTCCTCCTATGCAATGTCGTCGTTGCGCATGACATCCTCGGCGCGGGACTGGGCGCGGCGCAGCGCCTCGCCCACCGTGATGCGCCGGCGCAGCATGTCGTGAAATTCCTCGCCGCAGATCTGGATGATCGCGCTGATGGCGGGCAGCGGCGGGCGCGGCCAGAACTGCAGCTCGTCGCGCCAGGACATCCCGTCCACGGCCGCGAAGATCGGCGAGAGGCGGCGCAGCTCGGGGTCGGCGCCCACCGAGTAGCGAGGCGCGGTGCGCGAGCCGTTCTGGACGTAGAGCTTCTGCGCCTCGGGCGCGGTGACGACGCGCAGCGCCTCGGCCGCCGCCGCCTGGCGCTCGGGCGGCAGATTGGCGGGGATGCCGAGCATGTAGCCCCCCACCGGGGCGATGCAGCGCCCGCCGTCCCCGGCGGGATGCGGCAGGTAGCCGGTGGTCGCGCAGGCCGGCGAGTCGGCGTCGAGCTCGAAATACGGCGCGAGAAGCGTGTAGCCATAGGCCATCGGCACGCGCCCGGCCGCATATGGGCGCACGCGCTCATACCACGACATCGAGAGGATATCGGGGGGCGAGTATTCGAGGAGCGCCATCAGGTAATGCGCCGCCGCCCGCCCGCCGGGGCTGTCGATGGTGACGCGCGGCGTGGCGCCGGCGAGCCGGGTGGCGTCGAAGCCACCGGCCTTGCGCGGCAGCTCGACCACGGGCTGGCCGAAATCGGCGCAGGCCATCATGAAGGTATGCCCGAGCGCCGTGCCGCGCGCCGCGTTCCACGCGATGCCGTAACGGCCGCGATGGGGCTCGTGAAACGTGGCGGCGGCGTGGAGCACATCATCCGTGGTCACCGGCGGTTCGAGCCCGGCCTGCGCGAAGAGGTCGCGCCGGTAGAAGAGCAGCTCCGGCGTCGTCTGGCTGGGCACGCCGTAGGCACGCCCGCCCCAATGGGCCGCCTGCCAGCCGGCGGTGTGAAAATCCGCCGGGTCGAGCGCCTCGACATCCATCACCTCGTCGAGCGGCGCGAGCACCCCGCGCGCCACGAATTCGCCCAGCCAGGGCAGATCGACGGCGACGATGTCGTATTGGCTGAAGCGCCTTTCGGCATTGCGCAGCCCCTCGCTGCGCAGTCGGTCGATGGAGAAGGCGCGCTGGTGGATCTTGGTGCCAATGAGCTGTTCGAACTGGCGCTTGAGCGACTCCATGACCATGAAGGTCGGATCGCCATGCACGAGGATGCGCAGCCCGCCGGGCAGCGCCAGCGGCTCGGGCAGCACCTGCGGCGGCTGGATCGGGCGCGTGGCCATGTAGGAGCCGCCGTAGTAGTAGTCGCGCGTCTCCGCCTCCGCCGCGGCATCGAAGGCCGTCTGCGCGAGGCGGCGCACCCGCCCCGACATCACAGTCCAGGCGTCGAGCAGCCGCGCCGAGGGGTGCAGCGAGAAGCTCTTGCCCGTGCGCGTACGCGGCCGCTGCTCGACGAGGTCGGCCTCGACCATCTCGCGCAGCCGGCGCAGCGCCGTGGCATAGGGCACGCCCGACACTGCCAGAAGCGAGGTCTGCGTGACCGGGCGCGCCTCGAGATGGTTACGGATCAGATGCGTGGCCATGTTGAAATACGGGTCCGGAGTGGACAGCTCGAGCGCGGTGCCGAGCTCACCACGCAGCTCGTCGAGGAATCCGGTGATCCGGATCAGCTCGCTCTGGCTCGCCGGTGCGTTCGACATGTCCATGTCCCTGCCGTGCTCCTCCCCGGGACGCTGCGCTGAGCGCGCGATGTTCAGTCTGACTTTCCGGCTGCTCATCGCCTGCTTCTCCATCGACTGTGCCGCCCCTGCCGAGGGGATTACACGGGCCAGGTATCCGAAACGGACATGTTTCTATTCATGGTGGATACTTTTGCGGCTCATATGCTGCGTGGCAAAGCGCAATATGGTGAGGCCCGCGTGATCGAGGTGCCGGTGATTCCCGGCGCCACCGACGCGGTGCGCAGAATGCCATTATGGTTCAAGGGAGGAGCCCCAATGACCAAGCCGCGTATCGGCACACTGACCGCGACCGCCGCGCTGATGGCCGGCCTCGCCGCCCCCGCCGCCGCAGACACCGTCCGCATCGGCATCACCCAGAACGACGTCGGCGTGGACAGCTACCAGACCACCTACGAGCAGGCCTTCATCGACGCCGCCGAGGAGCGCGACGATGTCGAGACGATCGTGCTCGATGCCGGCGGGGACGTGGCGCTGCAGATCAACCAGATGCAGGACCTGATCCAGCAGCAGGTCGACGCCATCATCGTCTGGCCCACCGACGGCACCGCGCTCGTGCCCGCGGTGCGCAACGCCCACCGCCAGGATATCCCCGTCATCGTGACCAATTCGAACATCGCCGAGGAAGGCATGGAGTTCATCGCCGCCTTCTCCGGACCCGACAACATCCAGCAGGGTGCCTCGGCGGCCGAGCTGATGTGCGAGGGGCTCGACGGCGAGGGCGAGATCGTCCAGATCACCGGCCAGCCCGGCTACACCACCGCCATCGAGCGCCAGCGGGGCTTCGAGGACGAACTCGCCGAGATCTGCCCCGGCATCGAGATCATCGCCACCCAGCCCGGCGACTGGAACCGCGAGCGCGCGCAGTCGGTGATGGAGGATTTCCTCACCCAGTACGACCATATCGACGGCGTCTATGCCGGCGATGACAACATGGGGGTCGGCGCGCTGAACGCCGCCAAGGATGCCGGCCGCGCCGAGGGCATGGTTTTCGTGGGCGCCACCAACTTCGCGGTGGGCTACGACGCGATGGCCGAGGGCGAGTATTACGGTTCGATCTACCAGTCCCCGGTCGATGACGCGCGCGCCGCACTCCAGACCGCGCTCGACGTGCTCGCCGGCGAGGACGTCCCGAAGCTCAACTACTTCGAGACGCCCAAGATCGACCAGTCCAACATGGACGAGTTCGACCGCCCGGTCTTCTGAGGCCGACCCGGGGCGCGCCGGTCGCGCGCGCCCCGCCAGCCGCCCGCCATGCGCGGCGCCGACATCACGACCGGATTACGAGGAGGAGCGTAAGATGGTGCTGAGCCGCCTCAAGGGCGCGGGCCCCGCCGTCGCACGGCAGGGTCTCCTTATCGCGTTCATCGTCTTCATGATCGGCTTCGGGCTGGTCTCAGAGCGCTTCCTGTCGCTCGACAACATCGCCTCCGTGCTGCGCCAGTCCACGATCATCGGAGTGATGGCGCTCGGCGTGACGATCGTCGTGATCGGAGGCAATCTGGACCTGTCCGTGGGCTCGATGCTGTCGTTTTCCACGGTGCTCGTCGTGGATCTGCACGACAAGGTCGGCCCCGAGATCGGCATCCCGATGATGTTCGCCGCCACCCTCACCCTCGGCGCGATCAACGGCTTTCTCGTGGGGGTGATGCGGCTCAACTCGCTGATCGTGACCCTGGGGATGCTCTCGGCGATCCAGGGGCTGATCCTGATCTATTCGGGCGGGCAGAACGTGGATATCTCCAACCAGAGCGGCACCTGGTTTCGCGTGTTCGGGCGCGAGAGCTTCATGAACATCGCCGTTCCGATCTGGATATTCCTGTCGCTTGCGCTGATCCTGCATCTGATCATGAGCTACACGCCGTTCGGCCGGCGCGTCTTTGCCGTGGGCGGCAACCCGACGGCATCGGTGTTCTCGGGCATCAAGCGCAGCCGGGTGGTGTTCACGACCTACATGATCTCGGCGTTCTGCGTGGGTGTCGCCGCGCTCATTCTCGGCAGCCGGGTCATGGGCTCGCAGAACACCGTCGGGCAGGGCTACGAGCTTCTGGTGCTGGCGGCGGTGATCCTCGGGGGCACGTCGCTGCTCGGAGGCGCGGGCAACATTCTCAAGACCGTGATCGGCGTGCTGATGCTGGGCTTCATCCAGAACGGACTGCTGCTGATGGGACAGCCCTACTACACGCAGTGGCTCGTGACCTGGATCGTGATCATCCTCGCCGTCTGGCTCGACGTGGCCGCCAAGCGCGGCAAGCTGTTCTCACCGATCGCCTGAGGGGGCCGCCATGCAGACATCATTCACCGCCGGCCCGCTGCGCTGGCTCAAGGCGAACCCGATCTGGGGGTTCGTGGTGCTGATCTTCATCTTCTTCAGCGTCGCCGCCGACAATTTCTTCGCGGTGAACAATTTCACCAACATCCTGCTGCAAAGCTCGACCATCGGGCTCATTGCGCTGGGTATGACGCTGGTGATGCTCAACGGCAATATCGACCTTTCGGTGGGCGCGACGCTGGCGCTCGCGGCCTCGGTCGCGGTGGACATGCAGGGCTGGGAGGTCTTTGCCGACTGGGGCAGCTGGGCGATCCTGCCGGCGGTGCTTTCGGCGCTGCTGGTCGGGGTACTGATGGGCGCGATCAACGGCTTCATCGTCTGGAAGACGGGGGTGGACGCCTTCATCGTCACGCTCGGTGCGATGCTGGGTATCCGCGGGATCGTGTTCATCTACACCCAGGAGCAATCCTTCTACGCCGCCGATTTCGCCTATTCCGATTTCGGCATGAGCAGCGTCGGCCCGATTCCGACGCTCGCCTTCATCTTCCTCGCCTTCACGCTCTTCGTGCATCTGCTGCTCACGCGCACGGTGCACGGACGCAACACCTATGCGGTGGGCGGCAACCGCGAGGCGGCGATCAATGCCGGCATCAAGGTCGGCCCGCACATGCTGGTCAATTTCATGATCGTGGGATTCTTTGCCGCCCTCGCCGGGGTCTCGCTGTCGACACAGATGGGGGCGGCGACGCCCAATCTGGGCCGCGAATACGAGCTTTGGACGATCACGGCGGTGGTGCTCGGGGGCACCAAGCTGACCGGGGGCGTGGGCTCCATCGTGGGCACGCTGGGCGGGGTGCTCGCCATCGGGATCATGCGCAACGGCATGAACCTCATGCAGGTTTCGGGGTTCTACGTGCTCGTGATCCTGGGCACGATCCTGATCACCGTGCTGATCCTCGACAAGCAGTTCAACCGCCGCACCAACGAGGAGTTGCGCCTATGACCGATCAGACCCCCGCGCTGCGTGTCGAGAACATCGTCAAGACGTTCCCGGCGGTGCGCGCGCTCGATGGCGTGAGCTTCGACGTGATGCCCGGCGAGGTGCACGCCCTTCTCGGCGAGAACGGGGCCGGCAAGTCCACCCTGATGAAGGTGCTCGCCGGGATGCATGCGCCGGATTCGGGGCGCATCTTTGCCGCGGGGCGCGAGATCGCGCCGCGCACCCCGCTCGAGGCCAAGGCCGAGGGGATCGTGCTGATCCACCAGGAGCTCTCGCTCGTGGAGGATCTGTCGGTGGCCGAGAACATCTTCATCGGCGAGCTGCCGCGTGACCGCTTCGGCCTCGTCAACTGGCGTCAGCTGCGCCGCGACGCCGACGCCATCCTCAAGCGGCTCAACTGCGATTTCGGCTCCGACACGATGGTCTCGAGGCTGTCCATCGCGAAAAAGCAGATGGTCGAGATCGCGCGCGCGCTCACCGTTCAGGCCAAGGCGGTGATCTTCGACGAGCCCACCGCCTCGCTGACCGACCAGGAGAAGGTGGTGCTCTTCGAGATCATAGCCGATCTGAAGGCGCAGGGCGTGGGCATCGTCTATATCTCGCACCGCATGGAGGAGATCTTCCACATCTCCGACCGCATCAGCGTGCTGCGCGACGGCGCCTATCGCGGCACGGTCGTGACCGCCG
>SLQD01000077.1 GCA_007131685.1 Paracoccaceae bacterium | reverse complement strand
TGATCGCGCCGATCGCGATGGAGGAGAAGCTGCGCTTCGCCATCCGCGAGGGCGGCCGCACCGTCGGCGCCGGCGTCGTCTCCAAGATCCTGCAGTAAACCAGGCCGGCGGCGGGGCAACCCCGCCGCCCGACCCTGTCCCAACGGCCGGACGGCGCGCGGGATCCCCGCGCGCCGTTTTCGTCCCGACCCCGCCAGGGCCGCGCGCCGGAGCAGCTTGACGGCGCCGGCGCGAGACACTAAGCACTGCGCGCAATAGGGGCATAGCTCAGTTGGTAGAGCATCGGTCTCCAAAACCGAGTGTCGGGGGTTCGAGTCCCTCTGCCCCTGCCAACCCTGCCCGAACCCTCGAGGGACGGCCCCGATGGCAGAGCATCCCGCCGTCGCCCTGCATGTCGGCGCTCACAAGACTGCCACCACCCATCTGCAACAGGCCATCCGGGCGCAGCGCCGCGCATTGCTCGCGCAGGGTGTCGGCTTCTTCGGGCCGCCGCATTTTCGCTCCCACCGGTTTCCCTTCCGCGAGGTGATGGCCTGGCGCGGCGCGCCCGAGGCTTTGCGCGCGCGCCACGCGCCGGGGCTCGTGGGCCGGCACGCGCGCCTGTCGCGGCTGGTGCTTTCGGAGGAGAACATTCTCGGCGGCGCCCATGACGACGAGATGTTCGAACAGGGCCGTTTCTATCCGCGCGCCGGGGCGCGACTCGCGCGGTTCATGGCGGCGGCCGGGGCCGAGCGTGTGACGCTGTTCCTCGCGGTGCGCGATCCGGCCTCCTTCCTGCTGTCGGCCTACAGCCAGAAGTTGCTGAGCGGGTCGCCGTTGGCGTTCGACAGCTTCATCGGCGCGCTCGCGCCGGCGCGGCTGAGCTGGCTGGAGCTGCTGGCGCGGCTGCTGGCGGTGCCCGGGGTCGCGCACTGCGTCGTCTGGCGGTTCGAGGATTACCCCGCAGTCGCCGGGGAGGTGCTCGACCGGATGCTCGCCCCGGCCGGCGCGGTACGGGTGCCGCTGCCGGAGCAGCCGGCGCATCAGGGCCTGTCGGCGCGCGCGCAGGCGCATGTCATGGCCTGGCTGCAGGCAGGGGCGTGCGGCGACGCGGCGGGGATCGCGCGCGCAGCGCGGGCGCGATTCCCGAAATCATCCGCCGAGCCGGGTTTCGCCCCGCTCGACGCGGCGACGCTGGCCGCGACGGCGCGCGCCTACGGGCACGATCTCGACCGGATCGCGGCGCTGCCCCGGGTCACGCTCCTGCGCGCGTGATCCGGCGAGGCTTGCATCGCGGCGCGCGAGCGCGTAAGGGCGCGGGGGCTTGGAAAGCGGGCAAGGCATGATGGCACAGACGAATCCCCTTCAGTTCCTGCAGCAGGTCCGCGCCGAGGTGTCCAAGGTCGTTTGGCCGACGCGGCGCGAGACGCTGCTGACGACCGTGATGGTGTTCATCATGGCGACGCTGACGGCGATCTTCTTCTTCTTCGTGGACTGGCTGATCCGCAACGGCCTGGTCCTGATCCTCGGCGCGACGAGCTGACCTGCGCCCGATGCGGGCGGGGTATGCAATGCGGCCTTGAAGTTCGCGGGGCGGGCAAGTAAGGGGGACATTGCTCCGCGAGCCGGCGCGCATCGATTCGAGTGCGCGCCATTTTGCTGTTGCGGAGACATGGGCAACCGCCCCGAATTCACAGGGTCCGGTGGCGGCGCCGGGATGGCACGAGGTGACGGACAGTATGGCGAAGCGGTGGTATTCGGTCAGCGTGCTCTCGAACTACGAGAAGCGGGTCGCCGAGGCGATCCGGACGGCCGTTGCCGATGCCGGGCTCGAGGACGAGATCGAGGAGGTCCTGGTTCCGACCGAGGAGGTGCTCGAGGTGCGCCGCGGCAAGAAGGTCACCGCCGAGCGCCGCTTCATGCCCGGCTATGTGCTCGTGCGCATGGAGATGACGAATCGCGGCTATCACCTCATCAACTCGATCAACCGGGTGACGGGGTTCCTCGGGCCGCAGGGCAAGCCGATGCCGATGCGCGACGAGGAGGTCAACACGATCCTCAACCGGGTCGAGGAGGGCCAGGAGGCGCCGCGCTCGCTGATCCGGTTCGAAGTGGGCGAGCAGGTGCAAGTTACCGACGGGCCGTTCGAGGGCTTTTCGGGCATGGTCGAGGAAGTCGATGACGACCACAGCCGCCTGAAGGTGATGGTGTCGATCTTCGGCCGGGCGACGCCGGTCGATCTGGAATTCACGCAGGTGACCAAGGGCGCCTGACGTGACGGCGTGGGAGGCAAGCGCGGCGCGCCGCGCGAGCCGGACCACTCAACCGAACCGCCGGGCGCGCGCGCCGGGCGCAGGTGAAAAGGAGAGGGCCGCATGGCCAAGAAGGTGATCGGGCAGCTCAAGCTGCAGGTGAAGGCGGGGCAGGCGAATCCTTCGCCGCCCATCGGTCCCGCGCTGGGTCAGCGCGGGCTCAACATCATGGAATTCTGCAAGGCGTTCAACGCGAAGACCGCCGAGATGGAGCCCGGGGCGCCGATCCCGACGCTCATCACCTACTACCAGGACAAGTCCTTCACCCTCGAGGTGAAGACCCCGGCGGCGAGCTACTACCTCAAGAAGGCCGCGAAGCTGAAATCGGGCGGCAAGACCCCGGGGCGCAGCACCGCCGCGACGATCTCGCGCAAGCAGGTGCGCGAGATCGCGGAGGCGAAATACCAGGATCTGAGCGCGCATTCCGTCGAGGATGCGATGAAGATCATCCTCGGCTCGGCGAAGTCGATGGGCATCGAGGTGAAGGGGTAAGTCATGGCGAAGCTTGGCAAGCGCATGCGCGCGGCGCGCGAAGCCGTGGCGAACCGGGAGAACGTCTCTGTCGAGGAGGCGGTCAAGACGCTGAAATCGCTGGCGAAGACGCGTTTCGACGAAACTCTCGAGATCGCCGTCAACCTGGGCGTCGATCCGCGCCACGCCGATCAGATGGTGCGCGGTAAGGTCGTTCTGCCCAACGGCACCGGCAAGGATGTGCGCGTCGCGGTGTTCGCGCGCGGGCCGAAGGCCGAGGAGGCCAGCGAGGCGGGTGCCGATATCGTCGGGGCCGAGGATCTCGTGGAGACGATCCAGGGCGGCAGGATTGAGTTCGACCGCTGCATCGCGACGCCGGACATGATGCCGCTCGTCGGCCGGCTCGGCAAGATCCTCGGGCCGCGCAACCTGATGCCGAACCCGAAGGTCGGCACGGTGACGATGGACGTGGCCGAGGCCATCAAGGCGGCCAAGGGCGGCGAGGTTCAGTTCAAGGTCGAGCGTGCCGGGGTCATTCATGGCGGCGTCGGCAAGCTGTCCTTCGACGAGGACAAGCTCACCGAGAATGTCCGCGCCTTTGTCGATGCGCTCGCGCGCGCCAAGCCCGCAGGGGCCAAGGGCGCGTATCTGAAGAAGATTTCCCTGACCTCGACGATGGGGCCGGGGATCACGGTCGATCTCGCTTCGGCGACGGCCGGTTGAAGAATGCGCCCGGGCTCCGGCCCGGGTGTCTGGCGGGGTTCGCCCCGTCCTGTCCGAGACGGCGGGTGCCCTTCGCGGCTTAATTTCCTGCCCGAGATGGGGAACGAGACGGATCTTCCGGGGTTTCCCCGGGCGGTCCTGGGCTCGGGACCCTGACGCGGACCCGAATGCCCCGGCGTGCCGGGGCGCAACGAGCCGGGGGCGCTGCCCCCAAACTTGGAGTGAAACTGTGGATAGAGCCCAGAAAGAGAAAGTGGTCGAGGAACTCGGCCAGATCTTCGAAAGCTCTGGCGTGGTCGTGGTCGCGCACTACGAAGGCCTCACGGTTGCCGAGATGCAGGACCTGCGCGCAATGATGCGTGATGCGGGCGGGGCCGTGCGTGTTGCCAAGAACAGGCTCGCCAGGATCGCCCTCGAAGGGAAGCCCTGCCAGGGGATTTCAGACCTTCTGTCGGGCATGACCGTTCTCGCCTATTCCGAGGATCCCGTCGCCGCGGCGAAGGTGTCCGAGGATTTTGCCAAGAAGAACAAGAAGTTCGAGATTCTTGGCGGGGCCATGGCCGAGACCGTTCTGGACCGCGACGGCGTGAAGTCCGTCGCCGCGATGCCGTCGCGCGAGGAGCTCATCGCTCAGATCGCGTCCTGCATCGGGGCGCCGGCCTCCAACGTCGCCGGGGCCATTGGCGCACCTGCTTCCAACATCGCGGGCATTCTCTCGACCATCGAGGACAAGGCTGCCTGAGCAACGTGACTGCACCAGGGCGCGCGCGCCCGTGCCGGAACCACACTGAAGGAAACTGACATGGCTGATCTGAAGAAGCTTGCCGAAGAGATCGTGAACCTCACGCTGCTCGAGGCGCAGGAACTGAAAACCATCCTCAAGGATGAATACGGCATTGAGCCCGCCGCCGGCGGCGCTGTGATGATGGCCGGCCCGGCGGGAGGCGAAGCGGCCGAGCCGGTCGAGGAGCAGACCGAATTCGACGTCATCCTCGTCGATGCGGGCGACAAGAAGATCAATGTGATCAAGGAAGTCCGCGGCATCACCGGGCTCGGCCTGAAGGAGGCCAAGGAGGTCGTCGAGGCCGGCGGCAAGGCGATCAAGGAAGGTGTCGCCAAGGCCGAGGCCGAGGAGATGAAGAAGAAGCTCGAAGAGGCCGGCGCCAAGGTCGAGCTCAAGTAATCGGGCGGCGCGATGGCGCCGGCCCACAGGAACGGTCGGACCCGGCATGCCGGGTCCGGCCCCGTCTGTTTTCGGAGAGCGCTTGGGCGAAGCGCTGTCCCGGGACAGATGGCGGGCTCGGGCGCAGGCCGGTGGGACGGTCTGCAGGAATTGAGCCCCACCCCGTTTCGCACGTCACGCGCGGCCGAGGCCCGGCGGTCCGCGCGCGAGCGAAGGAATGAAAGGTGACTTCCAAAATGGCGCAAACCCATCTCGGCGAGAAGCGCATCCGCAAGCTGTTCGGCAAGATTCACGAAGTGCTGGAGATGCCGAACCTGATCCAGGTTCAGAAATCGTCCTATGACCTCTTCCTGCGCTCCGGCGACGGCGAGGCGCCGCTCGATGGCGAGGGCATCAAGGGCGTCTTCCAGTCGGTCTTCCCGATCAAGGATTTCAACGAGACGGCCACGCTGGAATTTGTCAGCTACGATCTCGAGAAGCCGAAATACGATGTCGAGGAGTGCATGCAGCGCGACATGACCTATGCCGCGCCGCTCAAGGTCACGCTTCGGCTGATCGTCTTCGATGTCGATGACGACACCGGGTCGCGCTCGGTCAAGGACATCAAGGAGCAGGACGTCTACATGGGCGACATGCCCCTGATGACGCCCACGGGCACCTTCGTCGTCAACGGCACCGAGCGCGTCGTCGTGAGCCAGATGCATCGCTCGCCGGGGGTGTTCTTCGATCACGACAAGGGCAAGACGCACAGCTCGGGCAAGCTTCTGTTCACCTGTCGGATCATTCCCTATCGCGGCTCCTGGCTCGATTTCGAGTTCGACGCCAAGGACATCGTCCATGCGCGCATCGACCGGCGCCGCAAGCTGCCGGTCACGACGCTGCTCTATGCGCTCGGGCTCGATCAGCAGGGCATCATGGATGCCTATTACGACACCGTCGATTACCGGCTCGAGAAGAACCGCGGCTGGGTGACGAAGTTCTTCCCCGAGCGGGTGCGCGGCACGCGCCCGGGGATCGACATCGTCGATGCCGCCTCGGGCGAGGTCATCTGCAAGGCCGGCGACAAGATGACGCCGCGCATGGTCAAGAACCTGCGCGACGAGGGCAGCGTCACCGAGATCCTCGTGCCCTTCGACCAGATCCTCGGCCGCTATGTCGCGCGCGACATCATCAACGAGGAGACCGGCGAGATCTGGGTCGAGGCGGGCGACGAGCTGACCTGGGAGACCGACAAGGACGGCGAGGTCACCGGCGGCACCCTCAAGACGCTGATGGACAACGGCGTCACCGATATCCCGGTGCTCGACATCGACGGTGTCAATGTCGGAGCGTATATCCGCAACACGATGGCCGTCGACAAGAACATGAACCGCGAAGGCGCGCTCATGGACATCTATCGGGTGATGCGCCCGGGCGAGCCGCCGACCGTCGAGGCCGCCGAGGAACTGTTCCAGCAGATGTTCTTCGACTCGGAGCGCTACGACCTCTCCGCGGTCGGGCGCGTGAAGATGAACATGCGGCTCAATCTCGACGCACCCGACACCCAGCGCACGCTGCGCCGCGAGGACATCATCGCCTGCATCAACGGCCTCGTGGAGCTGCGCGACGGGCGCGGCGAGGTCGATGACATCGACCATCTCGGCAATCGCCGGGTGCGCTCGGTGGGCGAGCTGATGGAGAACCAGTACCGCGTCGGGCTCCTGCGCATGGAGCGCGCGATCAAGGAGCGGATGAGCTCGGTCGAGATCGACACGGTGATGCCGCAGGATCTCATCAACGCCAAGCCCGCCGC
>SLQD01000169.1 GCA_007131685.1 Paracoccaceae bacterium | reverse complement strand
GCCGGCGCACCCTGCGTGACAGGCCCCGCGGATCGGGCTAGACACGGGACCGAGCGGAGCGATCGATGGCAAGGACACGGCAGCGTCGGGGAACCAAACGCGCCACGATGACGGATGTGGCGCGTCGTGCCGAAGTCGCGACCTCCACCGTGTCGCTCTATCTGCGCGCGCCCGGCGAAGTCTCGCCCCGGCTCGGCAGCCGCATCCAGCACGCCATCGACGAGCTGCATTACGTGCCAAACCGCATGGCCGGCGCCCTCGCCGCCGCGCAGACGCGGGTGGTCGGGGTGGTGGTGCCGTCGATCGTCAACTCGTTCTTTGCAGAGACGGTCACCACCCTGCAGGACCGCCTGCAGGCCGCCGGTCACCAGACCCTGCTCGGCCATACCGATTACGACGAGGGCCGCGAGGAGGATCTGGTGCGCACCTTCCTGTCCTGGTCGCCCGCGGCGATGGTGCTCACCGGGCTGCACCACAACCGCGCCACGCGGCGCATGCTCGAGGCGACAGACATCCCCGTCGTCGAGATGTGGGAGCTCGGGCCGCAGCCCATCGACCGGCTCGTGGGCTTCTCGCATGGCGATGTCGGGCGGCTGCAGACGCGCCACCTGATCGCGGGCGGGGCGCGCGAGATCGCCTTCATCGGCGCGCGGCTCGAGCGCGACCACCGCGCCGCGCAGCGCGCCGAGGGCTATGCCGAGACGGTGCGCAGCCATAGCTGGCTCGCCGCGCCGGAGATCATCGATGCCGGCCCGCAAGGCTCCACGGATGCCGCCGGCGCCGCCTTTCGCGCCCTGTTCGAGCGCCGCCCGGCGATCGACGGGGTGGTGCTGTCCAACGACCTCGTCGCGCTCGGCGTGCTGTTCGAGGCGCAGAGGCTCGCGGTCGCGGTACCCGACCGGGTGGGGCTGATCGGGTTCGGCGGGCTCGATTTCGGGCGCAACTCGGTGCCCGCGCTCTCGACGGTGGCGCCGCCGCGCCGCGAGATCGGCGATCATGTCGCCGAGCAGCTCCTCGCGCGGCTGGAGGGGCGCGCCGAGCCGCCGGGGCGCGTCGACCTGGGCTTCGAGCTCATCGCCCGCGACAGCACCCGCCCGCCCGCGGCGCGCGCGGCGGTCTGAGCGCCGCGCCGGCCCGCGGGGCGCGTTGACAGGCTTTGAAAACTATATAGTATAGAGTTATGCGGCGAGACCCGAACGGGCCGTCGCATGGGAGTGCGCGGACGCTTGCGGGCGACGCGCGATGAAATATCCGGGAGGAAACGACAATGACCAGAAGCACTTCACGCCTCGCAGCAGCGTTCGCAGCCGGCGCCGCGGCGACCGCGCTGAGCGTCGGCGCCGCGGCTGCCGACTTTCCCGAGCGGCCGATCGATTACGTGATCCCCTTCGATCCGGGCGGCGAATCCGATGTCACGGCGCGCATGCAGGAGCCGCATCTCGAGGAGATGCTGGGCGTGTCGGTCAATGTCAGCCACCAGCCCGGCGGCGGCGGCGCCGTCGCCTGGAGCGAGTTCCAGAACAATGCCGAGCCCGACGGCCACGAGATCATCGGGATCAACATCCCGCATATCGTGGGCCAGCCGATCCAGCGCGACGATGCAGGCTACGCGACCGACGGCTTCGAGATCGTCACCTGGTTCCATTTCACGCCCAACACGCTGATCGTGCCCGCCGACAGCCCCTACGAGACGGTCGATGACCTCGTCGCCTTCGCACAGGAGAACCCGCAGGCGCTTACCATCGGCGGCTCCGGCACCTTCAGCGGCAACCATCTCGAGGTGCTGCGCATGGAGGAGGTGGCCGATATCGACGTCACCTACATCCCCTTCACCGGCACGGGCCCGCTGCCCGCGGCGATCCTCGGCGGCCATGTCGGCGCGCTGATGACCAACTCGATGCTCGGCGTGCAGATGGAGGACGAGATCCGCACCCTCGCCGTGGCTTCCGAGGAGCGCGTGCCCGCGCTGCCGGATGTGCCGACCTTCAAGGAACTCGGCTACGACATTGTCGGCGGCACCTATCGCGGCATCGCGGTACCCGAGGGGACCCCGCAGGAGCGGATCGACACGCTGCGCGAGGCCTTCTCCGAGGTCAACGAGATCATCGGCGAGGATCAGGTGCCGCTCGGCTTCATCATGACCGATTACGGCGGTGACGAGGCCTGGGAGATCGTCGACCAGGTCTACAACAACTATTCCGCCTTCCTCGAAGACGCGGACGACTGAGGCCGCGCCGCCCCGTTCGCGGGGCGGCCCCTTCCGTTGAGCGCCGCGCGGCGGCCGCGCCTGCGCGGCGCGCCAGCGCGCTCCCGATCGAGGTGCCCTCATGGACATGCTCCTTGCGGCGATTCCGCAGATCCTGCAGCCGCACATGCTGATCACCATCTTCGCCGGCGTCGCGGCGGGGCTGCTGATCGGTTCGCTTCCCGGGCTCACCGCGACGATGGCGCTCGCGGTGCTGCTGCCCTTCACCTTCGGCATGGACGCGCTGCAGGGCCTCGCCGCCCTCGGCGCGATCTACATGGGCACGATCTATGGCGGCGCCTTCACCGCGATCCTGATCAACACGCCAGGCACGCCCTCTTCCATCGCCACCACCTTCGACGGCTACCCGATGGCCAAGCAGGGCCGGGCCCTCGAGGCGATCAGCGCGGCCACCATCGCCTCGGTGATCGGCGGCATCATCGGGGTGACGGCGCTCCTGGTGCTCGCCCCGCCGCTGGCGCGGCTGGCGGTGGCGTTCGGGCCGGCGGAGATGTTCTGGGTGGCGGTGCTGGGGCTGACGCTGATCGCGAGCCTGTCGAGCGACTCGCTGCTCAAGGGGGCGCTCGGGGGCTGTATCGGCTTGATCCTCGGCACGATCGGGGTCTCGCCGGTGGGCGGCGAGACGCGCTTCACCTTCGGCATCCCGGCGATGCAGGGGGGCGTGTCGCTGATCGTGGCGCTGATCGGGCTGTTCGTGATCCCCGAGATCCTGTCGATGGCCGCGCGCGGGCGCGCTGCGCTGAGCGCGCCGTCGGACATGTCGCTCGAGCGGTTCAACTTCCTGCCGGTGCTGCGCAAGGTGATCTCCAAGCCCGTCAACATCATCCGCTCCTGCGTGATCGGGCAGGTCGTCGCGATCATCCCCGGCGCGGGCGGCAACATCACCAGTCTGATCGCCTACAACGAGTCGCGCCGCGCCTCGAAGGAGCCCGAAAGCTACGGCAAGGGCAATGTGGACGGGCTCGTGGCCTCGGAGTCGAGCAACAACGTGATGGTGGCGGGCTCGATGATCCCGCTGCTGACGCTGGGCATCCCCGGCGCGCCGCCGGATGCGGTGATCCTCGGGGTGCTGATGCTGCACGGGCTGCGCCCCGGCATCGAGTTGTTCACCGAATCCGGCGTGCTGACCAACGGGTTCATCCTGTCGATGGGGCTCGCGGCGCTGATGATGCTGCCGGTGGGGCTTCTTGGCGGGCGGCTGGTCTATCGTTCGATCCTCAAGACGCCGCATTACTTCCTGATCCCCACGATCCTGATCGTCACCATCCTCGGCACCTATGCGCTGCGCAACAATGTCACCGATGTGCTGATCATGCTGGGCATGGGGGTGGCGGGGTATTTCCTGCGCATCATCGGGATATATGCCGCGCCGATCGTGCTCGGCCTGATCCTCGGGACCATCGCCGAGCAGGGCTATACCCAGACGATCCTGGGCGGCATGGCCGACGCGGTGCCGCAGCTGCGCCTGCTCGACAATGTGCTCTCGCAGATCCTGTTCGCGCTGGTGCTCCTGGCGCTCCTGTCCGCGCTCCTGCCGCGCCTGTTATCGCGCAAGCAGGGCATCACCGGCTCGGGCCCGACCCCGCCCGGCAACGAATGAGGCGCCCATGATTCAGCGGATCAATTCCGACCTCGCGGCCGGCGCGCTCGGCCTGGTGGTCTTCGCGGTTTTCTGGTTCAATCGCGGCACGCTCTCGCCGCTGAGCGGGATGTTTCCCGACGCGGTGCTGATGGTGATGCTGGCGGTCTCGGGCGCGCTGCTGGTCAAGGGGGTCCTGCGCGCCGATATCCGCCCGGCCTTTCCCGACGGCAACGCCGGGCGCGTCGCGCTGATGATCGCGGGGCTCGGCCTGTGGTGGCTGGGGATCCGCTATGTCGGCTTTCTCGTCACGAGCACGACGCTGTTCTTCGCCATCGCGCTGAGCCTGTCGCGGACAGTCGAGACCTTGAGCACCCGCCGCGCGCTCGTCTGCGCCGCGGCCGCTGTCATCGTCGTGGGCGGGTTCTATCTGGTCTTCACGCAGATCCTCTATATCCGTCCGTTCCGGACCCCGCTGCCCTGATCAGCCGAGCTCGCGGCGAAACAGCGCCATGAGCCCGGCCTTGTCCTCGAAGCCGATGCCGGGGATCTCGGGCAGGGCGACGCGGCCGCCCGCGACGGGGGTGCTGTCGGCGAAGCCGCCGAAGGGCTGGAAGATGCCCGGATAGGACTCGTTGCCCCCGAGCCCGAGCCCCGCCGCGATGCTCAGCGCGAACTGGTGCCCGCCATGCGGCACGCATCGCGCCGGGGACCAGCCATGTTCGCGCAGCACCTCGAGCATGCGCATGTATTCCACGAGCCCGTAGGAGAGCACCGGGTCCATCTGCAGGATGTCGCGGTCGGGCCGCATCCCGCCATGGCGCAGCAGGTTGCGCACATCCTGCATCGAGAAGAGATTCTCGCCCGTGGCCATCGGCGGCGCGTAGGCCTTCGACAGCTCGGCCTGCAGCGCATAGTCGAGCGGGTCGCCCGCCTCCTCGTACCATTTCAGCCCGTAGGGCGCGAGCGCCTCGCCATACGCCAGCGCGGTGTCGAGATCGAAGCGGCCATTGGCATCCACCGCGAGCCGCGCGCCGTCGCCCACGACCTCGAGCACCGCCTCGATGCGCGCGATGTCGTCGGCCAGCGGCGCCCCCCCGATCTTCATCTTCACCGCGTCATAGCCCATCCCGAGATAGCCGCGCATCTCGTCCTGCAGGGCGGTGTTGTCCTTGTCGGGGTAGTAGTAGCCGCCCGCCGCATAGACCGACACATCCGCCGCCGGCGTGCCGGTGCCGTAACGCTCGGCGAGGTAGCGGTGCAGCGGCTGACCCGCGATCTTGGCCACCGCGTCCCACACCGCCATGTCCACGACCCCCACGGCCACCGAGCGCTCGCCATGCCCGCCGGGCTTTTCGTTGGTCATCATCGCGTCCCAGATGCGGAACGGATCGAGATTGTCGCCCGCCTCGGTGACGAGCCGTGCCGGGTCGGCGGCCTCGAGGCGCGGCAGGAAGCGGTGGCGTAGCAGGCCGCCCTGCGCATAGCGCCCGTTCGAGTTGAAGCCGTAGCCCACGACCGGCGCGCCATCGCGGATCACGTCGGTGACCACCGCGCAGATGGAGACATCCATCTTCGAGAAATCGATATAGGCGTTGCGGATGTCCGACCCGATCGAGGCCGTGGCTTCCCGGATCTCGACGATGCGCATCAACTCCTCCCCTGCTGCCGCAACGCCCCGATACCGCAATCGCGCGACGGACGCCAGCCGCGGCCCGGACCGGCGCCCGCGCATGATCCGCGCGTCCGTGAAATGCGGCCGCGCCGGGTCCCGTCCCCGTGTGGAGCCGTAAATCTGCGTGTTTTCAGTAGTTTGCGGCGCCGGTCCGCCCGGTGGAGGGCCGCGCGTGTTCGGCGCGACCTTGAACTTTCCGTGAGGGAAAGTATGTTTGCGACCACAGGTGTGGACGTCAGAACGACGACACGGCGCCTGTCCATGCCGGAAGTTTCGCGCCGATCCGCGCGAGACGCTGCGCGCCGGAAAAACAATCACGACGTCAGGAGGCGAGCCCCGTGGGCGACAAACTCGTTGTCGAGAATCTCGTGAAAGTGTTCGGGGATGATCCCGGGCGCGCCGTCGGGATGCTGGATCAGGGTCGCAGCAAGGACGAGATCCTGCGCGAGACGGGCATGACCGTCGGGGTGAGCGGCGTGGATTTCACCGTGGCCGAGGGCGAGATCTTCGTGGTGATGGGCCTGTCCGGGTCCGGCAAGTCGACGCTGGTGCGGATGATCAACCGGCTGATCGAGCCGTCCTCCGGCAGCATCGAGATCGATGGCACGTCGGTGACGGGCGCGAACGACGCGGCGCTGCGCCGCATCCGGCTCGAGAAGATCGCGATGGTGTTCCAGCATTTCGCGCTGTTTCCGCACCGCACCGTGCGCGCCAACGTCGAGTTCGGGCTCAAGGTTCAGGGCGTGGCCCCCGAGGAGCGGCGTGAGCGCGCGATGCGGATGCTCGAACAGGTCGGGCTCGACGCCTGGGCCGAGCAGCCGCCCTCGGCGCTTTCCGGCGGCATGCAGCAGCGTGTCGGGCTGGCGCGCGGGCTTGCCGTGGATCCGGAATTGCTGCTCATGGACGAGCCGTTCTCGGCGCTCGATCCGCTGATCCGCGCCGACATGCAGGCCGAGCTCGCCGATCTGCAGAAGAAGATGCGCAAGACCATCATCTTCATCACCCATGATCT
>SLQD01000042.1 GCA_007131685.1 Paracoccaceae bacterium | reverse complement strand
TCGCCAAAGACCCGGATCACCCGGATCCCGACCGGCCCGAGCGTGATCAGCAGCAGGACCGGCAGCATCAGCCCCGCGATCACACCCGACATCTGCACAGGCAGCCGGTTCGCCTTCTCCTGGGCGCGCAGTTCGCGTTCGATGCGCATTTCCTCGGAATAGGTCATCAGCGCCTCGGAAACGCTGGAGCCGTATTGCTGCGACTGCACGATGACATTGGCCACCGCCATCGCGTCATCGATGCCGAGACGCTGCGCCATCGCGAAGAGGGCGCTTTCGCGGTCGCGCCCGGCCATGATCTCGCTCTGGAAGGAGAGGAACTCCTCGGCGATCTCCGGTGCGACCGGGGCCATCTCGCGCGCGACGCGGTCGAAGGCAGGATCGAGTCCCATCCCCGCCTCGAGCGAGATCTGAAGCAGGTCGAGCGTGTTGGGGAAGTTCTCCTCGATCCGCCGGCGGCGTTGCGCCATCCGCTGGCGCAGCCAGAGCTGCGGCGCGTAAAAGCCGAGCGCAAGCAGGATCACCGCGGCGAGGAGAACCCGGTTGAACTCCAGATCGACCACGGCCCCGGCAATCGGGGCCGGTAGCGGCAGGTCGTGGCGCAGCGTGAAGAGCGCCAGCAGCGCCACCGGAAGCCCGAGCCCGACGAGAAAGCGCAACACGAAGAAATCGCGCACGGCGTTCGGCCCGGTGAAGCCGACCCGCTCGAGCTGACGGCGGATCTCGCCGCGCTCGTTCTCGTCGTCGGGGACGAATACCTTGTCGAGCCCCGAGGGATCGGCCCCGGCGGGGCGCAATATCGCCGCACCGCCCGATGCGGCGCCCACCGGCCGGCGGCCGATCGCGCGCATCCTGTCGCTCACCGGATCCGGCGCCAGCGCGAGGCTGAGCGACACGATCGCGATGAAGACACCGCCCCCGATCGCCGCCAGCAGCAGCGTGGTGGCGGGAAGCTCGAAGCCGGAGAGGCCGTCGAGGAGCTGTTCGAACATCCTGCCCTCCTACACCCTGAAATTCACGAGACGCCGCAGGATCAGGTAGTTGGCGACGATCAACGTCACCATCAGCCCCATCATCCACGGAAAGATCGGATCATCGCTGACATCGTGATAGAAGGAGGGCGAGGTCAGCAGGACCACCCCGATGAGCACGAAGGGCAGCACCGAGAGGATCTGCATCGACAGCCGCCCCTCCGAGGAGATGGCCCGGATCTTCTTGGCCAGCGTGAAGCGGCCGCGGATCACCTTGGCGAGGGTGCGCAGGATGCGCCCGAGATTTCCGCCGGTGCCGGCCTGGATGCTCACCGCGGCGGCAAGGAAGCGGAAATCCTCCTGGTCGATGCGGGTTCCCAGATCGCTGAAGGCGTCGGTAAGGTCGTCGCCGTATGCGATCTGGTCGGAGACGGCGCGGAACTCTCCGGCGATGGGCTCGGGCATCTTGCGCGCCGCGTCGGACACGGTGGTGCCGATCGGATGCCCCACGCGCAGGCCCCGCGCCATCAGCTCGAGCGCGTCCGGAAGCTGCTCCACCAGCTTGCTGATACGCCGTGTACGCGCCCGGTTGAGCCCGAGCGCGAGGACCGCCGTCGTCACCGCGACCGCGGCCGCGACCCCCGCCGCCGCGCCGAGGAACGGGCTCGCGACGACCGCGAGGACCAGCGCCGCCACGAGATAGATGGCGACCAGCGCGACGGGGCTCAGCGTCATCCCGGCCTGCTGCATCGTTTCGGGCAGGCGGCCGAATACCGGGATGCGCGCGATGAGCCCGCGATCGCCGGAGTTGCGCAGCAGCCGGATCACCTCGTCGGCACTGCCCGCCGCGCGAATGCGCTGCAGGCGGCGGCTGCGCGCGCGCGCGGCGGCATCGCCGCCATCTAGCAGGCGCACCATCCCCATCACCGCGATCACCACCCCGGTGAAGACCGCCGCATAGACGAGCGTCTCGGCATCGATGAAATCGCCCGGTCTCATTCCGGGGCTCCGCTGCGCACGAAGGTCTCGCCACTCAGATCGATCCCCGCGGCCCGCAGATACGGCGCGCAATGCGGGCGCACCCCGGTCGGGCCGAACTCGCCGAGGACCGCGCCGCTGGCGGACTTGCCGCGCCTGTGGAACAGGAAGATGTCCTGCATCGAGATCACGTCGCCCTCCATCCCGGTGATCTCGGAGATGCTGGTGACGCGGCGCTTGCCGTCGCTCATGCGGTTGAGCTGCAGGATCACGTGGATGCCCGAGGCGATCTGCTTCCGGATCGCCGCGAGCGGCAGGTTCGCGCCGACCATGGTGACCATCTGCTCGAGCCGCGAGACGGCGTCGCGCGCGGTATTGGCGTGGATCGTGGTCATGGATCCTTCATGGCCGGTATTCATGGCCTGGAGCATGTCGAAGGCCTCGGCACCGCGCACCTCGCCGATGATGATGCGGTCGGGGCGCATGCGCAGCGCGTTGCGCACCAGGTCGCGCTGGGTGATCGCGCCCTCGCCCTCGGAATTTGGCGGCCGGGTCTCGAGGCGGATGACATGGTCCTGCTGCAACTGAAGCTCGGCGGCGTCCTCGATGGTGACGAGGCGCTGGCGCGGATCGATGAAGGCCGACATGGCATTGAGCATCGTCGTCTTGCCCGCGCCGGTGCCGCCGGAGATCAGCACGTTGAGCCGCGCATCGACGAAGGCCTGCAGGATCCGCGCGGCCTGGTCGCTCAGCCCGCCCAGATCGACGAGGCGCTGCATCGTCATGGCTTCCTTGGAGAATTTCCGGATCGAAAGCGCCGGCCCGTCGACCGCGCAGGGACGGATGATGGCATTGACGCGGCTGCCATCCTCGAGCCGCGCATCCACCCAGGGCTGGGACTCATCGACGCGGCGGCCGATGCGCGAGACGATCTTGTCGATGATCCGCATCAGGTGGCGCTCGTCGCGAAAGCGCACCGGGGTCTTCTCGAGCAGGCCGTGGCGCTCGACATAGACGTTGTCGAAGGAGTTCACGAGGATGTCGTTGACGGCCGGATCGGCAAGCAGCGGCTCGAGAGGGCCGAGGCCGAGCAGTTCGTCCATGACCTCGTCGACCAGCCTGTCGAGGTCGGTCGTGCTCATCGGCACGCCCTTGTCGCGCAGCACATTGGTGACGAGCACCGCGACCTCGCGACGCAGCTCGGCAGGCTTGACCTTGTCGATGACCGACAGGTTCATCTGTTCGAGGAGCGTCTGGTGCAGTTCCTGCTTGAGCTCGAGCCGGCTGGCCAGCGCCGGGTCGGCCGCGCCGGCGCGCGGCATCACGGCGACATTCGGCGCCGGCGCCTCGATGCCGCGTGCGTCGCCATTGCCCGATACCGGTCTGGGCGCTTGATGCGTGGGGCCTTGGAAATTCCTGAACATCCCTGTCCTACCTCATTTCGCCTGGGTTCTTGCCGCTGCGAGCGATTTCTGCGCGCCGGCCGCCATCTTCGAGTATGCGCGGGCAATGTCGCCGCGCGGCGCCGCGCGCACGACCGGTTCGCCCCGGTCGACCGCGCGCCGCATCATCCGGTCATCGCGCGGGACCCAGTGGCGCAACTCGCTGCCAAGCACCTTCTGCGCCTCCTTGTGCGGCGCCGACATGACCAGCGGGCGCTTCTCGCGATTCACGACGATCTCGATCGGCAGCGTCGGGGCCTCTTCGGTGTAGAAGTCGATCAACCGCTTGCACTGGCGGATCGAGGGCACCGAGGTGTCGGTCACGAGCATCAGCAGCCCGGCACGCCGCAGGATCGGCTCGAGCCAGGCGACCAGTGCGCGCGGCATGTCCACGACGACATGGTCGTATTGCGCCGCGAGCCCGTCGAGGATCGCCGAGGCATGATCGACCGACATCGCCTCGAGCGGGACCGGCTCGTTGGGCGCGCTGAGCAGGTGCAGCCCGGAGGAATGACGCAGCATGGCCGAGGCGAGGAAACTCTCGTCGGGGGGCGTCCCGCTGCGCAGGATCTGCGCCAGCGCGCCGCGGTCGTCGAGATCGAGCAACGTGCCCAGATCGCCGAACTGCAGATCGAAATCGACGAGCGCCACGCTGTGCCGGGGCTTTTTCGAGAACAGCCCGCTGCGCCCGAGCAGCTGATGCGCGAGGTTGAGTGCGACCGTGCTCGCCCCGCAACCGCCGCGCGCGGAGGCGACGGCGATGATCGTGCCGCTTCGCGAGCTTGCGGCGGCCGGGGCTGCGGGCGGCGCGGCCGGGGTGACGGCCGGCTCCGGCTCGAGGGTCTCGCGCATCACGTCGCGCAGCTCCTGCGCCGTCACCGAGACCGGCAGGATCTCCGCCACGCCGAGCCGGTTCAGCCCGCGCACCGCCGAGAGCGGCAGATCGTTGTGGGTGATCGCGATGATCGCGGCGCCCGGGCGCACGGCCGCGACGAGGTTGCGCAGGCCCTGCATGTCATCATCGTTCTGCGGATCGATATCGGCGATCACGAGCGCATGGCCCCGCGCCACGGCCCCTGCCCCTTCGCCGATCTCGGAGATCGCACCCTCGTGGCGATCGACGGCGACACCCGCCATCAGCGCCGCCGCGGCCTCGACGAGATCGCCGATCTCCTGCGCGGTGCTGAGCACGCACACGCTCGATTGCTCATCGCTCATTCGCGCCCCTGCTCGCATGGTGCCGATTTCGGCGGCGGTCGGTTGCGTGGTCATAGGTCATCTCCGTTTGCCAGGTCCTCGGCCGGCATCGATGCTTCCATCGAGAAGAAGCCGGCCGTGCCGCCGAGATCGCTGCCGTCATTCGCCCGCGCGGCGAGGTTGCCGATGGCCGAAAGCGGCGTGACGAACTCGAATTCCAGATCCACGATCTCGGCGCGCACCATCGGGCGATACGGCCCCCCGAGAAAGCCGAGAGCCGGGTCGAAACTGTAGGTGATGCGGATATTGTCGCGCGTGGTCCCCGGCGGCATCAGCGGCGCGATGTGCTCCTCCCAGATCTCGTCGGCGGTGGCCTGGCCGGCGCCCTCCGGCGCCGCGAGGCTGCACACGACATCATCCGGCGCGACGCAGACGTCATCCTCGGAGCACTTCTGCCCCAGCGGCTCGTTGCCATCCGGGTCCGCGCGCATATTGATCAGCGGTAGCGGCGGATTGTCGGAGCCGTCGCGCCCGCAGACCGGCGCGCGCACCACGGCGATGCGCACCGCATCCTGCATCCCCTTCTGGGCGAGTACATATTGGAACGCGAAGCGCCCGAAATCGAGAAGCGCGAACAGGATCAGCAGAAACAGCGGCAGCACCACGGCCAGCTCGACGATGCTCGCCCCGCTCTCGTCGCGCAGCCGCGCCCGAAGCCGCCTGATCAGACCCGCCCCGATCATTGCCCGAACATCCTTGTGCTGTCGGAGAGCGCGACCACGATCTCGCCCAGGTCGCTGTCCTCGACCACCAGCCGGAAGATCCCGGTGAAGGGCAGCTGGAGCGTGGCCTGCGCCGCGACCGTCGCGATGACGAAGCCGTTCTCTTCGCTGCATTCGTAATCGCCCGTCACCGTGTTGATCGTGATCGGCTGCGCGATCACGCCGCCGCGCAGCCCCCGGTTGACGATCTCGAGCAGCGCCGCATCGCTCACCTGCGGCGTGCCGACCACATCACCGTCGTCGCAGGTCCGCTCATCCGCCCGCCCGACATAGCGCGTCGCGTCGCGCACTCCGGCCACGGCGGACTGGTAGGCCCAGAAGGTCCGCCCGCTCTCCACGATGAAGGCGAACAGCACCAGCATCAGCGGCAGCGTCAGCGCGAACTCCACGATCACCGCCCCGCCCTCGTCGCGGCGAAACCGCGCGAGCATATGCCGCAGCCGCTCGCTCACCGCACCAGCTCGATCAGATCGCGCACGATCCCGGCGCTTTGGCCCAGCCCTTCGCGGCTCGCCGAGCCGATGACCTCGGTGAAGACGCTGAATTCGCTCGAACCGCCGGCCGGCTCGGTCATGAACAGCCGCACGAACTCCTCGACGGGCACGTCGCTCTCATTCCCCTGGATGTTCTGGGTCGAGCAGTCGATCCCCGCCGCGACAAGCACCCGCCGATCCGGGTTGGACGACCAGGACGGCGCGTTCACGGCCCGCCCGCTCATCGTCTTGTGGCCGAAATCCTCCTCGTCGAACTGCTGGTTTCCCACGAAATCGAGCAGTTCGCCACCGGGGCTGTAGAACGGGCTGGTCGGATCCTCGACACGGTCGATCTCGGAGCGATAGATCTCATAGCGCGGCGCACGGTCCTGCAGATTGCTGAGCCAGTTTGAAAGCGCATCGAGTGTGGCCTGATCATAAAGCGCCTTGAGGTCGTCGAAAGTCGCCCCCTCAAGATCGCCTCCGATATCCTCGTCGTCGTAGTCCCGGCGGGTGATCGTGGTCCCGTCCCGCAGGGCGAAGTCGTAGCCGCCTTCGGTCCGCCCGTAATTGCGCGCCAGATACCCATAGAGTTCCTCCGCCGCGATCACGCCGTCGCCGATCCGCCCGAACGCGCAGTCGCCGCTCTCGAAGCACGCGTCGAGCGGCAGGGTGGCGGGCATCCGGTCGGGATCCACCTGCTGACCGCCGCCCTGCCCCGGCGAGGTGTCGTCGCGGCCATGGATCACGTTCGGCGCGGGGCGATAGGCCGGGTCGTCCCGGCGCTGATTGGCCTGCTGGCCCTCATA
>SLQD01000150.1 GCA_007131685.1 Paracoccaceae bacterium | reverse complement strand
GCGCGAACGGAAAGGTCGCAGAGGTCTGACATGGCGAACAACTCCGGCACCGACAGCAAGAACACGCTCTACTGCTCGTTCTGCGGCAAGAGCCAGCACGAGGTGCGCAAGCTGATCGCGGGGCCCACGGTGTTCATCTGCGACGAATGCGTCGAGCTGTGCATGGACATCATCCGCGAGGAAACCAAGGGCGGCGGCCTGAAGGACCATGACGGGGTCCCGGCGCCCGGCGAGATCGCCAAGGTGCTCGATGATTACGTGATCGGGCAGGCGCGTGCCAAGCGTGTGCTCTCCGTGGCCGTGCACAATCACTACAAGCGCCTTGAGCATGCCGGCGGTTCCCACGAGGTGGAATTGTCGAAATCCAACATCCTGCTGATCGGCCCGACCGGCTGCGGCAAGACGCTGCTCGCGCAGACGCTCGCGCGCATCCTCGACGTGCCCTTCACCATGGCCGACGCCACCACCCTCACCGAGGCGGGCTATGTCGGCGAGGATGTCGAGAACATCGTACTCAAGCTGCTGCAGGCGAGCGAATACAATGTCGAGCGCGCGCAGCGCGGCATCGTCTATATCGACGAGATCGACAAGATCACCCGCAAGTCGGACAATCCGTCCATCACCCGCGACGTCTCCGGCGAGGGCGTGCAGCAGGCGCTCCTGAAGCTGATGGAAGGCACGGTAGCGAGCGTGCCGCCGCAGGGCGGGCGCAAGCATCCGCAGCAGGAATTCCTGCAGGTCGACACGACCAATATCCTGTTCATCGTCGGCGGCGCGTTTGCGGGCCTCGACAAGATCGTGGCGCAGCGCGGGCGCGGCTCGGCGATCGGCTTCGGCGCCGATGTCAAGGACGAGGAGGCGCGCTCCATCGGCAAGACGCTGCAGTCGCTCGAGCCCGATGACCTGCTCAAGTTCGGCCTGATCCCGGAATTCGTCGGCCGCCTGCCCGTCGTGGCGACGCTCGAGGATCTCGACGAGGATGCGCTGGTGACGATCCTCACCGAGCCCAAGAACGCGCTCGTCAAGCAGTATCAGCGTCTCTTCGAGATCGAGGGCGCGCAGCTGACCTTCACCGATGATGCCCTGCGCGCCATCGCCAAGAAGGCCATCGCGCGCGGCACTGGGGCGCGAGGGCTGCGCTCGATCCTCGAGAACATCCTCCTCGACACGATGTTCGAACTGCCGGGCATGGAGGGCGTCGAGGAGGTGGTCGTCAACGAGGAGGTCATCACCGCCGATGCCCGCCCGCTGATGATCTATGCCGACCGGCGCGGCGAGCCCGTCTCGGCGGGGTGATCGGGGCGAAGATGCGTTTGCGGGCGGATCCTTGCGGGTCCGCCCTTTTCATTGCGCGCCTGCCCACTGGACCTCGGGCGGCGCATGGTCCATATCGGGGGCATCGAGCGCGCGAGGAGCCATGATGAACTTCATCCTGAGGCTTGTGACCTGGTGGAACGGCCAGACGCTGAACACGCAGTTCCACACCTGGCGCCACGGCGTGAAGGTGGGCGAGGACGACCAGGGCAACATCTTCTACAAGAGCCGCGACGGAAAGCGGCGCTGGGTGATCTATAACGGCGAGGCCGAGGCGAGCCGCGTTTCGCCGGACTGGCACGGCTGGCTGCACTACACTTGGGACGAGCCGCCGACGGAAAGCCCCGTGCGCCGCAAGCCCTGGGAGAAGCCGCATCAGGAAAATCTCACCGGGACGCCGCTCGCCTATGCGCCGCCGGGCTCGATCCGGCGCGAGCGCCCCGCCGGGAAGGCGGATTACGAGGCGTGGACGCCGGAATGAACCGGGTGTCGGTGTGCCTGCCCGCGCTGGCGCTGCTGCTCGCGGCGACTCTTCCGGTGCAGGCGCTCGAGCAGAGCGTGGCGACGGGGGACGGCGCGGTGCTGCGCACCCTCGACAAGGTGGCCGGGCGGGCAGAGGATCTCGAACTCGCCGCGGGTGAAACCGGCATGCTCGGCACGCTCGAGGTGGCGCTCACGGAGTGCCGTTACCCCGCCGCCGACCCGTCGAGCAACGCCTATGCCCATATCGAGATCCGCGACACCCGGGAGGGCGAGGAGCGCTTTTCCGGCTGGATGATCGCCGGCAGCCCGGCGCTCAACGCGCTCGATCATGCGCGCTACGATGTCTGGGTGTTGCGCTGCACGACCTCCTGAGGCGACGGTATCGGGCCCTGTGCCCCGAAATCGGCGTTCACGGAAAGGGCCGCGCGCAGCCGCCGGCGATAGTCGCTGCGGCTGATCTCGATGGCGCCGAGACGCATGAGATGCGCCGTGACGAACTGGGTGTCGAAGAGCTCGAAGCCGCCGGCGCGGAGCCGGTCGACGAGATAGGCGAGCGCGATCTTCGAGGCATCGGTCCGCCGCGAGAACATGCTCTCGCCGAAGAAGGCGCCCCCGAGGGTGATACCGTAGACCCCGCCCACCAGCGCGTCGTCCTCCCAGACCTCGAGCGAATGGGCGTATCCTCGCGTGTGCAGCGCGTGGCAGAGTTCGCGGATCGGGCGGTTGATCCAGGTTTCCGGGCGGTCGGCGCAGCCGCGCATCACCTCGGCGAAGGCGGTGTCGGTGCGAATGACGAAGGGCGCGCGCAGGATGCGTCGGCGCAGCGAGCGCGAGAGGTGAAAACCGTCGAGCGGGAGGATGCCGCGGCGCTCCGGATCGATCCAGTGCAGGGTATCGCTGTCGCCGCGCTCGGCCATCGGAAAGATCCCGGCGGCATAGGCGCGCAGCAGCAGTTCGGGGCTCACATCCGCGTGCATCGTGTCAGCCGGATGCGGGGCGGCGCCGCGCCGTGATCGCCCCGCCGCCCTGCGCGGCGATGCGCGCCGTGGCCTCGGCGAGCGGCTCGCGCACCACGGCCATGTGATGGGCATTGGCGTGGAGCAGCTCGCCCGCTGCCGGGATCCAGCCCACGTGACCGCGCCAGAAAACGACATCGCCGCGCTGCAGTGCCGCCGCGCGCGGCAGCGCCGCGCCGAGGCCGGCCTCTTGCAGATCGCTGTCGCCGGGGCAGGGGATGGCGCAGGCGAGGCAGCCGATCTGGATCAGCGCCGAGCAGTCGAGCCCGCCGAAGCCGTTGCCGCCCCACAGATAGGGGCTGCCGATCAGCCGCTCGGCAACGGCCACAGGATCGCGCTCGGGCTCGGCGAGGGGGCGCAGATGGGCGGCCGGCAGGAAGCCGTCATCGTTTTGCGCAAAGCGGTCGGCCGTCGCGGTGACGCGGACCAGCGCGCCGATCGAGAGCGTGCAGAGCTCGCGGGCCCTGATGTCGGGCGCAGGGTAGACATGCGTGGCCGCGGCCGCGACGCGGTGCGTGACGGCGGTGTCGGCTCCCAGCTCGGCCTCGGCGATGTAGCCCACATAGCCGTCGCGCGCCGCGCGCCCGAAGGCATGGCCCGCATGGTGCTCAAACACCTCGAAGCGCTCGCCCCGTGCGAGCTGGCGGTCGCGCGCGCCGCCGGGGGCGGCGAGCAGGTCGGCGAGGGGCCCGCACACGCGCCGCCATTCCCCGGTCACGTAGCGCGGCGCCTGCACGCGGCCGCGCAGCTCCTCGGCGGCGACACGGGCATTGGCCGGGACCAGCCGCCGGTCGCTCACAGCCCGAGCTGCCCGGGCAGCGCCTGCAGGAGCGCGCGCGCGCCCTGGCCGAGCCCGCCCTTGGGCCGCGCCGGCGCATCGCGCTGCTGCCAGCCATAGATGTCGAAATGCGCAAAGCGCGGCGCATGGGCGACGAAGCGGTGCACGAAGAGTGCCGCGGTGACGGCGCCGGCCATGCCGCCCGAGGGCGCATTGTCGAGATCGGCGATCCCGGGCTCGATCATGCGCTCATAGCCCGGCCAGAGCGGCATGCGCCACAGCGGGTCGCGCACCTGCCCGGCAGCTTCGGCGAGGGCCGCGGCAAGGGCGTCGTCATGGGTGAACAGGGCCGGGATCTCGCCGCCGAGCGCGACCCGCGCCGCGCCCGTCAGCGTCGCCATCGAGATCAGGCAGTCGGGATGCTCCTCGTCGGCGAGGGCGAGCGCATCGGCGAGCACGAGCCGGCCCTCGGCATCGGTGTTGTTGACCTCGATGGTCAGCCCGTTGCGCGCGGTCAGGATGTCCTGCGGGCGAAAGGCCCCTGCCGAGATTGCGTTCTCCACGGCCGGCACCAGCACCCGCAGCCGCACCGGCCAGTTCTGCGCCATGATCATCCGCGCCAGCCCAACCACCGTGGCCGCGCCGCCCATATCCTTCTTCATCAGCCCCATCGAGGCGGCGGGCTTGATGTTGAGCCCGCCCGTGTCGAAGCAGACCCCCTTGCCCACGAGGGTGAGCCGCGGGCCGGACCCGCCCCAGCGCATGTCGATCAGCCGCGGCTCCTCGGCGGCGGCGCGCCCGACGGTGTGGATGAGCGGCAACCCGGCCGACTGCAGAGCCGCGCCGCGCGTCACGGCAAGCTCGGCGCCGAACTCGCCGGCGAGCGCGGCAAGCGCCCCCTCGAGCGCCTCGGGCCCCATATCGGCGGCGGGGGTGTTGATCAGGTCGCGGGTGAGGGCCTCGCCCGCGGCGATGGTCTCGAGCCGCCTGGCATCGATGCCCTCCGGCGCCACGAGCCGGGCTCCGGCGGCGCGCCGGGGCTTGTAGCGATCGAAGCGGTATCCCGCCAGCAGCCAGCCGAGCGCGGCCTCCTCGAGCTCGGCGCCCGTGAGCCCGCCCGTCAGCCGGTAGTTGCCCGCCGGCAGGGCCGCCGCCGCCCTGGCGAGCACGAAGCGCTCGCGCCGGCGCGCATCCGCATCGCCGAGCCCCGCAACGGCCCCGTCAAGCCCGCCATCGGCGCCGGGCAGGAGCGCCACATCGCCGGGGCCGGCGCGAAATTCCGTCGCCTCGAGCCAGCCGCGCAGCCGCGGCTCCTGTTCGGCGCGCCAGTCGGCGAGGTCCTCGCGCCTGACGGCATGCAGCGGCAGGGCCGGGGCGTCGGAATCGGCAAAGCGAAGCGGCATCGGCGGATCTCCGGAAGGGTAACGCCCCGGAGTCTAGGCGCGCGGGGCGGGATTGTCACGCCTGCGGCGCGGCGGGCTCGGGCTCGATATTGCGCGCGAGCCAGTCCTCGAGCCAGTGGATCGAGCAGGCACCGGCGCGGACCTCCGGATCGGCGAGCAGGGCGTGAAACAGCGGCACCGTGGTATCGATCCCGTCCACGATCAGCTCGCCGAGCGCGCGCCGCAGCCGCGCCAGCGCCTCCGGCCGGTCGCGGCCATGCACGATCAGCTTGCCGATCAGGCTGTCGTAATAGGGCGGGATCCGGTAACCGGCATAGAGCGCCGAATCCATGCGCACGCCGAGCCCGCCGGGCGCGTGAAAGACGCTCACGAGGCCCGGGCGCGGCGCGAAATCGGGCAGGCGCTCGGCATTGATGCGCACCTCGATGGCATGGCCCTGCGGCGTCAGCTCCGCCTGCGTGAAGGAGAGCGGCTCGCCGGCGGCCACGCGGATCTGCTCGCGCACGAGATCGACGCCGTAGACCTCCTCGGTCACCGGATGCTCGACCTGAAGGCGGGTGTTCATCTCGATGAAATGGAAGTCGCCGTCCTCGTAGAGGAACTCGACGGTGCCGGCGCCGGCATAGCCGATGCGGGCCATCGCGTCGGCGCAGATGCCGCCGATGCGCGCGCGCTCGGCCTCGCTCAGCCCCGGCGCCGGGGCTTCCTCGAAGATCTTCTGGTGGCGGCGCTGCAGCGAGCAGTCACGCTCGCCCAGATGCACGGCGTTGCCCTTGCCGTCACCGAAGACCTGGATCTCGATATGGCGCGGATTGGCGAGATATTTCTCCAGATAGACATCCGGATTGCCGAAGACCGAGCGCGCCTCCGAGCGCGCGCCGCTGAACGCCGCCTCGAGCTCGCCGGCATCGCGGGCGAGCTTCATGCCGCGCCCGCCACCGCCCGCCGTGGCCTTCACGAGCACCGGAAAGCCGATCTCCCCGGCGACGCGTCGTGCGGTCTCGAGGTCCTCGATGCCGCCTTCGGAGCCGGGCACGCAGGGCACGCCGAGGGTGCGCATCGTCTCCTTGGCGGTGATCTTGTCGCCCATCATGCGGATATGCGCCGCCGAGGGGCCGATGAAGCTGAGCGCGTGATCCTCCACGACCTGCACGAAGGCGGCGTTCTCCGACAGGAAGCCGTAGCCCGGATGGATCGCCTGCGCGCCGGTGATCTCGCACGCCGAGATGATCGCGGGCACCGACAGGTAGCTTTCCGAGGCTGCGGGCGGGCCGATGCACAGCGCCTCGTCGGCCATACGCACATGCATCGCGTCGGTATCGGCGGTGGAATGCACCGCGACGGTGCGGATGCCCATCTCGCGGCAGGCGCGGATGACGCGAAGCGCGATCTCGCCGCGGTTCGCGATCAGGATCTTGTCGAACATCGCTGCGCCCTACTCGATGATCATCAGCGGCGCGCCGTATTCCACCGGGCTCGTATCGGTCACCAGGATGCGGCGCACGGTGCCGGAATGGGGCGCGGGGATCTGGTTCATCGTCTTCATCGCCTCGATGATCATCAGCGGCTGGCCCTCGGCGACCTCGCTGCCGATGGTGACGAAGGGCTCGGCGCCGGGCTCGGGGGAGAGATAGGCCGTGCCGACCATGGGCGAGGTGACGGCGCCGGGATGCTGGGCGGGGTCATCGGGGGCGAGCGCCACGGTTGCGGGCACTGCAACGCCCCCGAAGGAGGTGGCGAAGTCGGTC
>SLQD01000239.1 GCA_007131685.1 Paracoccaceae bacterium | reverse complement strand
GGTTGGTCTCGGCGAAATGGTAGTGGCTGCCGACCTGAACCGGGCGGTCGCCGGTATTGGCCACGACGAGCGTGATCGCCTCGCGATCCGCGTTGAGGGTGATCTCGCCCTCGGCGGGGATGATCTCGCCGGGGATCATGCCAGCGTCATCCAGGTGCCCGCGATCGCGGTGACGGCGGCGACGGCGCGCGTGGCCACGGGCCGGTGCATGCGCGTCGCCGCGATCCCGATGGCGAGCCCGGCGGCATGCAGCCCCAGCGTGACGAGCACGAATCCGGCCGGATACCCGGCCACCGCCGGCCCCTCGACGCCATGCGCATAGCCATGCGCGGCCCCGAACAGCACCAGCGCCGCCATCGCGGCCGCCATCGGCACCCGCAGCGCCAGCGCCGCCGCCGCCCCCACGACGATTACCGAGGCGAGGATCACCGGCTCGACACCCGGCAGCGGCGCCTGCCCCGCCCCCGCGAGGCCCGCAAACGCCATCGCGGCCACGAACGCCAGCGGGTAGGCCCAGAGCGCGCGCCCCCCGGCGAGCGCCGCCCACAGCCCGACCGCGAGCATCGCGGCGAGGTGATCGGCGCCCATGAGCGGGTGCAGGAGCCCGTCCACGAAGCCCGTGCCATGGGTGTGCGCGTGCGGGTGCGGATGCGCCCAGGCGGCGGCGGGCATGAGGAACGCGGCGGCGAGCGGGATGTGGCGCATGGGATGCTCCTTCAGCGGATCGGGTCGTGGACGGTGACGAGCTTGGTGCCGTCGGGGAAGGTCGCCTCGACCTGCACTTCGGCGACGATCTCGGGGATGCCGTCCATGCATTGATCGCGGGTCACGACATGGCCCGCCGCGTGCATCAGATCGGCGACGCTGCGCCCCGCGCGCGCGCCCTCGACGACGAAATCCGTGATCAGCGCGATCGCCTCTGGATGGTTGAGCCGGACCCCGCGTTCGAGCCGCCCCCGCGCTACCATCGCGGCGAGGCTCACCATGAGCTTGTCCTTCTCGCGCGGCGAAAGATTCATGCGGCGACCTCCCCGTTGGTCCAACTGCGCGGAGCCGGCGCGCGGCGCAGCAAACCGAGCCCGCGCCCCGCGACGCGGCGCAGCCGCTCGGGCGCCGGCGAAAGGAGCCGCGCAACGAGCTTGCCGTCCCAGGCCGAGACCGCCGCCTCGACCCCGTCGCCCGCGAGCGCCGCGCGCGCCGCGGCGATCCGGTCCTCGGCATCCGGGGCCACGAGGATCAGCGTGGCGAAGGTCGTCGCATCGCCCAGGAGCGCCCGATCGGCGGCCAGCGGCAGCGTCGCGCGCTGCACGTCATGCAGGATGCGCCGCCCGCCGCGACGGATCTCGCGCCCGTCCTCCAGCGCCGCGGCGATGGCGTGCTCGCCCATCGCGGCGCGGCCCAGCGTGAGCATCTCCAGCAGCAAGAGCTCGGAATCGGCGGCCATGTCGACCGTCACGCGCCGCGCGAGAGCGCTTCGATCGAACAGGATCGTCTCCTGCGGCAGCCAGCTCAGCGCCGCCCGGGCGCCGAGCGTGAATTCCGCCGACACCTGCGCGCACCCGCCGGCGCTACGATAGATGCGCTCGGCGGCCTGCGTGGTGCAGGTCAGCGCGGCGTCCGCCTCGAGCGTGACCTCGGCGCGCAGCGTGTCGCCTCCCGTCAGCCCGCCAGCGGTATTGACGAAGACGGCCTCGCGCACCGGCGCATGCCCGCGCGGCAGGAAGAGCTTGGCGCAACCCGATTGCCACAGCTCGCGCAGCCGCCCGGCCGGGCCCATGCGCAACCCCGCGCGGCCATGGCTGCGCTGCGTGGCGGGGGGGTGAAGAGCGGATCCGGACATCGGCAGGCCATTGTCAGGGCAACTGACGCCGGGTTAGGCGATGCCGCGCGCCCGGCAAACGCCGCCGGGCGCGCGGTATCGCCCGGCGCCTGCATTTCGCACATGCATTAAGCAGAAACGACGCGATCGCCGCAAAGATAGGCGGTACCGGGAAGCGCCGCGCAAACTGCCCCTTGCGGCCTGCGCCGCTGGCGGCGAAGCGCCGAGCGGGCGCGGGCGGGTTTGACAGCGAGGGACAACTGTGGCTTGTGGCGTGCGAGCAGCGAAGAGGGGCAGATGGCGGCAGGATCTAACGACGCGGGCCGCCTCGTGGCAGTGCTCGTCACGCAGAACCGCAAGGTGGAGTTGCAGACGACGCTGGAGCGCCTGCTCGAAACCGAATCGACGCACCTGCAGGCGATCGTGGTGGTGGACAACGCCTCCGTCGACGGCACCGCTGAGTGGCTCGCCACCCTGAGCGACGATCGGCTCGTGATCCATAACTGCGAGTTCAATATCGGCGGCGCGGGCGGTTTCGAGACCGGAATGCGGCTTGCCATGGCGCGCTTCGACCCCGACTGGCTCGTCCTGATGGATGACGACGCACGTCCGATGCCGCAAGCACTGGCGCGGTTTCACGAGCACGCGCGCGACGACCATGCCGCCTGGGCGGCGGCAGTCTACCACCCCGATGGCCGCATTTGCGACATCAACCGGCCCTCGGTGAACCCGTTCTGGCACCGCCGCGCCTTCCTGCGCACCGCGCTCGGCCATGGCCGCGACGGCTTCCATATCCCGGAGGCCGCCTATGAGGCTCGCGAGCCGCGCGAGATCGACGCGGCGTCATTCGTGGGCCTGTTCGTCTCGCGCGGGGCGGTGGCGCTGGCGGGCTATCCCGACGGCGCGCTCTTTCTCTACGGCGAGGATGTGCTCTACACGCTGCGCCTGAGCGGCGAAGGCGGCCGCATCGCCTTCGATCCGAAGATCCAGTTCGAACATGCCTACAGCACCGTGGACGCCAGCCAGCGCCGCTTCCGCCCGCTGTGGAAATCCTATTACCTGCACCGCAACCTGCTGATGGTCTATCGCCGCGCCGCGGGAGCGATGTTCTGGCCCGCGCTCCTGGTGATCCTGCCGCGCTGGGTTGCCAAGGCGCGCCATCATCGGGGCGATCGGGCGGCCTATCTGCGTTTCCTGTGGCGCGCGGTGGCCGACGGGCTGCGCGCGCGCACCGCGGTGGCGCATGAGGAGATCGTCGCGCGCTCGCCCGAAAGCCGCGTTCCCGCCGAGTGACGCCGCGCCGCTTGCATCGCGGCGCGCTTGCGCGCAATCAGGGGGGATGCGCTCCGTCATCCTGATCCCTGCGCGCTATGCGTCCACGCGCTATCCCGGCAAGCCGCTGGCCGAGCTCGCGACCCCGCAGGGCCCGCGTTCGCTGATCCGGCTGAGCTGGGAGGCGGCGCGGCGGGTGCCCGGCATCGACGCGGTGCATGTCGTCACAGATGACGAGCGCATCCGCACTGCCGCCGCGGCCTTCGGCGCCGAGGTGATCATGACCCCGCCCGAATGCCGCAACGGCACCGAGCGCTGCGCGGCCGCTCTGCGGGCGGGCGACGTGACGGCCGATATCGTCGTCAACCTGCAGGGCGACGCGCCGCTGACGCCGCCCGATTTCGTCACCGCGCTGCAGAAAGCGCTCGAGGCCGATCCGGCGCGGCAGGTCGCCACGCCGGTGCTGCGCTGCGATGCCGAGACGCATGCGCGCCTGGTCGCCGACCGGCGCGCCGGGCGCGTCGGCGCAACGACGGCCGTCTTCGATGCGGCGGGGCGTGCGCTCTATTTCTCCAAGGAAGTTCTGCCCTTCACCGACCCGGCGAAGCCGCCGCCCGACCCGGTGCCGGTGTTTCACCATGTCGGCGTCTATGCCTACCGCGCCGCCGCCCTCGAACGCTATGCCGCACTGCCCGAGAGCACGCTCGAGCGGCTCGAGGGTCTGGAGCAGCTTCGCTTTCTGGTGGACGGCATGCCGGTGCAGTGCGTCGAGGTCGAGGGGCGCGGGCGCGGCTTCTGGGAGCTCAACAACCCCGAGGACATCCCCCGTATCGAGGCCGCGCTCCGAGGCCGGGCATGAGCCGGACCGTCGAGATCGGGAACGTGACGATCGGGGTCGGGGCGCCGCTCGCGCTGATCAGCGGGCCGTGCCAGCTCGAGACGCTCGATCACGCGCGCATGATGGCCGAGCGCATCGCCGAAGCCTGCGCGCCCACCGGAACCCCCTTCATCTTCAAGGCGAGCTTCGACAAGGCGAATCGCTCCTCGGGCACCAGCGCGCGCGGCCCCGGTCTCGCGGCCGGGCTTGGAATGCTGGCTACGATCCGCGCCGAGTTCGGCTGCCCGGTGCTCACCGATGTGCACGAACCCGGGCAATGCGCCGAGGTCGCGGCGGTGGTGGATGTGCTGCAGATCCCGGCCTTCCTGTGCCGGCAGACCGATCTGCTCGCCGCCGCGGGCGCGACCGGGGCGGCGATCAATGTCAAGAAGGGGCAGTTCCTTGCGCCCTGGGACATGGCCAATGTCGCCGCGAAGATCGCGGCGGCGGGCAACGAACGCGTCCTCCTGTGCGAGCGCGGCACCTCCTTTGGCTACAACACGCTGGTAAGCGATTTCCGCGCCCTTCCGGTCATGGCGCAGACGGGCTACCCGGTCGTGTTCGACGCGACGCATTCGGTTCAGCAGCCCGGCGGGCTCGGTACCGCGAGCGGCGGGCAGCGCGAATTCGTCCCGGTGCTGGCGCGCGCGGCCTGCGCGGTCGGCGTGGATGCCGTCTTCATCGAAACCCACGAGGAGCCCGACCGCGCCCCGAGCGATGCGGCAACGATGCTGCCCGTGGATCAGCTGCGGCCCCTGCTCGCGAAACTCGACGCGCTCGATCGCCTTTGCCGAGGGTGATCCGGCAAGGCCCTGTCGCATTCGACGAAACTTTTGCATGAATAGAGCCGCCCCGCGCCGTGGACGGAAACCTTTTGGTGACTCCGCGCGCCGAGATTCCCGGTTGGTGGAACGATCGGGTGAAGGGTGCGGGCATGGTTCATATGCGGCCTGTGGACATTCTGGAGACGGGTGACGCCCCGCTGGATATCGGGGTGACGGATCTGGCCATTCAAACGCTCGCGAATGGCGATGTGATCCTTCACACGACGACGGGGAGCAATGGCGGGCTCGCCTCCTACCGGCTGGGCAGCGACGGCTCGGTCGAGCACATCGATTCGGTTCATTTCCCCGACCATGCGTCGCCGATAGTTAACGGCGGGATAACGATGCTGGAGAACGGCGGCACGCCGAAGCTCGTCTTCGGCGGCGACGGCAAGAGCGACCTTGCCGGTTACGCGATCGGGGAGGACGGCGACTACGGTGACATGATCCGCACCGGCGACATCGCGGAGGGTGCGGGCACCGTCAGCGCCATCACCGAAAGCGCCGAGAGCGGCATGATCTATCTCACCGATTCGGATGCCGATGCAATCCATCTGTATATCCCGGACGGCAGCGGCGGGTTCACCGGCGGCACCGTCCTCGAGGATGCCGGTCAGATCGTCACGATGACCACGATGACGGTCGGTGGCGAAGAGGTGCTGCTCGCGGCCAATGGCGAGACCAACGGCGTCGATCGATACCGGATCGACCCAGACACCGGCGAGCTCACCGAACAGGCCTTCCTCGGCGCCGGTGACGGGTTGGGCATCAACGCGCCCACCGACATGGTCGGGCTCGAGGCGCATGACGCGAACTGGGTGATCCTCGCCTCCGGCGGCAGCTCGACCCTGACCGTGATGCGGGTGGGCGAAGACGGCAGCCTCGAGGCGACCGAGCACCTTCTCGACTCGCGCGACAGCCGCTTCTCCGACGTCCAGGCCGTCGATACGGTGACGGTGGACGATCACGTCTTCGTCGTGGCCGGCGGCGGCAATGACGGGCTGAGCCTGTTCACGCTCCTGCCGGATGGTCGGCTGATGCACCTGCAGAGCCTGCCCGACGGCCCCGAAACCGGGCTGCACAACATCAACACGATCGCCGCAACGGAGGTTGACGGAAGCCTGCAGGTGCTCGTGGGGGCGCAGGGCGACTCGGGTGTCACGCGGCTCGAGATCGATATCGACAGCCTCGGCGAGGTGATCCGCGGCGGCCCCGGCACCGAGGAGCTCGTCGGCACCGGCGGTGACGACATGATCGTGGCTGGCTCCGGCAACGACATCCTGCACGGCGGCGGCGGCGACAACATCTTCATCGGCGGCACCGGCTCGAACGTCTTCCACAGCGGCAGCGGCGCGGACACCTTCGTGATCCATGGCGAAAGCGCGCCGGACACGATCGTCGACTTCCGCATCGACCGCGACACGCTCGACCTGACCGATCTGCCGATGCTGCGCCATATCGACCAACTCGAGGTCACCCCCACCGACGACGGCGCGCGCATCACCTATTTCTCGAGTGAAATCAACATTATCAGCCATGACGGCTCGAGCCTGACCCTCGAGGACATCCTCGGGGCGCGCCTCGTCGGCCCCGACCGCACCCTGCCCGACCGACTCCCGATCGACGGCGAGGTCATCCGCGGCGACCACGGCGACAACCGGCTCATCGGCACCGAGAAAGGGGATCTGATCATCGCCGGCGGCGGAGACAACTACGTGCTCGGCGGCGGCGGCGGCAACATCATCCGCGCCGATGACGGCGACAACGAGATCTGGGGCGGGCCGGGAGACAACGTGATCACCGTCGGCAGTGGCGACAACCTGATCGGCGGCGGCCCCGGCGATGCGCGCATCACTGCGGGCGACGGCGACAACCTGATCTATGGCGGCGGCCCCGGCACCAACCGCATCACCGTGGGCGACGGCGACAACCGGGTCTGGGGCCAGCGCGGCGAAACCACCATCACCGCCGGCGACGGCG
>SLQD01000071.1 GCA_007131685.1 Paracoccaceae bacterium | reverse complement strand
GCGCGCGCGCCCGGGCCGCCCCGACAGGACCTCGAAGCCGCCGAGATTGCGCGGCGCGAAGAGCGCCAGCACCGCGAGCAACACGAAGAAGCCCCCCGCCCATCCGACCAGCCCGCGCCAAAGATGCACCGCATCGGGCACCGCGCCGGGATCCGACAGCAGCGTCGCGCCGGTTGTGGTGAAACTCGAGACCATCTCGAACCACGCATCGCGAAAGCGCATCCCCGCCGCCTGCACCAGCGGCACGGCGAGCATCAGCGGCAGCACCACATAAGCCCCCAGAAGCGCCAGCACCTGCGCGCGCACCGGGTCGGTGCGCGCCCGGCGCGACGTCGCCAGCGCCATCAGCGCCGTGAGCATCAGCAGCAGCGACCCGCTGTAGAAGAAGGCCCGCGAGGTGGCGTGATCGCCCAGGGTCAGCGCGTGCAGCGCCGGCACATACATCGCCACCGCCGCGATCCCCGCCAGGATCACCAGAAGCGGCAACTCGCGCAGCCGGTGCATCTCAGAAATAGTCGATGGAGACCTGAAGCAGGCGCTCCACCTCGGGGACATCGGCCGACAGCGCGAAGAGCACGATGATATCGCCCTCGGTTATGCGGGTGCGCCCGCGCGGGCGCAACAGCTCCTCGCCGCGCAGCAGTCCGCCCACCAGCACGCCCTCGGGAAAATCCACGTCGCGGATCAGCTGCCCCGCGATCGGAGAGGTCGAGAGCACCTGCGCCTCCATCACCTCGGCCTCCGCATCGCCGAGCGTGTAGATCTGGCGCACCCGGCCGTGGCGGACATGGCGCAGGATGGAGGAGACCGTGGTGGCGCGCGGATTGATGAAGGCGTCGATGCCCAGTGGCGCCATCAGCGGCGTCAGCCCCGGATCGTTCACCAGCGCCACGGCCAGCCCGCAGCCCGCCGTCTTGGCGCGCACCGAGGCGAGCATGTTGGTCTTGTCGTCGTCGGTGACGGCGAGCACGGCGTCGGCGCGGCGGATGCCGGCCTCCTCGAGCAGCTCCATGTCGAGCCCGTCGCCGTTGAGCACGATGGTGCGCTCGAGCGCGTCAGCGGCGATCTCGGCGCGCTTGCGGTTGGCCTCAATCACCCGCACGCGCATCCGTCCCGGCGCGCGCTCCAGCGTCTGCGCCACCGACAGGCCGACATTGCCCGCGCCGATGATCACCACGCGCTCCTGGCGCATCACGGTCTTGCCGAAGATCTCGAGCGTGCGGTCCACGTCGTCGGCATGGGAGAAGACATAGATCTGGTCGCCGGGAAAGAGCTGGTCGCCAGCCTCGGGCGCGAAGAGTCGCTCGCCGCGGCGCACCCCGAGCACCACCGCGCGCAGCGTCGAGAACAGATCCGTGAGCTGGCGCAGCGGCGTGTCGATGACCGGGCAGTCCTCCTCGAGCGCGATGCCCAGCAGCCGCGCGCGCCCGGCGAGGAAATTCTCGATATCGAATGTCGCCGGGACCATGAGCCGCTGCAGCGCCGCCTCGGCGACCTCGCGCTCGGGGCTGATGACGACATCGACAGGCAGGTGATCGCGGCGGAAGAGGTCCGAATAGGCGGGTTGCAGGTAGCTCTGCGCGCGCAGCCGGGCGATCTTGCGGGTCACGTCGAAGACCGAGTGCGCCACCTCGCAGATCACCATGTTGACCTCGTCCGAGTAGGTCGCGGCGATGATCATGTCGGCATCCGCCGCGCCCGCCTGTTCGAGCACGTCCGGGTGGCTCGCGAAGCCCACCACGCCCTGCACGTCGAGCGTATCGGTCGCGCGGCGCACGAGGTCCGGGTTGTAATCGACGATGGTGACATCGTTGCGCTCGCCGGAGAGGTGGCGCGCGATCTGCCAGCCGACCTGGCCCGCCCCGCAGATGATCACCTGCATTCCGTTGCGCCTCCGTGCCCCGGCCCCTGCCGGCGCTTGTGCGTGTCAGAACCGCGCGATGGCGTCAACGCGCTCACTCGCCGGCCTCGGCCGGGCGCCCGGCGAGCGCGCCGGTGACCACGCCGAGCGACTTGAGCTTGCGGTGCAGCGCCGAGCGCTCCATGCCCACGAACTGCGCCGTGCGGCTGATATTGCCGCCGAACCGGTTGATCTGGGTAAGCAGGTATTCGCGCTCGAAGAGCTCGCGCGCGTCGCGCAGCGGCAGCGTCGCCACCGCCCCCGACAGCACCACCCCGGTGCCGTCGCCGCCCGCCTCGGCCTCGCCCTGCAATTCGCGCGCCGTGATCTCACCGCCCGGCTCGCCGAGGATCAGCGCGCGCTCGATCACGTTGCGCAGCTGGCGCACATTGCCGGGCCAGCGCATCGTCTGCAGGATCGCGTGCGCCTCCTCGGAGAGCGGCCGGCGCGGCAGGTTCTGGGTGCGGTTGAGCGTGTCGATGAAATGGGCGGCGAGCTCGGGGATGTCGTCGCGCCGTTCCGCCAGCGAGGGGACCGCGATGGGCACCACGTTGAGCCGGTCATAGAGCTCCTGGCGAAAGGTGCCCGCGGCGATCTCGGCCTTGAGGTCGCGCGTCGTCGAGGAGATCACCCGCAGATCGACGCGCACCTTGTCCACGCCGCCGGCGCGGGTGAATTGCTGCTCGATGAGCACGCGCAGGATCTTCGACTGGGTTCCGAGCGGCATGTCGGCGACCTCGTCGAGATAGACCACCCCGCCATGCGCCTGCTCGAGCAGACCGGGCTCGTGGCCGCGCTCGACGCTCTCGCGGCCGAACAGCACCTCCTCCATGCGCTCGGGCTCGATGGCGGCCGCGCTGACCGAGACGAAGGGCCCCTCGGCGCGCGCGGAGTTGGCGTGCACGTAGCGCGCCGCAACCTCCTTGCCCGCCCCGGCCGGCCCGGTCAGCATCAGCCGCGCATTGGAGCGCGCCAGCTTGTCGAGCTGCGCCTTGAGCGCGCGGAACGGGGCGGAGCTGCCGACCATCTCGTAGGCGGCGACGTCGCGCTTGCGCAGCTCCTGGTTCTCGCGGCGCAGCTTCGAGGCCTCCATTGCGCGGCGGATCACAACCATGAGCTGGTCGATGTTGAAGGGCTTCTCGATGAAATCATAGGCGCCCTGCTTGATCGCCGCGACGGCGATCTCGACGTTGCCGTGGCCGGAGATGATGACGACCGGTATCCCGGGATTGTCGCGCTTGATCGCCATCAGGATGTCGATGCCGTCCATCCGGCTGTCCTTGAGCCAGATATCGAGGATCACCAGCGCCGGGGGCTCGCTGTTGATGGCGGCCATGCAGGCGTCCGAATCGGCCGCGACGCGGGTGGCGAAGCCCTCGTCGCCGAGGATGTCGGAGATCAGCTCGCGGATATCGCGCTCGTCGTCGACAATCAGGATGTCGCTCATGTCAGGCCTCACTCTTCACTGTCTCCTGCGCCGCGGGCGCCGGTTCGTCCTCGCCCTGCGCCCCGAGAAGCGGCAGCCGCACGATGATCAGCGCGCCCGCCGGCGCCCCGGCGCCCGCGTCGGCATCCTCCCCGCCGCCCGCAGGCGGCGCGTCGCGCAGCTCCAGCGTGCCGCCATGCTCCTCGATGATCTTCTTGACGATCGCGAGGCCGAGCCCGGTGCCCTTCTCGCGCGTCGTCACATAGGGCTCGAGCAGCCGCGCACGGTCCTCCGGAAGCCCGATGCCGTTATCGGCCACGCGCACGCTGACCCCGGCCGGATCGCGCTCGAGCGTGACGCCCACCTCGGGCGCGTAGTCCTCGGGCGCGCCGGCCGCGCGGCGGCTCTCGGTGGCCTCGACGGCGTTCTTGACCAGGTTGGTGAAGGCCTGCGACATCATCGTGGCATCCACCTCGAGCGTGATCGCCGCATCGGGCAGCGCGCGCTCGAAGCGCACATGCGGCGCGGCGCTCTCCTGAAGCAGCACGGCGTCGCGCACGAGCTTGACGATGTCGTGACGGCGCCGGTCGGGCTCGGGCATGCGCGCAAAGCGCGAGAACTCGTCCACGATGCGGCGCAGGTCGGTGGTCTGGCGCACGATCACGTCGGTGTAGTCCTCGAGCGTGGCGGCGTCCTCCTCGGAGAGGTGGCGGCGGAACTTGCGCTTGATGCGCTCGGCGGAAAGCTGGATCGGGGTGAGCGGGTTCTTGATCTCGTGGGCGATGCGACGGGCGACATCGCCCCAGGCGGCCATGCGCTGGGCGCTCACCAGCTCGGTGACGTCGTCGAAGGCGATCACGTAGCCCTCGACCCGCCCCGCCTCGGAGCGGCGCACCGCCATGCGCACGAGCAGGTTCTCGAGCCGGCCGCCGCGGCTGATGCGGATCTCCTCGCCGGCGACGGCGCCGTGGCGCTGGCGCTGCAGCAGCGGTGCGAATTCCGGCACCGCGGCGCCGAGCGCGAGCCCGTGCACCTGCCGCGCATTGATGTCGAGCAGCCGCTCGCCGGCGCGGTTGACGAACTCCAGCCGCCCGTTCTCGTCGAGCCCGATCACCCCCGCCGTGATCGAGGCGAGCACGGAGTCGAAGAGCCGCCGGCGCTCCTCGGTCTGGCGGTTGTTTTCCAGAAGCGCCTCGCGCTGGCCCTTGAGCTGGCGGGTCATCTGGTTGAAGACGCGCCCGAGCGTGGCGATCTCGTCGTCGCCGCGCTCCTCGCGCACCTGCACGTCCATGTCGCCCTGCCCGACGCGCTCGGCCGCCGCGGCGAGCCGTCCGACGGGCCGCGACAACCGCTCGGCGAGCCACAGCCCCAGCCACACCGCCGCGAGCACCAGCGTGAGCGCGATGCCCAGATAGAGCAGCCCGAACTCGAACAGCAGCCGCCCACGATCGCGTTCGAGCTGCTGATAGAGGCGCACCGTCTCCTGGGTCTCGTCGAGCAGGCTGAGCACGTCGCCATCGACGGCGCGCGAGACATAGAGCAGCCTGTCGGCATAGGTGGGCAGGTTCACCAGCGCGCGGAACTCGTCATGGGCGAGATCCTTGATGATGACGGTCTCGCCCTGCATCGCGCGCTCGATGGCGTCGAGACCGGGCGCGTCGAAATCGAACAGGTAGGAGCGCTCGCCGCGCGCGCGGATCTCGCCGTCGGTATCGATGACATAGGCCTCGCGCAGGCCGCGCTGGATCTGCGCCTGCGCCTGGCTGAGCAGCTGGCGCAGCTCGCCGTCATCGATGAAGAAGCTCTGCTCGCGCGCGAGGCCGAGATAACCGGCGAGCGCCTCGGCATCCTCGATCAGGTCGCGCTCGTGCTCGGCCTCGTAGGCCTCGGCGGCGGCCTGCGAATTGCTCACCACCTGCCGCACCCGGTCCGAGAACCAGCCCTCCATGCCGACATTGATCGTCACGCCCGCAAACAGCGCCACCAGCACCGTGGGCGCCAGCGCGACGAGCGCGAACACGCCGGTGAGCCGCAGATGCAGCCGCGACCCCGCCGACTGGGCGCGCCGCGCCGCGATCATGCGCGCCACCCGCATCAGCACGAGCGCCGCGATCAGCAGCACATAGACGAGATCCGCAAGCAGGACGAGCCGCAGCGCCGGCGTGTCGAAACCCGCGCTCAGCGGGCCGAGCGCGAGGAAGGTCGCCGCCGCGAGCACCGGCCCGAGCAGCACGAGCCCGAGCGTCGCCGCGTTCTGCACCCGCTTCTGGCGGCGCAGCCGGTGCAGCCGGTGCCAGGTCGCGCTCTTCTTCGCCGCTCGCAATCTTCCCGTCCCGGCCGCCGCTGCGGCCCGCCGCCCGTCTTACCCAAGCTGGCGCATCCGGGTCACGCCATTGTTGCCCTGTTACATCAACTTGCGGCGGCGTGTCACGCGAATATCAAGATCCGTGATCTTCTTGCGAAGCGTATTGCGGTTGATGCCGAGCAGTTCGGCGCAGCGCGCCTGGTTGCCCGAGGTCGCCTCGAGCGCGATCTCCAGCAGCGGCGCCTCCACCTCGCGCATGATGCGCTGATAGAGCCCCGGCGGCGGCAGCGTGCCGCCATGCAGGTCGAAATAGCGCCGCAGATGCCGCGCCACGGAGGCGGAGAGCTTGTCGCCGTCGCCGGCCTCGCGCAGCGGTTCGGCGGCGGGCTGGTTGCCGAGCGCGGCCTGCAGTTCGGCGGCGGCGATCTGCGGCTCCGCCCCGGTCGCCGCGAGCCGGCGCACGACATTCTCGAGCTGGCGGACATTGCCGGGCCAGCTGTAGCCGCGCACGAGTTCGAGCGCCTCCTCCGACAGCACCCGCGGCGTCGCGCCGTCGCGCGCGGCACGGGCAAGGAAGTGCTCCGCCAGAAGCGGGATGTCGTCGATGCGCTCGCGCAGGGCCGGCACGGCGATCGTCACCCCCGCGACCCGATAATAGAGATCCTGGCGGAAATCGCCGGCCTCCATCTGCGCCAGCAGATCCTTGTGGCTGGTCGCCATGACACGCGGCCCGCCCTCGTCGAGCGCATCGAGCATCCGCACCAGCCGCGCCTGGGTCGGCGCGTCGCAATCGGCGATCTCGTCGAGCAGCAGCGTGCCGCCGGCCGCCCGCCCGATCAGCGCGCGCATCGCCGCAGGATCCTCGAGATCGCCCGTGTGCCCGATCAGGAAGGGCCGGTCGCGACGGTCGGAGAAGTCGTGAATCGCGCGTGCGATCAGCGACTTGCCCGAACCCGACTCGCCACTCACCAGCACCGGGATATCGGTGTTCATCACCCGCGCGACGAGCCGGTAGAGCTCCTGCATCGCCGCCGTGCGCCCCACGAGCGGGAGGTGATCGTCATGCGCCTGCGGGCCGCTCTCGGGCGCGGGGGCGGCAACGCGCTTGCGCGACAGCGCCTTGGCGGCGCGCTTCATAAGATCGGGCAGGTCGAAGGGCTTGGGCAGGTAATCCCAGGCCTCCGCCTCGGCGGCCTGTATCGCCGTGGTGATGGTGTTCTGCGCCGAGATCACGATCACCGGCAGGCCCGGCCGTTCCTCGGCGATGCGCGGCAGCATCTCGAGCCCGTTGCCCTCGGGCATGATGACGTCCGAGATCACCAGATCGCCCTTGCCTTCGCCGACCCAGCGCATCAGCGTCGTCAGCGATGCCGTCGCATGGACCTTGCAGCCCGCGCGGGTGAGCGCCTGGGTGAGAACCGTGCGGATCGTGCGGTCGTCATCCGCGACCAGAACCGTGCCATCCATCTAGCCTGCCTCCGAATTGTGCGGCGCCTGCGGCAGCGAGACGCGAAACACCGTCCGCCCCGGCGCCGATTCGACGGCGATCCAGCCCTCGTGGTCCGAAACGATCTTGGATACGAGCGCGAGCCCCAGCCCGGTGCCGTTCTCGCGCCCGCTCACGAAGGGGTCGAAGACCTGCTCCGCGATCGCCGGCGGCAGGCCGGGCCCGTCATCGATGACCTCCACGCTCAGCGGAAGCGCACGCGGCCGCCCGTCGCGCGCGCGCACGCGCAGGCCGTGATCATAGAAGCTGCGAAGCCGGATCGTGCCGCCGTCCGGCCCGGCGGCCTCGGCGGCATTCTTGAGAAGGTTGAGAAACACCTGCTGAAGCTGATCGGCATCGGCCCAGGCGAGCGGCAGCGACGGGTCGTAGTCCTCGACGAAGCGCATCTGCGCGGCCACGCCGATCGCGGCGGTCTTGCGCGCGCGCTCGAGCATGTCATGCAGGTTCACCGGCGCGCAGGCCGGCGGGCGCTGATCGCCGAACTGCTCGACCTGCTCGAGCAGCGAGAGCACCCGCCGCGTCTCGGCCACGATCAGATCGGTCATCTCGCGGTCATTGGCCTCGAGCGACATCGACAGAAGCTGCGCCGCGCCGGTGATGCCGGCGAGCGGGTTCTTGATTTCGTGGGCGAGCATCTGCGCCATGCCCACCGCCGATTTCGCCGCCGCCTTGACCGACAGCGCCCGGCCCATGCGCTCGGCGATCTCGCGCGGCGCAATCAGCAGCACCAGCATGTCGGGCGCATCGCCAAGCGGCGCGATCTGGATGTTAGCCTGCACGGCGGAGCGGCCCTCGCCGCCGATATCGACATCGTTGATGAACAGCGCCGCGAGGTTGCGCCGCACCCGTGCGAGCGCCTCGTCGAGCGCGGCATCGACCGGCAGCCGCTGCGCGAGCGCCGCGCCCGCGAGGCTGCGCGCGGGCAGGTTGAAGAACAGCTCCGCCGCCGGATTGGCCTCGGCGATACGGTCCTGCGCATCGATCAGGAGCGCCGGCACCGGCAGCGAGGTCCAGATCGTCTCGGCGGAGGGCAGCGTCATGCCGCGGCCTCGCGCGCCGGGTCGCGCAGCGGCTCCAGCGCAGCGCGCAGAAGGCGCAGCACCTCGATCGGCGCGCGCGCGGTCACCACAGCCCGGCGCAGATCCGCAGGTGCTCCCGCCGCGTCGAGATACCAGCCCAGATGCTTGCGCGCCGCGCGCAGCCCGGTGTCGCGGCCATGAAAATCGAGCATCGCCTCGTAATGGCGCGCGACGAGATCGGCCAGCGCCGCCCCGCGCGGCGCCGCGGGCGCGCGCGTCCCGCCCAACTGCGCCGCGATCTGCGCCAGCCGCCAGGGCATCCCCTGCGCCCCGCGCCCCACCATCACGCCATCGGCGCCCGACGCATCGAGCGCCGCGCGGGCGCTGGCCGCATCCACGATATCGCCATTGGCCAGCACTGGGATCGTGACCGCATCGCGCACGCGCCGGATCGCGGCCCAGTCGGCGCGGCCGGTATAGAGCTGGTTGCGGGTGCGGCCATGGATCGTGACCATGCGGACCCCGGCGGCTTCGGCGCGGCGGGCGATCTGCGGAGCGTTGAGGCTGTCATGATCCCATCCGAGCCGCATCTTGAGCGTCACGGGCACCCGGACCGCGCCCACCACCGCCTCGACGAGGCGCAGCGCGCGGTCGGGCTCGCGCATCAGGGCCGCCCCCGATTGCCCGCCGGTGACCTTCTTGGCCGGGCATCCGAAATTGATGTCGATGAGGCGAGCGCCGCCGGCCTCGACGAGACGCGCCGCCTCGGCCATCCAGTGCGGCTCGCGCCCGGCGAGCTGCACGGCGCTGCACTGCTCCCCGAGGCCCAGCTCGGCACGCGCCCGCGCATCTCCGCGCGCCACGACCATCTCGCGGCTCGCCACCATCCCCGAAACCACGAGCCCGGCGCCGAAACCGGCCACGACGCGCCGATACGGCAGATCGGTGATCCCGGCCATCGGCGCGAGGGCGACGGGCATCGCCAAGCCGAGTTCTGCAAGCGCGCCTGCCAATTTGCCCAATCCTTGTGCGTTTGCCCACGAGATATAACCGGCAGCGCCCGCGAAGCAACGGCGGAGGCGCCCGCCGGGCGGGGGCGCGCCGCACCGGATGGCATTTGCACATATTTTGGGCAGACCTGGCCGTCCCTGACGCAGATTGTCACCGCCGCGCGACCGGTCTAGACAGGATCGCGTCGCGAAGGGAGCCACCGCATGACCACCGCCGCCGTCATTGTCGCCGCCGGGCGCGGCCTGCGCGCGGGCGGGGGCGAGGCCAAGCAATGGCGCCCGCTGGCCGGCCGGCCGGCGCTCGCCCATGCGCTCGACGCCTTTCGCGCCGCGGGGGTCGGGCGCATCCTGCTGGTGCTGCACCCCGACGACATGCCGCGCGCCGCCGCCCTCGGCGACGGCTTCGAGACGGTCCCCGGCGGGGTGAGCCGCGACAGCTCGGTGCGCAACGCGCTCGAGGCGCTCGCGGGCGGCGATGTCGCGAAGGTGCTCATCCATGACGGGGCGCGCCCGCTCGTGAGCCCGGCGCTGATCGCACGGGTGCGCGCCGCGCTCGACACCGCGACCGGCGCCGCCCCGGCGCTGCCGGTGGCCGAGGCGCTGTGGCTCGGCCGCGCCGGGCGGGTGCGGCGAAGCGTCGAACGCGAGGGCCTGTACCGCGCCCAGACCCCGCAGGGTTTCGCCTTCGAGCCGATCCTGCTGGCCCACCGCGCGCATCCCGGCGGCGCGGCCGACGATGTCGAGGTGGCGCGCGCGGCCGGGCTTGACGTCGCCATCGTCGAGGGCGAGGAAGACAACATCAAGCTGACCTGGCCGGCCGATTTCGCGCGCGCGGAGCGGATCCTGCGCCAGTCCGGCGCGAACGGGAGCGGGGCGATGGATCTGCGCACCGGCAACGGTTTCGACGTGCATCGCTTCACCGCCGGCGACCGTGTCGTGCTGTGCGGGGTCGAGATCGCGCATGAGCGCGCGCTCGCGGGCCATTCGGATGCCGATGTGGGCCTTCATGCGCTGTGCGACGCGATCTACGGTGCGCTCGGCGAGGGCGATATCGGGGTGCATTTCCCGCCCAGCGATCCGCAATGGAAGGGCACGGCGAGCCGCGTCTTCCTCGAGCATGCCTGCGCGCGGGCGGCCGCGCGGGGCTTCAGGATGGGCAATCTCGATGTCACGCTGATCTGCGAACAGCCGAAGATCGGCCCGCACGCGGCCGCGATGCGCGCCGCCATCGCCGCGATCACCGGCCTCGAGGCGACGCGCGTCAACGTCAAGGCCACCACCTCCGAGGGGCTGGGCTTCACCGGCCGCGGCGAGGGGATCGCGGCGATGGCCACGGCAACACTGGTGACGCCGTGACCGCCGCGCGGCTTCTGGCGACCTTCTTCGGCGCCGGGTTGCTGCGCCCGGGCCCTGGCACCTGGGGCTCGATCGCGGCGCTGCCCGCCGCGTATCTCGTGCATCTGGCCGGCGGCTTCGCGGCGCTGGCTCTGGCGACCCTAGCGGTGACGGCGCTCGGCTGGTGGGTCACGGCGCAGGTCACGCGCGGGCTCGACGACCCGGACCTGTCCGAGATCGTCATCGACGAGGTCGCGGGAATGTGGCTGGCGCTGTGGCCGGTCTCGCTCGGGGCGGCGATGCAGGGGGTCGACATGCTGGCGCTCTGGCCGGGCTGGGTGACGGCTTTCGTGGCGTTCCGGGCCTTCGATATCCTCAAGCCCGGCCCGGTGGGCTGGGCCGACGGGCTGCACACCCCCTTTGGCGTGATGCTCGACGACATCATCGCCGGGGCGCTGGCCGGGCTGGTCGTGGCGGTGGCGGCGGTCGTGTTCCACGCGGCGCTGGGACTGTGAGCGCCGCCGCGATCCTTGCGCGGGCCCGCGCCGCCGGTCTGCGGATCACCTGCGCCGAGAGCTGCACCGGGGGCATGATCGCCGCCGCGCTCACCGATGTGCCGGGCTCCTCGGAGATCTTCGACGCGGGATTCGTCACCTATGCCGACGCCGCCAAGCAGGCGCTCCTCGGTGTCGACCCGGCCCTCATCGCCGCGCATGGCGCCGTCTCCGAAGAGGTCGCGCGGGCCATGGCGGACGGGGCACGGGCACGGGCGCATGCCGATATCGCCGTGGCGGTCACCGGGATCGCCGGGCCGGGCGGCGGCAGCGCCGAGAAGCCCGAGGGCCGGGTCTGCTTCGCGCTGGCGCAGGCGGGGCAGACGACGGCCGGGACGGTGGATTTCGGCGCACTCGGGCGCGACGCGGTGCGCCGGGCGGCGCGCGATCACGCGCTCGGGCTGATCCTGCGCGTGCTCGGCGGCTGATCGCGCAGCCGTGAGCCGCGGCGATTTGCCCTTGCGCGGAGTCGCCCCATCTCCCGGCGGGCTGAACGGCCTTGCGGAGGATGGGTGATGATCACGCGGCGCGGTTTTTCTTTCGGGGCCGGCATGGCCGGAGCGGCACTTCTCGTGCCGCGCAGCGCATGGGCCGACAGCCGCACCCGGCGCTTCCGCATCTATCGCGGCGGCTCGGAGATCGGCGCGCAGACCATCACGGTGACGCGCGCGGACGGGCGCGTCGAGGTGGCGGTGGATGTCGATATCGCGGTGCGGGTCCTCGGCATACCGGCCTATCGCTACACGCTCGAGACGCGCGAGCAGTGGCAGGACGGCCGGCTCATGCGGCTCGACTCCGAGTGCAACGACAATGGCAGCGCCGAGTTCGCCCGCGCCCGGCGCGAGGGCGATGCGCTCGATATCGAGGGCTCGCAGTTTTCCGGCACGGTGCGCGGCGCGCTGGCGACGACGACCTACTGGACCCCCGAATTCCTCGACCGCTCGCTCTGGCTGAGCACGCAGGACGGCACGCCCTTCGAGGTCGGCGCGCGCGACAACGGCATGGCCGACTACCCGACCGAGTCGGGGACGGTCCGGGCGCGGCACTGGTCCGTGACGGGCGATCTGGCGGGGCTCGAACTCTTCTATGACTCGGCCGGTGAGTGGGTCGGCAACCGCTTCGACGCCGAGGGCGAGACGGCGGAATACCGCGTCGCCGAGCGCGGAGGGGCGCTGGCGGAGCTGTGGGGATGACGCTGCGCGCCGCCATCGACTCCGGGCTCGGCCTGTCGCGCTCGCTCGCCATCTATTACGGTCGTCCCGCCCGCCAGCGCGCGCTGGAGCGCTTCTATGCCGGGCTGCTCGGGCGCGGCGACCTGGCCTTCGATATCGGCGCCCATGTCGGCAATCGCAGCCGCGCGATGCGCGCCGCCGGCGCGCGGGTCGTGGCGGTGGAGCCGCAGGCCCCGTTTGCGGGTTTCCTGCGCCGCACCCTGCCGCGCGATGTCGCGCTGGTGACGGCCGCGGTCGGCCCGAAGGAGACCCGCGGCGCGCTGAGCGTCTCGCGCCGGCACCCCACGGTCTCGTCGCTGCGGAGCGATTTCGCCGACGCGGTGGGGGATCGGCCCGGCTTCGAGCATGTGCGCTGGGACGCGGCGCAGCAGGTCGCGGTGACGACCCTCGATGCGCTGATCGCCGAGCACGGGACACCGCGGCTGATCAAGATCGATGTCGAGGGTTTCGAGGCGGAGGTCCTCGCCGGGTTGAGCCGGACGGTGCCGCTCATCGCGGTGGAATACCTGCCCGCCCTGCCCGACGCCGCCCGCGCCGCGCTCGATCGCATCGCAGCACTCGGCCCTTATGCCTTCAACCTCGTCACCGGCGAGGACGGCGCCTTCGCCTGGGACGACTGGCGCGACGACGCGGCAGTGCGCCGCTGGCTCGACGGGCTCGCGCCCGATGACGGGCCGGGCGACATCTATGCCAGGCTGCCCGGCTGACGCTCAGACGGGGAACTCGCCCACCACGTTGCGCCATTTGCCCGGCGCGATCATCTTGCGATGCGTGAAGCGCACCGTGTGCAGCGGCCCCTCGATCTCCTCCTGCCAGAACTCGATGAACTCGAACAGGCGCGGATAATCCGGTGCAAGATCGTAGTCCTGCCACACGAAGGTATTGAGAACACTTTGATAATCCGGCATGCGGTACACCATCTCGGCGGTGGTCAGCCCGTATCCCTTCAGCATCAGCTCGGTTTCCGACTCGCGCATTGAACGCCCTCTTGCTGCTCCCGACTCACCATCATGCCGCAAGGGGGTAAATTTTCAAGAATTCCAGCCTGTTGGCACTCCTGCGGCGCGGCTGCCGGGCCGCTGCGGCGGCGGCCATTGCACCCCGCATCGCGGTTCCGCTATAGTGCGGCCAACCAAATCTGGCAGCCATCACATCAAAGCGAGCAGCCGTGAGCGACACCCCCCAACCACCTGACGACGCGGAGGAATCCGCCGCGCCGAGCGGACCGACAGTCTCGATCGCCGACGAGATGCGCGCCTCCTATCTCGATTACGCAATGAGCGTGATCGTCTCGCGCGCGATCCCGGACCTGCGCGACGGGCTCAAGCCGGTGCATCGGCGCATCCTGTTCTCGATGCACCAGAATGGCTTCACCCACGACAAGCCCTACCGCAAATCCGCGCGCGTCGTGGGCGATGTGATCGGCAAGTATCACCCGCATGGCGACTCGGCCGTGTACGACGCCCTGGTGCGGCTGGCGCAGTGGTTCTCCATGTCGCTCAAGCTGCTGGACGGGCAGGGGAATTTCGGCTCCATGGACGGCGACAACGCCGCGGCGATGCGTTACACCGAGGTACGCATGGACCGCCCGGCGCAGGCGCTTCTGGCCGATATCGGCAAGGAAACCGTCGATTTCCAGGACAATTACGACGGCCAGGACCGCGAGCCGAGCGTGCTGCCGGCGCGGTTTCCCAACATGCTCGTCAACGGCGCCGGCGGCATCGCGGTGGGCATGGCCACGAACATCCCGCCGCACAATCTCGGTGAGGTCATCGACGCCACGCTCGCGCTGATCGAGGATGCGACGCTGTCGTCAGAGGACCTGATGCAATACATCCCGGCGCCGGATTTTCCGACGGGCGGCATGATCATGGGCCGGTCGGGCGCGCGCAAGGCGTATCGCGAGGGGCGCGGCTCGGTGGTGGTGCGCGCGCGCACCCATATCGAGGAGCCGCGCAGGGACCGCCACAGCATCGTCATCGACGACATTCCCTTTCAGGTCAACAAGTCCACGATGGTCGAGCGCATCGCCGAGGCCGCGCGCGACAAGAAGATCGAGGGCATCGCGCATGTTCAGGACGAATCCGACCGCACCGGCGTGCGCGTCGTCGTCGAGCTCAAGCGCGACGCCACGCCCGACGTGGTGCTCAACCAGCTCTACCGCTTCACGCCGATGCAGACGAGCTTCGGCTGCAACATGCTCGCGCTCAATGGCGGCCGACCCGAGCAGCTCACCCTGCGCGATTTCCTCGCGCATTTCGTCACCTTCCGCGAGGAGGTCGTGGCCCGGCGCACGGCGCATGAGCTGCGCAAGGCGCGCGAGCGCAGCCATGTGCTGTGCGGACTCGCCGTGGCTGTCTCGAACGTGGACGAGGTCGTGGCCACGATCCGCAGCTCCGCCGACCCGGCCGAGGCGCGCACGCGGCTGATGGAGCGGCGCTGGCCGGCGGCCGACATCGCCGAGTATATCCGCCTCATCGACGACCCGACCCACACCATCAACGATGACGGCAGCTACAACCTCTCCGAGGTGCAGGCCCGCGCGATCCTCGATCTGCGGCTGCAGCGGCTCACCGCGATGGGGGTCAAGGAGGTCACCGACGAGCTCGCCGATCTCGCCGGCAAGATCCGCGACTATCTCGCCATCCTGCGTTCGCGCGAACGGGTGATGGAGATCATCTCGGACGAGCTGCGCGAGGTGCGCGAGCTCTACGCCGTGCCCCGGCGCACCGAGATCGCCGCCTGGGAGGGCGACACAGAGGACGAGGACCTCATCGAGCGCGAGGACATGGTCGTCACGGTGACGGCCGGCGGCTACATCAAGCGCACCCCGCTTGCCGAGTACCGCGCCCAGAAGCGCGGCGGCAAGGGCCTCGCGGGCATGGCAACCAAGGATGACGATGTCGTCACCACGCTGTTCGTGGCCAACACCCACACGCCGCTTCTGTTCTTCTCCACGGACGGGATGGTCTACAAGCTCAAGACCTGGCGGCTGCCGCAGGGCGGGCGCAACGCGCGCGGCAAGGCGATCGTCAACATCCTGCCGATCAATGCCGGCGAGTCGATCGCCGCGATCATGCCCGTGGACAAGCCCGAGACCGAATGGGAGAATCTTCAGGTCGTGTTCGCCACATCGGCGGGCAATGTGCGGCGCAACCAGCTCTCGGACTTCACCAACGTGAAATCCAACGGCAAGATCGCGATGCGCCTGCCCGAGGGGGTGAGCCTCGTCAATGCGCGCATCTGCGACGCCGGTCACGACGTGCTGCTGGTGACCGCCGAGGGCCGGGCGATCCGCTTTCCCGTCGGCGATGTGCGCATCTTCAAGGGCCGCGAATCGACCGGGGTGCGCGGGATCCGGCTCGTGGGCGCGGACCGCGTCGTCTCCATGGCCGTGATCCACCATTTCGAGGCCAGCCCGCCCGAGCGCGCCGCCTTCCTCAAGCAGCGGCGCGCCGTCGAGGGCGCCCTCGACGACGTCCCGGAGGACGAAGACGACAGCGCCGAGGCCGGCCAGCTCTCGACCGAGCGCTACGCCGAGATGTCGGCGGCCGAGGATCTGATCCTGACGATCACCACGCGCGGCCTCGGCAAGACGACCTCCGCGCATGACTACCCGGTGCGCGGACGCGGCGGCCAGGGTGTCAAGGCGATGGACCTGTCGGACAAGCGCGGCCGCGAGACCGGCACCATCATCGCCGCCTTCCCCGTCGATCCGACCGATCAGATCATGCTCGCCACCTCCACGGGCCAGTCGATCCGCTGCCCGGTCGAGGGGATTTCCTTCCGCTCGCGCAGCGCCGGGGGCGTGCGTGTCTTCACCACGGGCGAGGGCGAGGAGGTCGTCTCGGTGGCGCGCATCGCCGATCAGAACGGCGCGGAGGAGGGTTGAGAATGCGCGGCGCCGCGGTGCGATGAGCGCCTGGCGCGCACGGCTTCCGGCGGCGCTTGCGGCACGGGCGGCGCGGCGCGAGACGGTCACCTATGCCGCCCTGGCCGCAGAACTCGCCATTGCCCCGCCGCAACGCATTCGCCAGCTCGCCGAGGCACTCGAGGCGCTGATGGCCGAGGATGCCGCCGCCAGCCGGCCGCTGCGCGCCGCCGTCGTGGTCTCGCAGGCGCGCGGAGGGCTGCCGGCGCCGGGTTTCTTTGCGACCGCGCATGCGCTCGGGCGATATGACGGACCCGAAAGCGGCCCCGAGGCCGCGCGCTTTCACGCCGCCGAGCGCGACGCGCTCTTGTGGATGCACGACGAAACCGAGTGACCGCTGCGGCCCTTGCCCGCGCCACCGTGAAAGCCGAGCCGATGCAGGACACCGCCCCGATCCGCGATGCCGCCACCACCATCCTCGTGCGCGACGCCGGAACCGACCCGCGCGTGCTCATGGGCCAGCGCGGCACCAGGGCGGCCTTCATGCCGTCGAAGTTCGTGTTTCCCGGCGGCGCGGTGGATCCCGGGGACGCCGAGGTCGCGCTCGCAGGGCCGCTCGCGCCGGGCTGCGCGACGCGGCTGGCGGACGGCCCGCTCTCCCCGCAGGCCCTGGCCGCTGCAGCGATCCGCGAACTCTGGGAGGAGACGGGGCTGATGCTCGCCGCACCGGGGCGCTGGCCCGCCCCGCCGCCCGAGGCCTGGGCCGGTTTCGCGGCGCGCGGCATGCTGCCCGCCGCGCAGCACCTGAACTATGTGTTTCGCGCGATCACCCCGCCCGGGCGCCCGCGCCGCTTCGATGCGCGCTTCTTCCTGGCCCGCGCCGAGGCGCTCGCGGGCGACCCGGACGATTTCCGCCATGCCCAGCCCGAGCTCGCCAATCTGCAATGGATCCCGCTCGACGCGGCGCCGCGGCTCGACCTGCCCTTCATCACCGAAGTGGTGCTCGCCGAACTCGCCGCGCGGTTGCGCGACGGCGGGGCGGACGGGGTGCCCTTCTTCGACAATTCCGGAACCCGCTCGGAGTTTCGCCGCATCCCTTGACCGGCGCCGTGGCGCTCATCGGCGCGGCGCCTCTGGCCTGCGCGGCAGGGCATGTTACACTGGCCTGACGGCCATCGCGCGATGGCCGCGATCCGACGAGGCCGCGCATGACAACGACGACCCAGCCCGAATCGCCGGCCGCGCCGCCGGCGGCCGCCCGGCGGCGCGGGCGCTGGTTGCGGATCGCCGCGGTGCTGGCCATCGCGGCGCTCGCCATCGCCCTGCGCGACAGTATCGCCCCCGATGCGCTCACGGCCCATCACGCCGCGCTGATGGAGTGGCGCGAGGCGAACCCGCTGCTGACGATGGCAGTGTTCTTCGCCGCCTTCGTGACCATCGCGGCGATCTCGCTGCCCGGGGTGATCGTGCTCAAGCTGCTCTCGGGCTACCTTTTCGGGCTGATCTTCGGCACGCTGATCGCCGCCGTCGCGGCGACGATCGGGGCCACGATCCTGTTTCTGGCGGTGCGGGGCGGCTTCGGCGAGAGCCTGCTCGCGCGCTACCGCGACCGCATGGGCCACGGGCTGATCGGGCGGGTCTGCGCCGGGTTCCGCGACAACGAGCTGCGCGCGCTGTTCCTGCTGCGACTGCTGCCACCGGTTCCCTTCGTGGTCAGCAACGCGCTGCCCGCGCTGCTCGGGGCGAAGCTCGGAAATTTCGTCTTCACAACCGCGATCGGCATCCTGCCGAGCGCCTTCGTCTTCACGGCGGTGGGCACCGGCCTCGGCGATGTGCTCTCGTCGGGGCAACTGCCGGCCTTCGGCGGGCGCACCTTCTTCCTGCTGACGATCCCGCTCGTCATCGCGGTGATCACCATCGCGATGCAGCGCCGCGAGATGCGCGCCGGGCGCGGCGCCGCGATCCCGGCCGACCGCGCGATCCCGCGCCACACCGCGCCGATGCATGGCGGCTCGCCCTTCCTGTGACGGCCCGCGCGCGTCAGTACGGCATCGGCAGCGCGCGATGCACCGCCGCGATATCCTCGAGCGCCTCGGGCGACAGTTCGAGCTCGGCACCGGCAATGTCGTTGTCGAGCTGCTCGAGGTTCGTGGCGCCGATGATCGGTATGTTGCGGAAGGGACGGCTGCGCGCCCAGGCGATCGCCATGCGGCACGGATCGAGCCCGTGACGCGCCGCGACGCGCATGTAACCGGCCACAGCCTCGAAGACCTGCGGCGTGATGCGCCCGCCCAGCGTCGCGTTCACCGCCCGGCGCGTGCCCTCGGGGGTGACATCACCGGCATACTTGCCCGACAACAGCCCCGCGGCGAGCGGTGAATAGCCCAGAAGCGGCACATCCTCGTTGACGCTGAGCTCGCCAAGATCGGTATCGAACTGCCGGCAGAGCAGCGAATACTCGTTCTGGATCGACTGCGCGCGCGGCAGCCCGTTCTCCTCGGCGAGGCGCAGCCACATCGCCGTGCCCCAGGCCGTCTCGTTGGAGAGCCCGAAATGGCGCAGCTTGCCCGCCTCGATCAGGCTCTGCACCGTCTCGAGTACCTCCATCATGTGCGTCACGGTGGCGGCGCGGTCCTGGCCGGAGGGATCATAGCTCCAGTACTGGCGGAAATGATAGGAGCCGCGATTGGGCCAGTGAAGCTGGTAGAGATCGATGACATCGGTGCGTAGCCGGCGCAGCGAGGCGTCCACGGCCTGAACCAGCCGTTCGGGCGAGATCTCCGCCCCGTCCGCGATCGCGGCGCTGCCGGCGCCGGTGATCTTGCTGGCGAGCACGACCTCGTCGCGCCGTCCGCTGCGGGAGAGCCAGCTTCCGATGACCTCCTCGGTGCGCCCGGCGGTCTCCGCGCGCGGCGGGGTCGGATACATCTCTGCGGTATCGATGAAATTGATGCCGCGGTCGAGCGCCCGGTCGAGCTGGGCATGGCCCTCGGCCTCGGTGTTCTGGCTGCCCCAGGTCATGCTGCCGAGACACAGCTCCGACACGGTCAGCCCGGTCCGCCCCAAGGGTATCTGTTTCATGCCGCCCCCGCCTGATCTGCGGGTCACACTAGCCGTTGCGCCGCCGGCGGCAAGTCTCGAGCGGGATGCCGGCGCGGTACCGGCGCGATGTGATGCGCCGATACCGCAACCGGCGACGGACGGGCCGCCGTGCGGGCGGGCCCGCCGCCGCCGCGGGGGTTACATCGCGTCGGGATCGTCGACGATCCCGGCCTCGATCGCCGCCTCGAGCTCTTCCTCGGTGATCATGCCGGTGCCGTCCTGGTCGATCTGCTCGAACTCTTCGGGCGTCACCTCGGGAAACTCCATCATGAACTCCTCCATGGTCCAGGGACCCGCGGCGTCCGCGTCGTCATGCATGTCGGCGACGGCCGCGGAGGACATCATCATCGCCAGAGCGCTCGTGGTGATTGCCAGCTTTTTCATCGTGACACTCCTTGATCTGAGTCGCGAAGCCGGATCGGCCCCGTAACACCCGCCTACGCCACGATGCGCCGGCCGTCAGCGACCGTGCGCGCCGTGCGCGGCTTTACGCGCCGCACTGCCGATCCGCCGATCGCGCGGCGGCGCCGCCCTGCCGACAGCGGATCGCCGCCGGCTGTCGCGCCGCGGCACCCGAAGCGCGCCGCGCCGGCGCTCTGGCCCTCGCTCCGCCGCTGCGCTACACCGGCGCAAACACCGGCAAGGCAGGCTCATGGCGCGCATTCTCGTCACCTCGGCACTCCCCTACATCAACGGGGTCAAGCATCTTGGCAATCTCGTCGGCTCGCAGCTGCCGGCCGACGCCTATGCGCGCTACATGCGCGGGCGCGGCTTCGAGGTGATGTTCATCTGCGCCACGGACGAGCACGGCACCCCCGCCGAGCTCGCCGCCGCGAAGGCCGGCCAGCCCGTTGCGGAATATTGCGCCGAGTTGCACGAGGTGCAAAAGGGGCTCGCCGAGGGCTTCGGGCTCTCCTTCGATCATTTCGGTCGCTCCTCGAGCGCACGCAACCGCGACCTGACCCAGCATTTCGCCGTGCGGCTGTTCGAGAACGGCTATATCGAGCCCGTCGCCGAGCAGCAGATCTACTCGAAGGCCGACGGCCGCTTCCTGCCCGACCGCTACATCGAGGGGACCTGCCCCAATTGCGGCTACGAGCGCGCACGCGGCGACCAGTGCGAGAACTGCACCATCCAGCTCACCCCGCGCGAGCTCGTCAGCCCGCGCAGCGCACTGTCAGGGGCGACCGATCTGGAGGTGCGCGAGACACGGCACCTGCATCTGCGCCAGTCGCTCCTCAAGGACGACATCGACGCCTGGATCGACACCAAGACCGACTGGCCCGTGCTGACCACCTCGATCGCGAAGAAATGGCTGCATGACGGCGACGGGCTGCAGGATCGCGGCATCACCCGCGATCTCGACTGGGGCGTGCCCGCGCAGTTCGACGGCGCGCCGTGGTCGGGGATGGACGGCAAGGTGTTCTATGTATGGTTCGACGCGCCCATCGAGTATATCTCCGCCACCGCCGAATGGGCCGATGCGCACGGGCTCGGCGAGGATGCCTGGCAACGCTGGTGGCGCACCGATGCGGGCGCGGACGACGTCACCTATGTGCAGTTCATGGGCAAGGACAACGTGCCCTTTCACACCCTGTCCTTTCCCGCCACGCTGATGGGCTCGGGCGAGCCGTGGAAGCGCGTCGATTACATCAAGTCGTTCAACTACCTCAACTACGACGGCGGGCAGTTCTCCACGAGCCAGGGCCGCGGCGTGTTCATGGACGACGCGCTGGAGCTTCTGCCCTCCGACTACTGGCGCTGGTGGCTGCTGTCGCACGCGCCCGAGAGCGCCGATGCCGAGTTCACCTGGGAGAACCTCCAGGCCAGCGTGAACAAGGACCTCGCCGATGTGCTGGGCAATTTCGTCAGCCGCGTGACCAAGTTCTGCCGCTCGAAATTCGGCGAGGCGGTGCCCGAGGGCGGCGCGGCGACCCCGCTCGAAGCGGCACTCATCGACGAGCTGGCGGGCCGAATCCGCGCCTACGAGACCCAGATGGAGGCGATGGCGCTGCGCAAGGCGGCGTTCGAGCTGCGCTCGGCCTGGGTGGCGGGCAACGAGTATCTGCAGGAGGCCGCGCCCTGGGCCACCATCAAGACCGACCCGGCGCAGGCCGCGCTGCAGGTGCGCACCGGGCTCAACCTCGTGCGTCTCTACGCGGTGCTGTCGCAGCCCTTCATCCCCGATGCCAGCGCGCGGATGATGGCGGCGCTGCACTGCATCGACTGGTCCTGGCCCGGCGATGCGGATGTCGCGCTCGCCGCGCTGCCGCCGGGCCACGACTTTGCCGCGCCGGAGAACCTGTTTCGCAAGATCACCGACGACGAGGTCGAGGCCTGGCGGACCCGCTTCGCCGGCGGGCGCGGCTGAGCCGCCTCAATCCACCGTGATCTCGACCGAGCGGATATAGGCCACCAGATCCGCGATCCCCTGCCGGTCGAGATACCAGCCCATCTCGGGCATCGCGGTGTGCATCTGCGGAAAATAGATGCGGCTGAATATCTGGTCATCGGAGCGGTAGGCGCCGATCGAGGCAAAGCTGGGCGGATAGGTCTTGAATTCGCCGTCCTGCGTTATGTCGTGGCACTGCGCGCAGCTCTCCGCCGCGAGATCGGCGCCGCGCTCGGCGTCGCCATCCTCCGCGGTCATGATCTGCGCCGCCAGCGGCCCGGCAAGGGCGACCCCGAACGCGAGGGCAATTACTGCTGTTTTCATGGTTTCCTCCACTGTGCAGGCGCCGGCGGTGCGCGCCTTCCGGCAGACGTCGCGGGGCGGGTGCGCGCGGCCAGGCCAGGGGCATCCTAGCTGCCGACGGGGCTGTCCGGCAATGCGCCGCGCCGACATCTTGTGGTCGCGCGCGAAACAGTTTCGCCCGTACGCGGCAAATCGACACTTGCCAGCGCCCGGTCGAGGCGCTTTCCTGACGTGTGGCGTCGCACCGCCTTACGCCGCATCGGGCGGTGCATCTTGCGCCGGATCGAACTGGTAACGCGGCGGGTTTTCACATGACGCGGATCGCGTTCGTGCTCAACGGAACGCCGGTGCAGGTGACGGGCGAGGCGCCCACCCGCACCCTGCTCGACTGGCTGCGCGAGGTGCGCGGGCTGACCGGCACCAAGGAGGGCTGCAACGAGGGCGATTGCGGGGCCTGCACCGTGATGGTCACCGACGCGACCGGGGCGCGCGCGCTCAATGCCTGCATCCTGTTTCTGCCGCAGCTTCACGGCAAGGCGGTACGCACTGTCGAGGGCATCTCCGGCCCCGACGGCACGCTGCACCCCGTCCAGCGCGCGATGATCGACCATCACGGCAGCCAGTGCGGCTTCTGCACCCCCGGCTTCGTGGTGATGATGGCCGCCGCGCACACCAATGGCGCGCGCGACCATGACGACCAGCTCGC
>SLQD01000012.1 GCA_007131685.1 Paracoccaceae bacterium | reverse complement strand
GCAATTCTCCGTCACCCGCGAGCGCATCCGCCAGATCGAGGCCAAGGCGCTGCGCAAGCTCAAGCACCCCTCGCGCTCGCGCCGCCTTCGGAGCTTCCTCGATCAGTAAGCCCGGCCCCAATGACGCGCTCGCCGAGCGTATCCTGCGCGAGTATGCCCGTGCGCGCAGCGATGAGGGCATCGTATTCATGACCTACGGCACGCTCGCCGCCCGGGTCGGCCGGGAGGGCCAGCACCGCCTGCTCGGCGATCCGCTCGACCGGGTGCGGGGGCTGTGCGCGCGGCTCGGGGTGCCCGATGTCGCGGTGATGATCGTGAGCAAGGGGGCGCTGCAGGACGGTACGGTGGAGCCGTCGAAGGCGGCGCTCGAAAAACATGGCGGCTGGCCGAGCCTTCGAAAGGAACAGGCAAGGGTTCTCGCTTACGACTGGGAATCGTTCCTGGTGCGCGATTGATCGAGAAGGGGGCCGAGCCTTGCCGATGGACAGCCTGACACTCGCGGTTCTGGCGGGGGCGCTCCTGGCCGTCGTGATCCTGTGGCTGGTGCATGCCCGCCGGCTGCGTGCGCAGCTCGGCGAGCTGCGGGAGGACCACGCGGCGCTGCAGCTCGATCAGGCCCGCAGCGACGAGCAGGCCCGCGCCGCCCATGCCCGCGAGCAGGAGCTGCGTGCCCAGCAGCGCCGCGAGCAGGAGCGCGCCGAAGCGTTCCAGGGCGACCTGAAGGCCGAGCGTGACGAGCTGCGCGCCGCGCTCGAGGCCGAGCGCCGCGCCCGGGGCGAGCGCGACACACGCATCGAGGCGCTCACCACCACGCTCGAGAAGGAGCGCGAAGCGGCCGAGGAGCGGCTCGCCCTGCTCAAATCGGTGCGCGAGGACATGGAGGCCAAGTTCCGCGCGCTCGCCCACGAGTCGGTCAGGACCCAGGGCGAGGCGCTCGGCAAGGCGCATCAGGAAAAGCTCGAATCGATGCTCAAGCCGCTGCGCGACAATGTCGGCAAGTTCGAGACCGAGCTGCGCGCCGCGCATCAGGGGGCGGCCAAGGAGCGCGAGCGACTCAAGACCGAGATCGAGACGCTGACGAAGAAGTCCGAGGCGATCTCGCAGGAGGCCGTGAACCTGACGCGCGCGCTCAAGGGCGACACCCGCCAGCAGGGCGCCTGGGGCGAGATGATCCTGACCACGCTGCTGGAACGCTCCGGCCTGCGCGAGGGCGAGGAATACGTCACCCAGAGCCATGCCACCGACGAGGAAGGCCGGCGCTTTCGTCCGGACGTCGTCGTCTACATGCCCGGCGGCAAGAGCCTCGTCATCGACTCCAAGGTATCGCTGCGCGCCTATGAACGCGCCGTCAATGCCGAGACAGAAGAGGAGCGCGACACCGCGCTGCACGAGCATGTGGCCGCGCTGCGCGGCCATATCGACGGGCTGGCGCGCAAGGGCTACCAGCGCGTGACCGATGATACCGTCGACTACGTGGTGATGTTCCTGCCCATCGAAGGCGCCCTGTCGGAGGCGCTGCGCACGCAGGGCGATCTGACGGGCTACGCGCTCGACCGGCATGTCACCATCGCGACGCCCACGACATTGATGATGGCGCTGCGCACCATCGAGAATGTCTGGGCCGTGGAGCGGCGCACCCGCAACGCCGAGGCGATCGCCGATCGCGCCGGCAAGCTCTATGACAAGGTGGCGGGCTTCGTCGACGCGCTGCAGGAGGTGGGCCGGCGGCTCGAGCAGGCCGGTCGCGCGCATTCGGATGCGATGAATCGGCTGAGCACGGGGCCCGGTAACGTGATCCGCCAGGTCGAGCAGCTGCGCGAGCTCGGCGCCAAGACAACCAAGTCCCTGCCGCTCGAGAGCCTCGACACGCCGGGGTCCACGCCGATCGACGCGCCCGACGAGGGGGAGGGAACGGGGCCGGCCGGCGACCGCTGAGCGCGGTCCGGCTAGGGCAAGCGTTGCCGTCCGGTCGATCCCGGTTGCCCGCGGATGGCGCCGCGGGATAGCGATCTTCCGGGCCGCGCGACGCCCGGCACCGGCGCACGCGCCGTGTTGCTCCGGGTCCGGCCATCCTCCGGTCGGCCGCGCCGCTGCGGGCCGATCCGTTCTGCAGGCATGGCAGGCCGGGGCCCGGTGCCGGCGCCGGATGACCATCGTCGGGGCCTTGATGGCGATCGCGGCATGCGGTGTCCCGGGCATGCTTCCGCCGATGCGCTCGAGCCCGGGCCCGTCGGTGCGCGCCGCACGGCACGGCCGGTCCACTCCGGTGCGAAACGCTCACCACGACGGTTCCGGGCAGCCGGCTCGCGCGATCCGCAACTCATTGCGGCTCCATTCCGTCAGCCCGCGCGGGCCCCGCGCCCCATCCGCCGCGGAGGCGGCGGCGCCTTCACCTTGAACGGGTCTATCCGGTGATCTCGAAGCCGTCCGGCAGCTCGGCGGGGTCTGCCGCGCTGCTATCCACCGCGGCTACAATAGCCGCAGCCGGCCCGTCATCCAGATCGCGGAGCATCCTGGCGACCGCGGCCTTCGGCCCCGCGATCGCGGCCGTCACCGACCCGTCCGCCTCGTTGCGAACCCAGCCGCGCAGCCCGAGCGCGATCGCGCGCCGCTGTGTCCAAGCGCGGAAAGCGACCCCCTGCACGCGTCCGGTGATGCGTATGTGCCGGCCCTCCTCGTCATCGCTCATATCGGCCTCCCCGTCTTGCGGAAACGATCGGAGCACGACCCGGCCACCCGCAGCAAGCCCCGCGCTTGCGCCGCCCGCCGCGACGGGCCACCCTGCCGCGACTCCGTTTGCCGCCGAAGGGATCCGTCTTGACCGCGCAGACCCGCTTTCACCTCGAAACCGCAGGCCCGGGGCTTTACGAATTCACCTCCGAGGTCCGTCGCTGGCTGCGCGACTCGGGCGACGGGCTCGCGACGCTGTTCGTGCAACACAGCTCCGCTTCGATCCTCGTTCAGGAGAACGTCGATCCGGATGTTCGCACCGATCTCGAGGCATTCTTTGCCCGGCTCGTGCCGCCCGCCGACGCGCCCGAGATGCGGTGGATGCGTCATGTCGCGGAAGGGCCCGACGACATGCCGGCCCATGTGAAGGCGGCGATGCTGCCCGTCAGTCTTTCCATCCCGGTGCGCCGCGGCGACCCGGCGCTCGGGACGTGGCAGGGGATCTTTCTGTTCGAGCATCGTCGCGCGCCCCGCACGCGGCAGGTCGCCGCCCTCTTCCTGCCCGCATGAAAGCGCGGCGCCCCCAAGATATTGCGGCAGTTTTTTTCGCTACCCAATCTCTGGCGGCTTCCCTATAGTCTCTGTGGTGATCGCCGGCCCGATAGCGAGGGAGAGCATATGCGCTGCCCGTTCTGCGGAAACCTGGAGACCCAGGTCAAGGACTCGCGCCCGGCCGAGGAACATGTGGCGATCCGCCGGCGGCGTTTCTGCGCGGCCTGCGGCGGCCGCTTCACCACCTATGAGCGCGTGCAGCTGCGCGATCTCGTCGTCGTCAAGTCGAGCGGCAAGCGTGAACCCTTCGATCGCGACAAGCTCGAACGCTCGGTGCGAATCGCCATGCAGAAACGCCCCACCGATCCGGAACGGATCGAGCAGATGATCTCCGGGGTGGTGCGCCGGCTCGAGAGCATGGGCGATGTCGATATCTCCTCGCGCGTGATCGGCGAGATCGTGATGGAGGCGCTGGCGCGGATCGATACCGTCGGGTATGTCCGTTTTGCGAGTGTTTACAAGAACTTCCAGGCCGTCGAGGATTTTGATCGCTTCGTTTCGGAGTTGCGGCCGCAGGCCCGGGACGACGAGTGACCCGCGCCGACGACGCCTGCTTCATGCGCGTCGCCCTGTCGCTCGGCGCGCGTGGGCTCGGCCGGACCTGGCCCAACCCGGCGGTGGGCTGCGTGCTGGTTCGCGAGGGGCGGGTGATCGGCCGGGGCTGGACGCAGCCGGGCGGACAGCCGCATGGTGAGATCGTCGCCTTGCGCCAAGCCGGGTGCGCCGCGCGCGGCGCGACGCTTTACGCCGGGCTCGAACCCTGCGCCCATCACGGCCGCTCGCCGCCCTGTGCCGAGGCGTTGATCGAGGCCGGGGTCGCGCGGGTGGTCAGTGCGCTCGAGGATCCGGATCCGCGGGTGGCCGGGCGCGGGCACGCGATGCTGCGGGACGCGGGGCTGGACCTGACGATCGGGGTGCTGGGCGCGGAGGCCGCGCACATGCATCGTGGGTTTCTCATGCGGCTCACCCATGGCCGCCCGATGGTGACGTTGAAGCTCGCCACGAGTTTCGACGGGCGTATCGCCACGGCGAGCGGCGAGAGCCGTTGGATCACCGGCGCGCAGGCCCGGCGCCATGTCCATGCCGAGCGTGCGCGCCATGACGCGGTGATGATCGGCGCGGGCACGGCACGGGCCGACGATCCGAGCCTGACGGTGCGCGGACTCGGCATCGCGCATCAGCCTGTCCGCCTGGTGGTGGCGCGGGGTCTCGAGCTGCCCGAGACGGGCCGCCTGGCGGCGAGTGCGGCGCAGGCACCGCTGTGGCTCGTCCATGACCCCGGCGCGACGGACCCGGCGCGCGCCGAGGGTTGGGCGCGGCGCGGGGCGCGGCTCCTGCCCGTCGCGGGGGATTCGGCGGGGCGGCTCGATCCGCGCGCCGTGCTCGCGGCGCTTGGCGCGGAGGGGCTCACGCGGATCTTCTGCGAGGGCGGCGGGGCGCTGGCGGCATCGCTGCTCGGGGCCGGCTGCGTGGAGGAGCTCATCGGCTTCACCGCGGGCTGTGTGCTCGGCGCCGAGGGGCAGCCCGCGATCGGTCCCGTGGCGATGGACCGGCTCGCCGATGCCCCGCGTTTCGAGCTGCGCGAGGCGCTGCCGCTCGGTGGTGATGTGCTGCAGCGCTGGTCGCGAGCGTGATCGGCGGCGCAGGCGCGCCGGCCGCCGTCAGCGCCAAAGATGGGCGTAGCTGGCGAAGACCCCCTGCATCCGGGCAAGCCCGCGATTGACGCGCCCGGTCTCGGGCACCGTGCCGGAAGCGAGCCGCTCCACGACGACCTCGGGGGCGCAGGGCAAGCCGCTGACCGGGTCGAAGTAGCGCGGATAGGCGATGAGTGCGGCATGGACCAGCTTGGCCAGGCTCGGCCGGGCCGCGCGCCTGCGCTCCGGCACCGGGCCGAGATCGCGCGTGAGCCCCCAGCCCGCGTAGAAGGGTGTGCCAAGGCAGGTCACCGCGCAGCCCCGGATCAGTGCCTCGAACCCCATCGCGGAGGTCATGGTCCAGACGGCATCGACGCGGGTCAGCAGCGCAGCGGGGTCGGTGCGTTCCAGCACCATGTCCGCATGCTCGAGCGCGGCATCGCGCGGCACGGCCCCTTCGCGCAGCCCGGCCTCGACATCCGGGTGCGGCTTGTAAAGGATCACCGCATCGGGGTTCTCGGCGCGCGTGCGGCGTAGCAGGTCGAGATTGCGCCGTATTGCGGCTCCGCCGAGGCGTAGCGAGACATCGTCCTCGACCTGGCCGGGCACGAGGATGCGATATCCCTCGGGCAAAGGCGGCACGGTGGCGGCACCGGTATTGTATTTCGACAGGCCGGTGGCGATCAGGGCGCGCATCAGCCGCTGTGCGCGCGCCTCGGCGCCCGGCGGTCCGGGCTCCGTCACGAGCCGCTCGAGCCGGCTCTCCTGGCGGGGATCGTAATAGATCCCGAGATCGTCGGAGACCAGCGACAGTGCCGGCGTGAGTTCGGCGCCGAGCCCGCGCGAGCGCAGGAATCCGTCCTCGAGGCGGCGCATCCGCACCCCCGCCCGCGCCGCCTCGGCGGCGAGCCCCTCGGGCTCCTTGCTGGCCCATACGGCGATGTCGCGGCCCTCGCGCTGCGCGCGCAGCACGGCGGGCGCGGGCTTGTCGGCAAAGCGCAGCCTGCGGCTGGCGCCGAAGATGCGCTGAAGGGGCGCGCGCTTCCACATCCGCATTCCGACCGCGACATGGCCGAAGCGGTCCTCGCGGAAGGCGCGGGCCTCGGCTTCCATGTGGTCGATCGCGGTCTCGAAATCGCAGATGCGATCGCGGCAGGGGTCGTACCAGGTCGGCGCGAGCAGCATTGCGCCGGCGAAGAGCTGGGTGCGCTCGAGCGCGCGGCCGCGGCGCGGGATCGGCTGGGCGTCCTCGGACAACCCCCAGCCGGCATAGAAGGGCTGGCCGAAGACGCGCGGCCGGTGGCCGGCGAGGATCGCCTCGAAGCCGAGCTGCGAGGAGACCGTATAGACCGACTGCGCGCCCTTGAGCAGCGCCCAGGGCGAGACCGGATCCTCCAGCAGCGAGACCCGCCCGCCGACGCTGCCGCGCCCGAAATGCCCGAGCCGCTGGCCGGTGGTGGTTTCGGGATGCGTCTTGATGACGACCCGTGCACCCGGATTCTCGTCGAGCGCGGCATTGAGCATCTGCCGGAAGGTGCGCTCATCGGCGCCGCCGAAGCGGATCCCGGCATCGCCGCGAACCTGATCGATCACCAGCACATAACCCGGTTCCGGCACCTGCAGCCGCGGATCATGGGCATTGTATTTCGACAGATCGGCGGCGATGAGCCGGGCGATGCCGTCGCGGGCGCGCTGTTCCAGGGTGGCACCGTCGAGCGGGTGTGTGGCGAGGAGCTGCTCGAGCGCACTGGGGCTCGAGGCATCGAAATGCACGCCCCCCTGCGCGTCGATCATGAGCCCGATCGTCGGATCGCCGTTATAGCCCGGCTTGACCGAGCGGATGAAGGCGTCCTCGATGCGCACCAGCCCGGCGCCGCTGCGCGCGGCGATCCACTCGCCCCGCCGGGCCGGGGCGCTGCGCCCCCAGACCGCGACGCGGCCGCCCGGCCCCGGCCAGCCGAGCCGGATCTCGTGCCCCGCCGCCTCGAGGATCCGGCGCACCCGCGAGGGGAGGATGACCCCTCCGGTGAATGCGTGCAGCGACATTCCGATTGCCTGTGCCATGGCTCAATCCGGGATCGCGCTTTGGACCTGGGACGCCGTGTTGAGCGAGCCGGTGAGCGCGCCGATGCGCTTTTGCCAGCTCACGAAGGGCGCTTCGGTCACGTAGACGGTGTC
>SLQD01000210.1 GCA_007131685.1 Paracoccaceae bacterium | reverse complement strand
TGGCCGATGAGGAACGCGTCGAGATCACCCGGATCTGCGACTGCATCGCCAGGTGGGGCTGCGACCCCGCCGAGCTCGCCCTGCGCTAGCCGCCAACCTGCGCGCGGTGCATCATCAGCGCATCCAGCAGCACGCAGGCCATCATCGCCTCGCCCACCGGCACGGCGCGGATGCCCACGCAGGGGTCGTGGCGGCCCTTGGTGACGATGTCGGTGTCGACGCCTTCGGTGGTCACGGTGCGCCTTGGGGTAAGGATGGAGGAGGTCGGCTTGACGGCGAAGCGCACCACCAGCTCCTGGCCGGAGGAGATGCCGCCGAGCACGCCGCCGGCGTTGTTGGAGGTGAACTCGGGGCCGTCCGCGCCCATGCGCATCTCGTCGGCGTTCTCGGTCCCGGTCAGCTCCGCGGCGGCCATTCCCGCGCCGATTTCCACGCCCTTGACGGCGTTGATCGACATCATCGCGGCGGCGAGCTCGGTGTCGAGCTTGGCGTAGATCGGCGCGCCGAGCCCGGCGGGCACGCCCTGCGCCGTCACCTCGATCATCGCGCCCACCGACTCGCCCTGCTTGCGCAGCGCATCGAGCGCCTCGGCCCACTCCGTCGCGGCCTGCGGGTCGGGGCACCAGAACGGGTTGGAGTCGATGGTGTCCGCGTCAAAACGCGCGCGGTCGATCCGGTGCGGCCCCATCGCGACCATGTAGCCGCGCAGCGCGAGCCCCGGCAGGAGCGCCTCGAGTGCGGCGCGCGCCACGCCCCCCGCCGCCACCCTTGCGGCCGTCTCGCGCGCCGAGGAGCGCCCGCCGCCGCGCGGATCGCGCAGGCCGTATTTCTTCCAGTAGGTGTAATCGGCGTGGCCCGGGCGGAACTTCGCGGCGATGTCGGAATAGTCCTTGGAACGCTGATCGGTGTTGCGGATCATCAGCTGGATCGGCGTGCCGGTGGTCTGGCCCTCATAGATGCCCGACAGGATCTCGACGGCGTCGGCCTCGCGGCGCTGGGTGGTGTAGCGGTTCTGGCCGGGGCGGCGGCGGTCGAGCCAGTGCTGCAGGTCGGCCTCCGTGAGCGCGATGCCCGGCGGGCAGCCATCGACCGTGGCGCCGAGCGCGGGCCCGTGGCTCTCGCCCCAGGTCGTCACGCGGAAGATGTGCCCGAAAGTGTTGAAGCTCATGCGCCCCCCTTCGCGCGCTGCATAGCCGGCGGGGGGGCGCGGCTCAAGCCCGCCGGCGCAGGAGCCGCCGCCCGTGACGCAGCAGGAAGCCCCCCAGCGCGGCGACCGAGCCGGCGAGGCCGGCAAGCAGGGCGTGCATGGCCGTCAGATCGGAGACCGAGGCCGCCAGCCTGTCCCAGGCCGTCACCTCGACCCGGAACACCTCCGTGAAGGTTTCGAGATAGAGCGGCGAGTCGCGCAGGTCGGGATGCGGCGCGACGGCGAAGAGTGTCACTGTGAGCGGCTTGTCATCGCCGAAGGCCGTCGGCGTGACCGACCAGGACCAGCGCGTGTGCCGGCCGGGGATGACGATGCGGCGCTCCTTGCCCGCGGGCGAAATGCGGAAATCGGCGCCCGTGAGCTCGGCGAGCATCACCCCGGAGAAGGGGATATCCGCATGCTCCTGGACCGTGCCGCGCATGTCTTCGAGCAGGGCGCCCGGAACGATGCCGGACGCCTCGGGTGCGAGGATGACCTCGATGCCGGTGGACTGGCCGTAGACCATGCTCTCGGGCTTGTTGAAAGCGATCCGCGCCGCGCCGAGACTGTCCTGAAGCGCGCGGATCCGCGCGCCGACACTGTCGAGGTCGTCGCGCGCCTCAGCGGAGGCGGTGACCACGTTCCCGGCAATGCGCCCGCTCGCGATCGGCGCCGTGGCCGCGCGCTGCTCGGCGTGCTCCGTGACGACGAAACCGGTCGCGCCGGGCGCGACCGTCATGTTGGCCAAGGGGCGGGGCGCCACCGAGGAGGTCGGCAAGGCGATGCTCTCTTGGGTGACGCCCCTCTCGGCGCGCCACGGTGCGTCGGCGGCGATGCCTGCCAGAAAGCCGATGCCGAGCATCAGGCCGGCGATGAGGACGCGGATGAGCATCGGGGCCGTGCCACTGTCGCGAAGACCGTGATGATACCACGACTCGGGCGTTGCACTAAGGCGAATCGCCGCATGGCGCGCCGGCGATTGCCGCGCACCGGCCGCATGCCATATCCTGCGCCGGCAAGCTGACCGTCGGAGGATTCCATGCTCTGGATGCGGACCCTGCCGCGCGTGGCGATCGGGTATCTCGTGCTGGCGGTCTTCGCGGCGCTCGGCCTCGCCTTCGCGGCCTATTCCATGCGCTTCGGCGTGCGCGGTCTCGGCATCGACCTTTCGGCGGAAACCCATCTTTATACGCCGGGCGACGAGCGCGCCAATCTTGCCATCTTCGCGCACATGATCCTGGGTGCGGCGATCATGGTTCTGGCGCCGCTGCAGCTTTCGGCGCGGCTGCGCGCGCGGCGGCCGCGTGTCCACCGGGCTGTGGGCTACGTGATCTTCACCGGCGCGATGGCGACCGCGCTCGGCGGGCTGGGCTACATCGCGCTGCGCGGGACCGTGGCCGGCGGGCTGATGGATGTGGGGTCCACGCTCTATGGCGCGCTCATGCTCGTGGCGGCGGTGCAGGCGGTGCGGCTGGCGCGGGCGCGCGAGCTTGCGCGGCATCGCGAATGGGCGCTGCGGCTCTTCGTGCTCGCGATGGGGTCACTGATCTACCGGCTGCACTATGTCGCGTGGTATGCGCTCACCGACGGGATGTGGAGCACGCCCGAGCTCGACGGACCCTTCGACCAGGTGCAGTATTTCGCCTTCTACCTGCCCTATCTCGCCGCGCTCGAGCTCTGGCTGCGCAGGGGTCGCTATCGCCCGGCCGGGGCGGTCGCGGACTGAAACCCTTGCGCGCGGCGATGCGGGTGGCTACGTCTCGAATACCTCGGGGTGCCCGCACGGGCTGAGATGCGGCATGGCCGCGAACCCGTTGAACCTGAACCGGTTCGCACCGGCGGAGGGAAGGTGACGGGATGCTTCTCCACCCTTCGCCCGCACATGGAGGACGCCGTGAGACTTCCGATCATCATCGCCGGGACCGTTCTGGCCGGCGCCGCGCAGGCCGACACGCCGACCCTGACCGTCTATACCTATGACAGCTTCGTCTCAGACTGGGGGCCGGGCCCGCAGATCACCGAGGCTTTCGAGGCCGAATGCGATTGCCGGCTGGATCTGCGCGGCGTGGGGGACGGGGCGGCGCTGCTGGCGCAGCTTCGCCTCGAGGGCGAGCGCACCGACGCCGATCTCGTGCTCGGCCTCGACACCAATCTGATGGCCCGCGCCCGCGAAACGGGGCTGCTGACCGGGCACGGCCTCGAGCCCCCCGATTTCGACATGCCCATCGCATGGGACGATTCCGTCTTCCTGCCCTATGACTGGGGCTATTTCGCCTTCGTGCATGACCGCGAGACGATGCCCGAGCCGCCGGAGTCGTTCCGCGAGCTGATCGCCTCCGAACTCGACATCGTCATCCAGGATCCACGCTCCTCGACGCCGGGGCTGGGCCTTCTGATGTGGGTCGAGGCGGCGCATGGCGAGGACGCGCCCGAGATCTGGGCGGGGCTGGCGGACCGCGTGATCACCGTCACGAGCGGCTGGTCGGAGGCGTACGGGCTGTTCACCGATGGCGAGGCCGACATGGTGCTCAGCTACACGACCTCGCCGGCCTATCACATGATCGCCGAGGACGACGACTCCGTCGCCGCCGCGCCCTTCGCGGAGGGTCACTACATGCAGATCGAGGTCGCGGCGATGCTGGCCGGCACCGACCAGCCCGAGCTGGCGCGCGATTTCCTCGATTTCATGCTCTCCGATACCTTTCAGTCGGTGATCCCGACGACGAACTGGATGTACCCGGCGCGGCGTCCCGCCGATGGTCTTCCCGAGGCGTTCGACCGCCTGATCGAGCCGGAGCGCGCGCTGCATTTCGATCCGCAGGAGGCCGATGCCCGGCGTGATCCGGCGCTGGATGCATGGCTCGAAGCGCTCAGCCGCTAGGGCTGTGGGCCGGCGCCGCGGCGGCGGCACTGCTCGTCTGCGTCGTCTTCGGCTCGCTCGCGGCGGTGGCGTGGCGGGCCGAGGGGGCGGCGCGGTTCGGCCCGGCCGACTGGGCGGCGTTGCGCTTCACGCTCACCCAGGCCTCGCTTTCGGCGCTGTTTTCGGTGGCGCTGGCCGTGCCGGTGGCGCGCGCCCTGGCGCGGCGGCGCTTTACGGGGCGGGGAGTGCTCATCACGCTTCTGGGTGCACCCTTCATCCTGCCGACCATCGTCGCGGTGCTCGGCCTGCTGGCCGTCTTCGGCCGCAGCGGGATCCTCAGCGCCGCGCTGGGCTGGGCGGGGCTCGAGCCGGTGCGCATCTACGGGCTGCACGGCGTGGTGCTGGCGCATGTCTTCTTCAACCTGCCGCTCGCGACGCGGCTTTTGCTGCAGGGCTGGCTCGCCGTGCCGGCGGAGCGGTTCCGGCTCGCCGCGGCGTTCGGATTCGGGCCGCGCGATGTCTTTCGCCATATCGAGTGGCCGATGCTGCGCGAGGTGGTGCCCGGCGCGGTTCTGGTGGTCTTCCTGATCTGCCTGACGAGCTTTGCGGTGGCGCTCACGCTGGGCGGCGGGCCGCGCGCGACGACCGTCGAGCTCGCGATCTACCAGGCCTTCCGCTTCGATTTCGATCTCGCCCGCGCGGCGCTGCTTGCGCTGGTGCAGTTCGGGCTGTGCGCGTTGGCGGCGCTCGTGGTGTATCGCGTCGCGGCGCCGGCGGCGATGGGCGGCGGGCTCGACCGCCCGGTGGAGCGCCACGACCTGCAAGGGCGCGGACTGGCGCTGCTGGACGGGGGGCTGATCGGGCTTGCCGCGCTGTTTCTGCTCACGCCGCTGGCGATGATCGTCATGAACGGGGTGCCGGGGCTCGCGGGGCTGCCCGGCACCGTCTGGCTCGCAGCGGGGCGCTCGCTCTTGGTGGCGCTCGCTGCGACGGGGCTCGTGATCGCGATGGCGCTGGGTCTCGCGCTGGCGGTCGTCGGCTTCGAGCGCGCGGGACGCCGGGGCGCGGGCGCGGCGCTCGAGGTGCTGGGGATGGTCGCGCTTGCCGCCTCGCCGCTGGTCATCGGGACGGGGCTGTTCATCTTGATCTTCCCGATCGCAGATCCATCGGCGCTCGCGCTCGCCGTGACGGCGCTGGTCAATGCGGTGATGGCGCTGCCCTTCGCGCTCCGCGCGCTGCTGCCGGCGCTGCGCGGGGTCGAGGCGGATCATGGCCGGCTCGCCGACAGCCTCGGCATCGGGGGGCGGGCGCGGCTGCGCCTCGTGCTGCTGCCGCGGCTGCGGCATCCGCTCGGCTTTTCGGCGGGGCTTGCGGCGGCGCTGTCGATGGGGGATCTCGGCGTGATCGTGCTGTTTGCCGGGGGCGACGCGGCGACGCTGCCGTTGCAGCTTTACCGGCTCATGGGCGCCTACCGGATGGGAGATGCGGCCGGGGCGGCGCTGCTCCTGCTCGCGCTAAGCCTGGCGCTGTTCTGGGCGTTCGATCGGGGAGGGCGCCGTGACGCTCGCGGTTGAACAGCTTGTCATCACGCAGGGCGACTTCCGCCTCGAGGCCGATTTCACCCTGGCCGAGGGCGCGCGCGCCGGGGTGATCGGGCCGTCGGGGGGCGGCAAGTCCACGTTGCTTTCGGTTATCGCGGGCTTCTTCGCGCCGCGCTCCGGCCGCGTGCTCTGGCACGGCGCCGACATCACCGCGCTGCCGCCCGCCGATCGCCCGCTCTCGATCCTGTTTCAGGACAACAACCTCTTCCCGCATCTCACGGCGGCGCAGAATGTCGGGCTGGGGCTGCGCCCGGATCTGCGCCTGTCGCGCGCGCAGAAGGCGCAAGTGGGGCGGGCGCTGGAGCGCGTCGGCCTCGACGGGTTCGGGGACCGGCGCCCTGCCGCGCTCTCGGGCGGGCAACAGGGCCGCGTGGCGCTCGCGCGGGTCCTGCTGCGCGGGAGGCCGCTCCTGCTGCTGGACGAGCCTTTCGCCGCGCTCGGCCCGGCCCTGCGTGCAGGGATGCTGGAGCTCGTGCGCGAGATCGTGGCCGAAGCCGGACTCACCCTCATGATGGTGAGCCACGATCCGCGCGACCTGCAGGCGCTCGACGGGGTCGCGATCCTCGTGGCCGAGGGGCGCGCGCATGCGCCCGTCGCGACCGAGGCGCTGCTTGCCGACCCGCCGCCGGCGCTGCGCGCCTATCTGGGGTGAACGAAAACGCGCCCCGCGAGGGGCGCGCGCTCGCTGACCCGCGATCTGTCCGGCTCAGTCCTTCTTGGCGCGGTTCTTGACCGGCGCCCAGAGACGCTTGTTGGTCAGGTAGAGCAGAACCGCGAGAATGGTGAGGAAGATCGCGCCGGTGAAGCCGGCCTGCTTGCGCTCCATCATCTTGGGCTCGGCGGTCCACATCAGGAAGGCGGCAACGTCCTGGGCCATCTGCTCCTGCGTGGCCTCGGTGCCGTCGGCGTAGTCGATCATGCCGTCCGATATCGGTTCGGCCATGTTGAGGTAGCCGCCATAGGCGGTGTTCTCGTAGAGGGTCACGCCCGCCTGCGTGTCGCTTTCGCCGGTGTAGCTCACCAGCAGCGACGCGATGTATTCCGGCCCGCCGGTCCCGTAGAGGAACTGGTTGATGCCGAGGCCGTAGGGGCCGGAAAAGCCCGCGCGCGCCTTTGCCATCAGGCTCAGATCCGGCGCCTCCTCGAGCTGGGAGCGCGGGAAATGGTCGTTGGGCTCGGCGTCGCGCATCTCGCCGGTCTCGTCGTCGCGGACCTGGAACTGGCTGGCGTATTGCCGGACCTGATCCTCCGGCAGCTCGGGGCCGTTCGGGTCCGAAAGCGTCCGGATCGGCACGTAGCGCAGCCCGTGGCAGGCGGCGCAGGACTCGGTATAGACCTGCAGGCCGCGCTGAAGCTGCTGCTGGTCATAGCTGCCGAACGGGCCCTGCCAGGAGAAGTCGAAATTGATGACTTCCCCGCTGACACCGGCGGCGTGGCCCGGTGCGGCGACCGAGAGCGCGAGCGCGGCGGAAAGGGCGAACTTCTTGAACATCGGTCGGTTCCTTTCTCTCACTCGGCCGGGACGGGCTCGGGCTTGGGCCCCTTGCCGTCTTCGCTCTTGTCGGAGGCCTTCACATGCGCCGCGAAGTCCTCCTCGATCGTCTCCGGGGGCGTCTGCGGCGTCTCGAAGATGCCCAGAAGCGGCAGGATCACCAGGAAGTAGGCAAACCAGTAGGTCGTCCCGAGAAGTGCGATCGTGGTGTAGATCCCCTCAGCCGGCATCGCGCCAACCCAGGTGAGCACGACGAAATTGACGATGAAGATCCAGAAGAAGACCCTGAACCACGGCCGGTAGCGCGCCGACCGGACCGACGAGGTGTCGAGCCACGGCATCAGCGCCCACACGAAGATCGAGCCGAACATCGCCAGCACGCCGAAGAAGGTCGCGTTGATCAGGCCGAAGCTGATCCAGTTGGCGAAGATCACGATCGGCACATCCGAGGTGAAGGCGCGCAGGATCGCGTAGAAGGGCAGGAAATACCATTCCGGCACGATATGCGCAGGCGTCACCAGCGGGTCCGCCTCCATGTAGTTTTCCGGATGGCCGAGATAGTTGGGCATGAAGCCCACGATCAGCCAGAACACCAGGATCACCACGACGAGCGCGAACAGATCCTTGATCACGAAATAGGGCCAGAAGGGCAGCGTGTCCTTCTCGGCCTCCTGCTTGGAGGTCCGGCGCACCTCGACCCCGGTGGGGTTGTTGTTGCCCGTGGTGTGGAACGCCCAGATATGAACGATCACCAGCCCCAGGATGATGAAGGGCAACAGATAGTGCAACGAGAAGAAGCGGTTGAGCGCGGCATTGTCGACGGCCGGCCCGCCGAGGATCCACATCTGCAGGCCCTCGCCGATGCCGGGAATGGCGCCGAACAGCCCGGTGATCACCGTGGCCCCCCAGAAGGACATCTGTCCCCAGGGCAGCACGTAGCCCATGAAGGCGGTGGCCATCATCAGAAGGTAGATCAGGATGCCGATGATCCAGGTGACTTCGCGCGGCGTCTTGTAGGAGCCGTAATACATGCTGCGGAACATGTGCAGATACACCGCCGCGAAGAACAGCATCGCGCCGTTCTGGTGGATGTAGCGCATCATGTGCCCGCCATTCACGTTGCGCATGATGTGCTCGACGGAGGCGAAGGCCATGTCGACATGCGGCGTGTAATGCATCGCCAGCACGATCCCGGTGACGATCTGCAGCACGAGGCAGAAGACCAGCACGACGCCCCAGATCCACATCCAGTTGAGGTTCTTCGGCGTCGGGATCATCAGCGTGTCATAGAGCAGCCCGACGATCGGCAGGCGGCGGTAGAGCCATTTCTCGCCACGCGAGGACGGCTCGTAGTGGTCGTGCGGAATACCGGACATCGCCCTCTCCCTTAGCCGAGCTGGATGGTATTGTCGTCGATGAACTCCGCCACGGGGATCGGCAGGTTCTCGGGCGCAGGACCGCGGCGGATGCGGCCGGAGCTGTCATAATGCGAGCCGTGGCAGGGGCAGAACCAGGCATTGTAGTCGCCCGCGCCGTCGCCGAGGGGAACGCATCCGAGATGCGTGCACACGCCTTCCATCACGAGCCAGGTTCCCTGCTCGTCGAGGCTGCGATTCTCGTCGGCGGCGTCGGTGCCGGGGCGGTTCGCGTTGCGCGAAGCCGTGTCGACCAGGTCGTCGATCGGGACCGCACGCGCCTCCTCGATCTCCTCGGCGGTGCGGCGGCGGATGAAGACCGGCTTGCCGAGGAAGTTGACGGTCAGCTGGCTGCCTTCCTCGACACCGCTGATATCGACGAAGATCTGCGAGAGCGCCTCGACATCGGCGGAGGGGTTCATCTGATTGACGAGCGGCCAGACTGCGGCGCCGACTGCGACGGTGCCGGCCCCGGCCGTGGCATAATACAGGAAATCCCTGCGCGAGCCTGCGTCGTCTTCTGCCTGGGACACGGGTAAACTCCCTTCAAAGCTGCATCCGGAGCGAGCAAGAGCTCCGGGCCCGCCCGAAGGCGAGCCCGTCTGGCGGCTATTTAGCGGCGAAAAATCGCCGCGTCCAGCCGCCAATGGGGCTGCATCTTGTCGCATTGGCCCGGCGGAGGCGCGTGAGCGTCAGACGCGCCGCAGGCGGACGCGTCCGACAAGAGCGATGTCGATTTCGAGCCCGGGGCCGTTTGCACCGATGCGAAGCACGCGCCGGAGCCGCCCGCCCGCATTCACCTGGCGGTCCCGGCGCGCGCCATGCGCGCTGAGCCCCTCCGCAAGGTCGTCGAGTGCGTCCTCCGCGCGCTGATCACGCCGTCCGGGCTGCACCTCGCGCGCGAGCGCATAGGCCGCCAGCGCCACCGCGCCGTAGCGAAGGGCGAATCCGGCAATGGGGGCGATCGGCAATGCCATCCCGGTCTCCGTTTTCGGGCCTTGCGAGCCTACAACCGGGCCGCGCGCCCGTCCAGCCCGGCGCAGCGCTCAGCCATAACTTCGCACCAGCGCCTCAGCGATCAGCGTCCAGCCATCCGCGACCACGAAGAAGGCAAGCTTGAACGGCAGCGACACGATTGCCGGCGGCACCATCATCATCCCCATGGACATCAGGACGGCCGCAACGACGAGGTCGATGATCAGGAAGGGTACGAAGATCAGGAAGCCGATCTCGAAGGCCCGCGCGATCTCGCTAAGCAGGAAGGAGGGCACGAGGATGGATAGTGGCGCCTCGACGCCCAGTTCGGCCACCCCGGAGCCGTCGCTGTCGGCACGCAACTCGGCGAGCGCCGCGAAGGTTTCGGGACTGACCCGCGCGGCCATGAACATCCTGAAGGGTTCGAGCGCGCGCAGGAAGGCGGTCTCGATCTCGATCTCGCCGTCGATCAGCGGGCGCGCGCCCGATTGCCACGCCTCGGTCAGCACCGGATCCATGACATAATAGGTCAGGAACAGCGCGAGGCTGACGATCAGCATGTTGGGCGGCGATTGCTGCAGGCCGCTCGCCTGCCGCAGGATCGCGAGTACCGTGACGATGAACGGAAAGCAGGTGATCATGATCAGCAGCCCGGGCACGAGGCTGAGCAGCGTGAGCAGCACCACGAGCTGTATGGTGCGCTCGGCGAAATCGCCGCCCTCGCCCATGTCGAGGGTGATCTCCTGCGCTGCGGCCGGCGCGGTGGCGACCAACGCGAACAGGATTGCCGCGAACGCGACGCGCACCGGGTCAGAGCCCGCCCGAGAGATCGACGACCTCCGTCAGCCGGACGGCGAGCTGTCCGGCGCGGTCGCCCTCGAGTTCCTCGAGCTCGCCCCGCGCGATCAATCGGTCGCCCACATAGAGCTCGACGGGATCCTCGACGCTTCGGTCGAGCGTCAGGACGCTGTCGGGACCCATGCGCAGCACCTCGCGCACCTGGGGCCGGGCGCGGCCGACCGAGACCGAGATCTCGATCGGAACCCGGGCGAGTCCGCCCTGGTCGGGGGTGGAGCTGTCCGCGTCAGCCATGGTCGATGGTCCTTTCGCTTGGGGTGGCGCGCGCGACATCGCGAGCGGTACGGGATGTCTGCGCAAGGTGGCTCTCGATGCATGCATGCAACTCGGCGAGCACGGCATCCATGTCGATGCGCATCTCGCTGTCGCCGAGCCTCAGCTCGATGGCGCCCGGATCGAGCGCTGCATCCTCCCGGATCGCGCACGGCGGGGCGACACAACCGTCGAGCGCGGCCTCGAGCTGCGCGCGCAGGTCGGGGTGGACCTGCAGGTTGACGGGCGCGCTGCTGGCCTGCCGTGCAGCCGGCTCGAGCGTGGCGATCAGCGCCTCGGCCAGACCGGAGTGGGCGCTCAGCGGGAAGACCTTTTCGGTAAGCGCGCACAGGAGCGGTGCGAGCTGGGAGAGGACATGGGCGCGCGCCTCTTCATGGGTGAAGCTGAGCGCCTGAAGGTTCGACTCGAGTGTCGCGCGGTGCGCAGCCCGTGTCTCGGCATGCTCGGCTTCGAGCGCGGCGCGCGCCGCCTCGTAGCCGGCCTCGAACGACTCCCGGCGCGCGGATGCCAGCTCGCCCTTCGTCATCCGAACGACCTCGTCCGCGCCGTGCGGCTCGAAGGTCTCGAGTGCGATCGAGATACCCATCAGCCGCGCTCCTCGGACCTGTCCTCCATCCAGCCGCGCAGAATTTCGACCGCCTCGCCCTGCCTGCGATCGATCAGGGCACGCAGCCGCGCCGCGGGATCGTCGGGATCCGGATCGCCGCCGGCAGACTCCGCTGTGGCGGTCAGGGCGGGAAGGTTCGCACCGGCATCCGGAGCGGAGTCCGCGTCGCGCGTGGCGGGCAGTTGCGCCGGAGCGCGCGGATCCTCGAGCGCCGCGTCCGGGCGCGGCGCGAGGGCTTGCGCGATTGCCGGGCGCAGCACGAACATCGCGACCACGAGCGCGACAAGTGTCAGCGCCCCGAGCTGGATCAGCGACATCATGTCGAGCCGGCCGCCATCCATGAGCCCGGGCGACTCCGCCTGCGTGCCGGCGATCTCGGTCTCGGCAAGCGGCATCGACTCGAGCGTGATCACGTCGCCGCGCGCCTCGTCGAAACCGACCGCGGCGGCGATCAGGCCGCGCAGGGCCGCGAGTTCCTCCTCACCGCGCGGGGACCAGGCCTCGGCACCGTCGTCACCGAGGACGGTTTCGCCATCGACCATGGCCGCGATCGTCAGCCGGCGGATATCGCCCGGTGCGCGCAGGATCTCGCGCCGGGTCTCGGAAATCTCGAAATTGATGCGCTCGCGGGCCTCGGTTTCGTCGCTTTGCGACATGCTCGCGTTGCCGTCCTCGGCCGCATCGCCATCGGGCAGGTTGCTGGCCACGGTGACGTCGTCACCGCCGCTGTTCGTGGCGGTGCTTGCCCGCTCGACGGTGTCGGAACTGATGGTAACGGTCTGGTCGGGGTCGACGATGCGTTCGTGGATCGATTCGCTCTCGCTCTCGATTTCGACGCTCGCCTCGACGATGGCGCGTCCGCGGCCCAGCGAGGCCTCGAGCAGCCGCTCGACCCGGCCGGCGAGCGCCTCCGCGCGTTCATCGCCCCCGCCGACTCCCGACAGGCCGTCATCGCCGGCGATGAGGCCGCCATCGCTGTCGATGACATGCACGCCCTGCGGGGCGAGATCCGGAACCGCTGCCGCGACGAGATGTCGCAATGCGCGTGCGCCATCGCGATCAAGGCTGCCGGACCGGGTCGAGATCTGCACCGAGGCGGACGCCTCCGTGCTGCGGCGGAACGGCTGATCGCGACCGGCGGCGATATGCACCCGCGCCGACTCTATGTTGCGGTCGGTCACGATGGTGCGGGCGAGTTCGCCCTCCTTGGCGCGCCAATACGCGGCGTCGAACATCTGTGTCGTGGTGCCGAAGCCCGACATGTCATCGAGCAGCTCGTAGCCCCGCGCGCCGCCGCCGGGCAGCCCCTCGGCGGCGAGGCTCATCCTGACTTCGTCGCGCGCGCGGGCATCGACGTGGATCGAATCGCCGCGAACCTCGAAGGCGATGTCGCGCTGTTCCAGGGCCGCGACGACCTCACCGGCGGTGTCGGCATCGAGCCCGGCGTAGAGAAGCTCCTTGTCGGCTGTCGTGGCGGCCCGGGCGATGAGCAGCATCGCGACGAAGACCGTGAGCGTTGCGCCGATGATGATGATCCGGCGCTGCGGGGTCAGGGCATTCCAGAGCGATGCGATCTGCGGCAAGGGTTTTCTCCTTCGGTGTGGGCTTCTGCCCGGCCGTTGCGACACGAATGACGCGGAGCGTTTAATAATCGGTTAGTCGAACTGGGCTTAAGAGGGGTCGACCGAACAGCGACGGAGACCTTCGTGGCATACAGCGATCAAGCCGGAACCCCGGCGCCGAAGCGCGGCGGACTCGTCAAGCTGGGCGCGCTCGGACTCGTCCTCGCCGCCATGACCGGGGGCGGCGGGTTCCATGCCGTGCAGGCCGGCTGGATCGACCCGGCGGCTTTCGGTGATTCGGCGCCCGCGGCGCCGGATGCGCCGGCCTTCGTTTCCCTCGAGCCCATCGTCATCAGCCTCCCGTCCGATGTCCCGGCCGCAAAGTTGCGCCTGTCGGCGAAGCTCGAGGTCGATCATGACGATATCGCGCATGTCGAGGCGCGGATGCCGCGCGTCGTCGATGCACTCAACGACTATCTGCACGCGGTCGATCCCGCTCAGCTGGGCGAGCCAGCCGGCCTGATACGCCTTCGCGTGCAGATGCTGCGCCGTGTGCAGATGGTGACCGAGGAGGCCCGGATCCGGGACTTTCTGGTGTCGGAATTCATTCTGGATTGAGGAGACCTCAATGAGCCTGATCGCGGATGCCCTGCTGGCCGCCGGGGCGCTTGGCGCGGCGATTTACTGTTTCGTGCTCGCCCGCCGGCTGAAGCGTTTCACGCAGCTCGAACACGGGATGGGGGGCGCGATCGCGGTCCTGTCGGCGCAGGTGGATGACCTGACGCGGGCACTGGAGAATGCCGAACGCGCCGCCAAGGGCTCGGGGGAGCGACTCGCGGCGGATACCGCGCGCGCGGAGCAGCTCGCGGATCGGCTCGAGCTGCTGCTCGCCGCGACCCAGCAAGAGCCTCGGACGTCGCAGGCGCGGGATTCCGAACCGCCGCGCCGCGCGCGCGTGCTGCGGCACCGGTCCGCGCGCCGCCGGCGCGAGGAGGAAGTGTCGTGAGTGGCGGGGGGCGGCAACGCCGCCGGGGTCTGCTCACGGTGCTGCTTGCGTTCTTCGTCGGATCCGCTGTCCTGCGCCTCGGGGGCGAGGTAGACATGGCGCGGGCCTTCGAAGCGGATGATGTCGATCCGGGCGCGACGGTCACCGACGATGCGGGCGCTCCCCCGACGGAACTCGTCGCCGCGATCCAGCGGCGAGAGGCGCGCGTCTCGGAGCGGGAGGCGGCGCTGGAGGAGCGCGAGAGGGCGCTTGCCATCGCCGAGACACAGGTTGTCGCGATGACGCGCAGCCTCGAGCAGGCCGAACGGTCCTTGACCGATACGCTCGCGGTTGCCGATGACGCCTCGGAACAGGACCTCGCGAGCCTGACCGCCGTCTACGAGAACATGGCGCCCGCCGAGGCCGCCGCGCTCTTCGAGCAGATGGTGCCCGAATTCGCGGCCGGTTTCCTTGCACGCATGCGCCCCGAGTCTGCCGCGGGCGTCATGGCCAATCTGCAACCAGAGACGGCGCACGAGGTCAGCGTCGTCCTCGCGGGCCGCAATGCCCGCGTTCCGAGAAATTGAGGTGTCCATGCAGCCCGAACATGCACGCGCGACGAGGAAAGAGGCGGGCCGCCGTGGGCTTGCTGCGACATTGAACCGGAGGCGCAGGGCATGAGGGGGCTTGTCGGTATCGTGATGGTGCTTCTTATGGTGTTCGGCGGCTATGTCTGGGCCGGCGGCTCGCTGGGGATCATCGTCAGCGCCTTGCCCTATGAGCTGACGATGATCGGCGGCGCCGCCATCGGCGCTTTCGTTATCGCCAACGACATGGACGCGATCAAGCAGACCGGCCGCGACATCGCCAAGATCTTTCGCGGGCCACGCTGGTCGCCGGAGGATTACCGGGACCTGCTCTGCCTGCTCTTCGAACTCGTCAGGTTGTCGCGGCAGAATCCTGCGCTGCTCGAGAGGCATATCGAATCGCCGGACGACTCCAGCGTCTTCGCACGGTATCCGCGCGTTCTCGCGGATCGCGAAGCCGTGGAAATGATCTGTGATACGCTGCGCGCGGCCTCGATGAACTATGACGATCCGCACCAGGTCGAGGAGATCCTCGAAAAGCGCATGGAGTCGGCGCATCATCACGCCCAGCGGACGAGCCGGGCGCTGCAGATCACGGCCGACGCGCTTCCGGCACTCGGTATCATCGCGGCCGTCCTGGGGGTCATAAAGACGATGGCGGCGATCGATCAGCCGCCCGAAATCCTCGGCGGGATGATCGGCGGCGCGCTCGTCGGCACATTTCTCGGCGTCTTTCTCTCCTACGGTTTTGTCGGGCCCTTCGCGGCCCGAATGCGCCAGGTCATTGACGAGGAGCACCAGTTCCATCACCTGATAAGGGAGGTTCTGGTGGCGAACATGCACGAGCATGCGGCGGGGATCTGCATCGAGGTGGGCCGTCAGAACACGCCACCGCCCCTGCGGCCGAGCTTCGACGCGATTGAGGATGCGCTGCGCGACATCAAGCGCGAGGCGGCATGACTTCCTGCTGTCTTCGTTCGAGGCTGCGGCGCGTCGCCGCCACGGTGTGGCGGGCGTTGGCCCTGTATTGCCTCCTGCCTGTCGCGGGTTGGGCGCAGCCGGTGACAGTCACTTCCGGGGAGCATGGCGATTTCACGCGGATTGCGATCGTTGCACCCGGGGCGCCCGGCTGGAGCTTCGAGCCGGTCGACGCGGGGTACGAACTGCGCTTCGCAGCCAGCGACCTCGAGATCGAACTCGATGACATCTTCGGCCGCATATCCCGAGCGCGGATCGAGGATGTTGCGGTTCTCGACCAGGCACCGTCCGGGATCCGGCTCGACCTTTCCGGGACCAGTCGCGCCGAGGCCTACGAGGACGCGCCCGGTATCATTGTCGTGGATGTCCGAACCGCCGCGCCACGCCCCAACCCGCGTCGCGAGCCGGCGCCGCAGGAGGAGCGGCGCGCGGATGCACCGCCGCGTCAGACTTCCGGGGCTCCGCCCGCATGGCTCGAATGGCGCGAAGACGGGGCGCATGGCGCCGGGGCGGATGCGGACGAGGATTTTACCCCGGACACGGATGTGGTGGCCGAAACCCGCAAGCTGCTGGTGCAGCAACTCGCGCGCGCCGGAGCACAAGGGCTGCTCGCCTTCGAACCCGGCAGTGCCGATCTTCCCGCCGTCGAGGGTGTGCCGGAGGCGCCGCAGACACCTGCGCCTGCTCCCCCGGACGCGGTGTCGCCCGCCGGCGATCATCTGAATGTCCGGGCCGAAACGGCGCCGGACCGGGATGCGCGGATCGCCGCGCGGTTATCGCGCGCCGCCGAGCGCGGTGATTGTGCCGTGCACGCGGATCTCGACATATCCGCCTGGGGAAGTGCGACGGACCCCGCCGGCTCCGCCGCCCGCAAGCGTCGCGCGATCGCCCGATCGCAGACCCCGACTGCCGAGGCGATCGGTGATCTTGCGCGAAGCTATCTGTTCCTCGGCTTTGGCGCCGAGGCGCGCGCGACGCTCGCCTCCTTCGATGTCGAACCAGATGAGGCTCCCTTGCTGCGCGGCCTGGCCGCGATCCTCGACGAGATGGATGATCCGGCCTTGAGGGCTCTCGCGGGTCTGACCGATTGCGAGGGCGGCGTTGCAATGTGGTCACTCCTTGCCGAGCGGGATCCGTCGGCGATCGATGCGATCGATGCGGCGGCGGTCCTGCGCGAGGTGTCACGTCTTCCACAGCATCTGCGACGGCATCTTGGGCCGCGTGTGGCGGAGCGGTTGCTCGCGGCCGGGCGCGCCGGGCCGGCGCAGACCGTGCGGGACGCCGTCAGGCGCGGTTCGACGGGTGAGGATTCGGAGTTGCAGCTTCTCGATGCGCGGCTGGATCTTGCGCGCGGACGCGTCGAAGCGGCGGTCCCGACCCTGCGGGATCTGGTCGTCAGTGCCCGGCCCGGTGCGGCCGACGCCGCAATCCTTTTCGTGGACACGGCGCTCGAGCATGGTCTTCCGATCGCTTCGGATGCGGCGACGGCGGTTGGCGCACTGGCGCATTCGCGCCGCGGAACACTGCTCGGCGCGAAGCTTCTGCGCGCCGAGGCGGTCGCGACCATGATCGGTGGTGACGACGGCGCGGCCTTCGCCGTGGCCGAGCGCTTGGAGGGGGAAGATCTGGCTCCATCGCTCGCGGAGCGAACCCGGCGCGATCTGCTGGGCGTCCTTGCCCGCGAGTCCGGCGACGCTCCGTTCCTCGAACATGTTTTTCGCCATGATGATTGGCGCGGCGGGGTATTGGAGGCCGATGCACGCATTGCACTCGCCGACCGCCTCGCCACGCTCGGGTTTTTCGACGAGGTGCTTGCCGCGGTTTCGGGTGCGAGCCGGATTCCGGCTCGCGAGCGAGAGTTGCGTGCCCAGGCCCTGATCGAGACCGGCGCGGTCGCGCCCGCCCTCGGTATCCTTGCAGAGCTGGGCTCCGATGGGGCCCGGGAGCTGCGGGTCCTTGCCCATCAACAGGACGGGAATCACTCGGCCGCGATCCGCGAACTTGCGCAGACCGATGATCGCGAGCGGATTGCCGGGCTTGCCTGGCGCGCCGGGAACTGGTCCGAAGCGCTCGAGGACGGGCCGCGTGCGCGCCGCGAGGCGGTCGCGCGCCATCCCGGCGCCATCGCCGCGCTGTTTCAGCCGGGCCGCGCCGTCGATGGGGCGGCACAAGCCGATACCGCCCCCCCGGCGCTCGCCCATGCGCGCGGCCTCGTGCTTCTCAGCCGCCAGATGCGGGGAAGCCTCGATGTGCTGCTCGCGGACTGAGCGGCGGCGACGCCCGCATTCCGGGTTCCCGGATGCCGCGGGGAGTCACCAATTATCAACCCTGTCGCCGTAGCAAGACCGGGTAGACCGCAAGAACTGCGTCCGGAGTCCCATGCGCGATCATCCTTCTAGCCCGTCGACGCCCAGCCTACTCCCGCGCTGCATGCTGCTGGTCTTCGGCTGGCTCGTCGCGTTTCCGGCATCAGTCGCGACGGCGGCACCCGTGGCGCGGGACGCGGAGCTGTGCGAGATCGCGGCGAGCGAGGCTGCGGATGCGGTCGGCGTTCCGCTCGACATACTTCGCGCGCTCGCTCTGACCGAGACCGGGCGGCACCTCGACGGTGCCTTCCGGCCCTGGCCATGGGCGCTCAACATACAGGGCCAGGGCCACTGGCTGAACTCGAAGTTGAAGGCGCACGCCCATGCCCGGCGGGCGATTGAAAGCGGCATCCGCAACCTGGACATCGGCTGCTTCCAGATCAATCACCGCTGGCACGGCGATTCCTTCGACTCGGTTCGCGACATGCTCGACCCGGCGACGAATGCCCGGTACGCGGCCCGCTTCCTGAAGCGCATGCATGATGAAACCGGCTCCTGGTCCGACGCCGCGGGGGCCTATCATTCGAGGACCCCGGAGCTGGCGCAGCGCTACCGAGCGCGATTCAAGCAGATCCGTGCGCGCCTCGACGCCGCGCCGCGAGATGTCGAGCTCGCGCGGCCACAACATCAGCCCGGCGAAGCGCGGCCCGAGCGGACGGCGCGCCGCTCGCCCTACCCGCTCCTCACCGGTGGGGGGAAGGGGCGCAACGGCTCGCTCCTTTCCGCGACGGCACGGTCGGGCGCGCAGCCGCTGATCGACACGACGGCATCGGCGGGTCTGCTGCAATGACGATCTCCGACATCTTTCGCCCGACAATTCTCATCGCGATCGCGCTGATGGCCGTGATCCTGATGATGATTCTACCGGTGCCGGCCTGGGTCGTCGATATCGGCCTCGCCGCGTCCTTCGCACTCGCGATCCTGATGTTCACGGTGACGCTCTTCATCGAGCGCCCGCTCGACTTCTCGATCTTCCCGACGGTTCTGTTGGCCTCGCTCATGCTGCGGCTGTCGCTCAACGTTTCGTCCACGAAACTCATCATCGGCGAGGGGCATACCGGAACTTCCGCGGCCGGAAACGTGATCGAGGGGTTCGCGATGTTCGTGATGGGCGGCAGCGTGCTGCTCGGTGTCGTGATCTTCTGCGTGCTTCTGATCGTGAATTTCATCGTCATTACGCGCGGCGCCGGGCGCATGGCCGAGGTGGGCGCACGCTTCGCGCTCGACGGGATGCCCGGAAAACAGCTTGCGATCGACAGCGACATGTCGGCCGGCGCGATCGACCATCACGAGGCCAAGGAACGCCGCGAACGCGAGCAGGCCGAGACGACCTTCTTCGGCTCGCTCGATGGCGCATCGAAATTCGTCAAGGGCGATGCCATCGCCGGATTGCTGATCACGGTGCTCAACATCGTCATGGGGCTCGTGATCGGCACCGTGGTGCACGACATGACCCTTGGCAGCGCCTTCGAGACCTACGCGATCCTGACCGTGGGCGATGGCCTGGTATCGCAGATCCCCGCGGTGATCATCTCCATCGGTGCCGGGCTCCTGCTGGCCCGCGGCGGCGCGTCCGGTGCCACCGACGCGGCGCTGCTCGACCAGCTCGGTCGGTACCCCGCAGCGCTCACGACGGTGGCGGTCCTGATGGGGCTGTTCGCCCTGGTGCCGGGCTTGCCCTTCATCCCGTTCCTCATGGGTGGTGCCGGTCTGGGACTTGCGGCCTATCTGCTCACCAGGCGCGCGCGCGATGCCGAGGCCGCCGAGCAGGGCCAGGCTGCACAGGAGCAGGACCCCGTGCGCGACAGGTCCATGGGCGATGTTCTCGATCTCGACGACATCCATGTCGAATTCGCCCCCGACCTCGTCTCGATGGTGCTCGATCCGGCCACCGGGCTCGATGCGCGCATCGCGAACATGCGAAACCATGTCGCGAGCATCTACGGCGTGATCCTGCCCGAGATTCGCCTGACCGATAACGCGGAACTGCCGACCGGATATTACGCGATCCGGATCCTCGGCGTCGAACAGGCCCGCGACCGGCTTCAGCCGGGGCAGGTCCTCGCGCTGATCGATGATGCCGATGCGGCGGGCCCGTCCGGCACCGATGTGCGTGAACCCGTTTATGGCGCCCCCGCACGCTGGATCGCCGTCGATGAACAGGACGCGGCCGTTCTGTCCGGCGCGACGGTGGTGACGCCGACGGAAGTTCTCGCGACGCATCTTCTCGAAGTCATTAAGGGCAACTTCGCGCGCCTGTTGACGCTGAAATCACTCCGCCGGCTGCTCGACGAGTTGACGCGGCTTTCGGACCCGGCGCGCGCAGAGGCCAACCGGCGGCTGCTCGATGAGCTGATCCCCGACAAGGTGCCGGTCGATCTGCTGCTCTCGGTGCTTCGCCTGCTGGTCGAGGAGCGGGTGTCGATCCGCAACCTGCCGCTGATCCTCGAAGCGATCGCCGAGGCCCGCGGCAGCCACGCGCGGCCCGAATCGATCTGCGAGCATGTGCGCCAGCGCCTGGGCTTCCAGATCATCGCCGAGTTGCGCCGCCCCGACGGTACCGTGCCCATGATCCAGCTTGCCCCGGAATGGGAACAGACTTTCACCAAGTATCAGCTCGAGAGCGAGCGCGGCGCGAGCGATGTCGCGTTGCCGCCGGCGGAGTTCAACCGCCTCTCCGCGGCGATCGGCGAGGTGCTGGCGCGCGCCGGCGAGTCGGGAGCCGCCCCGGCGCTGATCACGTCGACGCGGCGCCGGCGCTTTCTGCGAACCGTGCTCGCGGCGCGCGGCTTCGCCACGCCGGTTCTGTCCTTCGAGGAGCTGGGGATGGAAGCGCGCCCGGCGATGATGGGCGTGGTGGCGGCTTGAACCCGGAGTTCGCCGAGGCCGTCGCGCGCCTGACCGAATACGTTCAGGCGGCGCTTGCGACAGGGGGCTTGGTCTTCCTGCGTGTCGGGGCGGCAATGGCCTTTGTGCCGGCCTTTGGGGAACAGGTCGTTCCCGTTCGGGTCCGGCTCGTCATCACTCTGGCCTTCGCGGTGGTGCTTACGCCCGCCATGGCCGACCGCATCGCCCCGATGTCGCATTCGCTCGAGAGCTTCCTTGCCGCAGCCCTGCCGGAGGTGATCGCGGGGCTGGTGCTCGGCGCGGGGGTTCGCCTCTTCGTCATCGCGCTGCAGATCGCCGGAACCATGGCCGCGCAATCGACCTCGCTCGCGCAGTTCTTCGGCGGGCACGGTGTTGATCCACAACCTGCGCTGTCGCAATTGATGCTCATGGGCGGGCTGGCCCTCGCGGCGATCACCGGACTGCATGTGCGGCTCGTGGAAGCATTCCTGATCTCCTACGAGGTGATGCCGCCGGGCCGTCTGCCAGGGGCGGGTGATGTCGCGCAATGGGGCGTGGCGCAGGTCTCGCGGGCCTTCTCCATGGCCTTCACCTTCGCCGCACCCTTTCTGATCGCGGCGCTGCTCTACAATGCGTCGCTTGGCGTCATCAATCGGGCGATGCCGCAGCTGATGGTTGTCCTCATCGGCGCACCGGCCAAGGTCGGGGGCGGGCTGCTGATGATGCTTTTCGTGCTGCCGATCGCGATGCGGGTCTGGATCGATGCTTTCAACAGCTTTCTCGCGGCGCCGTTCACGGGGGGGCCATGAGCGGCGACGACAGCGGCGAGAAGGAGCATGAAGCCACGCAGCGCAAGCTCGACGAGGCGCGCCGCAAGGGCGAGGTGCCGCGCTCGACGGATCTGGCGACGGCGGCGGCCTATGGCGGACTGCTCCTCGCGGCGTTCGCGGTGGGCGCAAGCGCCTTGCGCGGTCTCGGCGAGACTGGGCTGGTTCTGCTCGAGCAGGCGGATGCAATTGCACCGCAGATGCTGGGCGGGGGCCAGGCGCTCGCCGGGGCGCTGATCGCACGGATCGGGGCCGCGCTGCTGCCGCTCTTCCTGATCCCGGCGCTCGCGGTGCTGGCGATGTTGCTCCTGCAGCGCGGCCTGGTCTTCGCGCCGGAGAAGCTCAAGCCGAAGTTGTCGAAGATTTCCCCGGTGGCGAACGCGAAGAACAAGTTCGGACGCAAGGGGCTGTTCGAGTTCGCCAAGAGCTTTGCGAAGCTCGTGATCGTTGGGGCGCTGCTATGGGCCTTCATCGCGGCGCGGCTGCCCACGATCCTGGGCACTATCCATCTCACCCCCGCCATGATCAGCGTCGAGCTGCTGAGCATGCTGGTACAGTTCATGGGGCTCGTTCTGTTGGTGATGCTGGCGATCGGGGCGGTCGATTTCGCCTGGCAGTATTTCGAGCATCTGCGCCGGCAACGGATGTCGCACAAGGAGCTCAAGGACGAGACCAAGCAGAGCGAGGGCGATCCGCACATGCGCCAGCAGCGGCGCCGGCGCGGCCAGGAGATCGCGAGCAACCGGATGCTGCGCGACGTGTCTGAGGCCGATGTCGTGGTCACGAACCCGGAGCACTATGCCGTGGCGCTGAAATGGGACCGTGCCGGCGGCGGGGTGCCGGTCTGCGTGGCCAAGGGGATTGACGAGATCGCGGCGCGGATCCGCGAGCGCGCCATCGAGGCGGGGGTGCCAATCCATCGCGACCCGCCCACCGCGCGGGCCCTGCATGCCGGCATCGATATCGGCGAAGAGATCCGTCCCGAGGATTACGCTGCCGTCGCCGCCGCGCTCCGCTTCGCCGAGGCGATGCGCATGAAGGCGCGGGAGCGGCGCGGATGGTGAAGCGGGCGGATCGCCTGGAGGTTCTCGGCCGCATCGCCGGGATGGCCTCCGATGCGCGGATCGCGCAACTGCGCCGCGCCGCGCAGGCCTGCGCGCAAACCGAGGCCGACCTGCGGGCGCTGGATGCGGCGCAGCTTGCACAGGAGGCGGGCGACGTTGCAACCCTCGCCGCCGCGGCGGGGTATCAGCGCTGGATAATGGAGCGCCGCGCCGCCTTGAACATGCGCCTCGCCGCCCAGCGCGCCGATCGTGACCGCTGCGAGGCGGCGGCGCGGAAGGCCTTCGGCCGTGCGCGCGCGCTCGATGCCGTGATCGCGCGCGCCGCGCCGCGTCGGCGGGTCGAGTGAATCGCCGCCCGCGCATTCACGGAACGCGTCGGCGCGCGCGGGTGCGAAAACATGCCGCCGCGCCCCCCGGCGCGAGCGCCGACGTCGCGCCCGTGCCGGGCGGCCGGCCCGGCGGGCCGAC
>SLQD01000123.1 GCA_007131685.1 Paracoccaceae bacterium | reverse complement strand
CCGGGCGCGCCATCGCGTCGAGCGCGGCGCGAAAGGCGGCGGCGCCGTCGCGCGCGGGATCGGCGAAGCCGCCGGAGAGATGCGCGGCCTGCATCAGGCGTCCCCCCGGACCATTGTGAAGAAATCGACCCGCGTCGCCGCGGCCTTCGCGGCGCGGTCCGCGCGAAGGGCGGTCTCGGCCGCGGCGAGCGGGTCGAGCACCGCCGCGCGCACCTGCTCGGCCGCGCCGGTCTGCATCAGCGCATCGCACAGCGCGGCGATGCGGGCATGTTCCTTCGCGCGGCCCTGCACATGCGCATGCCCCGCCGTGCCGCAATCCAGCACCAGCGCGCAGCGCGTCACCGTCATCTCGCCGAGATTGAACGGCGCGCCCACCGCCCCGGCGCGCCCGCGCAGCATCGCGGTGCCGATCTCCGGCGCGCGCAGCCAGCTGTAGCCGGGGTCGAGCGCGGCCGCCGCCCAATGCGCGGCAAGCGTCTGCGACGGCGCGCGCGCCAGAAGCCCCATCCAGTCCCGCCTCGCCGCCTGCACCATCTCGACACCTTGCGAAGTTGTCCAATTAACTATACAACTATACAAATCGACGCTGCAAGGCGCAACCCCTCGCCGGAGAATTCCATGCCCGCGCGCGACCCCGTCTGGGCGCATATCCGCGCCACGCTCGCCGAAGAGATCGCCGCCGGGCAGTATGGCCCCGGCGACAAGCTGCCCACCGAGGCCGCGCTGGCGCGCCGCTTCGGCGTCAACCGCCACACGGTGCGCCGCGCGCTCAAGGATCTCGCCGCGCAGGAGATCGTGCATGCGCGCCGCGGCGCGGGGGTGTTCGTCGCGACCCGGCCCACCGATTACACGGTCGGCCGGCGCACACGGTTTCATCAGAACCTCGCCGAGGCCGGGCGGATCCCCGCGAAATCGGTGCTGCGCCTCGAGACGCGCGCGGCCGATGCGCGCGAGGCGGCGGCGCTGGAGCTCGCACCGGGCGACAGGGTGCATGTCTGGGAGGGGGTGTCGCTGGCCGATGCGGAGCCCGTCGCGCTGTTTCTGTCGGCCTTTCCCGCCGAACGCCTGCCCGATCTGCCGGAGGCGCTGCGCGAGACGCGGTCGGTCACCGCGGCGCTCGCGCGCTGCGGTGTGGCCGATTACACCCGCCGCGCCACGCGCGTCTCCGCCGAGGCCGCCGATGCCGCCCAGGCGCGCCATTTGCGCTGTGCCCCCGGTGCGCCGCTCCTGCGCACCGTGGCCATAAACATCGATCCCGAGGGCCACCCCATCGAATACGGCCGCAGCTGGTTCGCAGGATCGCGCGTCCAGCTCGTGCTCGACAGCGGGTGATCGCTCAGCGCGCATGCTTGCCAATGAAGGCGTCGATGGACAGGGTGCGAAAATCCTCGAGCGCGGCGCGCAGCGCGCCGTGCGGCCAGTCCCACCAGGCAAGCGCGATGAGCCGTTCGGCCGTCTCGGGCGGGAAGCGCCGCCGGATCGGGCGTGCGGGAATGCCCGCGACAATCGTGTAGGGTGCGACGTCGCGCGTGACCACGGCGCCCGCGGCCACCACCGCGCCGGTGCCCACGGTGACCTCGGGGCGGATGATCGCGCCGTGCCCGATCCAGACATCATGGCCGATCCGGAGCCGGCGCGCGCGCCGCTGCGCGAAGAAGGCCGCGTCGTCCTCGGCGTCCTCCCAGTAGAGCGCGGCGCGGTAAAGGAAATGATGCTGCGCGGCGCGTTCCATCGGATGGTCGGTGGGGCCGAGGCGCGCGAAGCTCGCGATGCTCGCGAACTTGCCGATCGACGCGTTGGCGATGTCGGCGTAGCGGTCGCAATAGCTGTAATCGCCGAGCGTGCTGTGGCTGATGCGACTGCCGCGCTTGATTTCGGTGTAGGCGCCGAGCTCGCTGTCCGTCACCGCGCAGTCGGGCGCGATGACGGGGCCGTCGGGAGAGAGCCGCGCGGTGGTCAATGCGCCCGCTCCCCGATGAAGCGCTGGCGGATCCTGCCCGAACCCCAGTCGATGATCGCGATCACGACGAGCACGTTGAGCACCACGAAGGCGACCTGATCGAACAGCCCGGCGCGGAAGCGCTCGATGATGATCATGCCGATCCCGCCGGCGCCGACGAGGCCGAGGATCGTTGCGGTGCGCGTCGAGGACTCGAAGGAGTAGAGCGATAGCGAGATGAACACGGGCAGGATCTGCGGCAGGTAGCCATAGCGGATGATGCGCGCGCCGTCGGCGCCGGTGGCGCGCACGCCCTCGACCTGCTTGCGCTCGACGTTCTCGATGGCCTCGGAGTAGAGCTTGGCGAGGTTGCCCATATCCGACACGAAGATCGCGAGCACCCCGGCGAGCGGGCCGAGCCCCACCGCGCGCACGAAGACGAGGCCCCACACAACCTGGTCGATGCCGCGAAACACGTCGAGCAGCCGGCGCACCGCGTGGCGGACCACGAAGATCGGCATGGTGTTCTTCGCCGCCAGAAAACCGAGCCCCAGCGCGAAGACCGTGCCCAGCAGCGTGCCGAGAAACGCCATCGCGACGGTCTGCGCGATGCCCCAGTAGATGTGGCCGTAATTCCACGTCTCCATGTCCTGCCATACGAGCATCCGGCTGACCATCTGCAGCGCGCGGTCGGCGCGGCCGAACAGGTCCCACACGCCGAACAGGTGCAGCGAGATCAGAAGATAGCCGATGATGACCGCCCAGCTCGCCACCTTGAGCGTGCGCACGAGCGGATTGGCGAAGGCGCCGGGGTGGCGCGCCTTCGTCTCGGCGATGGCCTCGGGGCCGATCTGGTCGATGGTGAAGGCGCTCATCGCATGGACTCCTTGCCGATCATCGCGTGGCGGGCGCGTTCGGAGACGAGGTCGATGCAGGTCACGGTCAGCACCACGAGCAGCAGCACCGCGGTGACCCGGTCATCGGAGTGAAAGCTGATGACCTGGTTGAGCTCGGCGCCGATGCCGCCGGCGCCCACGAAGCCGACCACCGCCGAGGCGCGCACGTTTATCTCGAAACGCCAGAGCGTGTAGGAGATGAAGTTGGGCATCACCTGCGGCAGCACGCCGTAGCGCATCCGCTCGGCCCAGGTCCCGCCCACGGCGGTGATGCCGTCCACCGGGCGCATCGAGGCGTTCTCGCCCACCTCGGAGAACAGCTTGCCGAGGGCACCGGCGCTGTGAATGGCGATCGCCAGCACGCCGGCCAGCGGCCCGATCCCGACCCAGAACACCAGCACCAGCGCGAACAGGATCTCGGGCACGCCGCGGCAGAACTCCAGAAACCGCCGCGACATCATGCCGATCCAGGGTGCCGGCGAGAGGTTGCGCGCCGCGGTGAAGCTGAGGATGAGCGCCATCGCCGTGCCGAGGATCGTCGCGGTGATCGCCATCAGGATCGTCTCGCCGATCAGGACCACGTATTTGGTGAAATCGGCATACCAGTAGGTGATCGAGCCGGGCACTGCGCGCCCGTCCTCGCCGCGCCCCTCGAAGAGATTGGCAAGCTCGAGATTGGGCATCACCGAGGCGAAATACTCGAAGATCCGCGGCAGCCCCTCGGCGAGCCGGTCGGGGTAGAAGCGCGAGATGTAGATCGACCAGCCCAGAAAGAACACGAACAGCGCGAGCAGGAGCAGGTTCGCGGCCATCCGGTCGCGGCGCAGCTGGGCGCGATGGGCCTCGAACATCGAGACCGCATCTTCCCCCGTGCCCGCGTCGAGCGACGTGTGCGCCATTGTCAGCGCGCCGCCTGCGCGGCGACGGCGGGCGCCTCGACCATGGCCGCCACCGGCACCACGTCCAGCGACGTCGAGGTCATCGACTCGGAGAACGCCTCGTCGGCCTCGGCGCCGTAGATCTCGCGCGCGGCGCGGTCGGTCAGCGCAGTGCTCGCCCCCTCGAAGACCACGCGCCCGTCGCGCATGCCCACGACCCGGTCGCAATAGGTCCGCGCGGTATCGAGGGTGTGCAGGTTGCAGATCACGGTCAGCCCGTCCTCGCGGCAGATGCGGCGCAGCGCGTCCATCACCAGCTTGGCGTTCATCGGGTCGAGCGAGGCGATGGGCTCGTCGGCGAGCATGATGCGCGGCTCCTGCACCAGCGCGCGGGCGATGGCGACGCGCTGCATCTGCCCGCCCGAGAGCGTGTCGGTCTGCTGCAGCGCGGTGTGCGCCATGCCCAGCCGGTCGAGCGCGCGGATCGCGAAGGCCCGCTCGCGCGCCGAGAACACGCCGAGCATCGAGGTCGCGAAGCCGTGGTGAAACAGCCGCCCGCTCATCACGTTGGTGAGCACGTCGAGCCGCCCGACGAGGTTGAACTGCTGAAACACCATCGCGCACTCGTTGCGCCATTCGCGCAGCGCGCGGCCCTTCAGCGTGCCGATCTCGCGCCCCTCATAGGTGATGCTGCCGTCCGTCGGGTCGCCGAGGCGGTTGATCATGCGCAAGAGCGAGGACTTGCCTGCACCGGAGCGGCCGATCACCCCGACCATCTGGCCGTCGGGGATGTCGAGGGTGACGCCATCGACGGCGGTGGTGTCGCCGAAGCGCTTGGTGAGCTGCATCAGTTCGAGCATCTCTGATCTCCTGTTCGGGTTGAGGTCCGCCCCTCATGGACGGGCCGGAAAGCGCGAACAGGCCCCCGGGGACCGGGGACCTGCAATTTTGCTGTCTCAGCGGCTCTGTTCGATCTCGCGCCGGCGCATCTCGACGATGCCCTCGTAATCCTCGTGGCTCACCTCGGCGAAGCCGTCCCCGTCACCGCCGATAATGTCGGCGTAGCAATCCGGATGCTCGTCGATCATGGTCGTGTAGAGTTCGACCATGCGCTCGCGCGCCTCCTGCGGCAGATCCTGGCGCATGACGGTCGGGCCATTGGGGATCAGCTCCGACTCCCAGATCACACGGATGTCGTTCATGTCCACGAGCCCGTTCTCGACCATCCGGCGGAAGTTGCCGCGGGTGTAACCGTCCTCGTGATCGCCGATCATCGACGCCCAGGTCACCCCGGCATCGTACTGCCCGTCGAGGACCGCGACCACCGCCTGCTCGTGGCCGCCCGCGAAACCGGTCCGGCCGAAGAATTCCTCGTCGTCGATACCTGCCTGCGCAAGCTCGAAGCGCGGCACGAGGTAGCCCGAGGTCGAGTTCGGATCGGCATAGGCGAGGCTCGCGCCCTCGAGATCCTCGAGGCTTTCGAACGCGCTGTCGGCGCGCACGTAGATCGGCGCGTAGTAGCCGAGGCTGCCATCGGCATTGATCGTCGTCAGGACGGGCTCGACGGCGTCCGGGTCCTGCGTGTGGATGCCCGCATAGCCGGACGCGCCGAGCCCGGCCTGATGGAGCTGCCCGGCGAGCAGCCCCTGCATGACGCCGGCATAATCCGACGCGGGAAACAGCTCGACATCCATGCCGAGCGTCTCCGAGGCCAGATCGACGAGGCAGTCATAGCGACGCAGGCGGTCGGCCTCGTTTTCGCCGCCCAGAAGGCCGATATTGTAGCTGTCGCCGATGTCGGCGCGCCAATCGGCGCTGGCGGGTGCGGCGGTGCCGGCGAGGAGCGCGGCGATGACGGAAGTGGTCGCAAGGCGGTTCATGTTGACCTCGTTCATTTCAAAGAGCGTTCGAAATGGCCCGGCCCGGTGCGGCCGGGCGCGGGATCAACGCGATCCGTCGACTTCGCTGCGCCGCATCGCGACGATGCCCTCGAAGAAGGAATGGTCCACCCGGACCCAGCCCTGGCCCTCGCCGAAGGAGATGTCGTAGTAGCAGTCGGGGTCTTGCTCGAGCTGATTGGCGAGGTAGTCCTCGACGATCTCGCGCGCCTCGGCGGGCACGGAGTTGTGGATCACCACGGGGCCGTTGGGGATCTCGTCCGATCCCCAGATGATCCGCAGCTCGTCCATGTCGAGCAGGCCGTTATCGATCATCCGGCGCAGGTTGCCACGGGTGTAGCCGTCATCCGGGTCGCCCTGACCCGAGGCCCAGGTCACACCGGCGTCGTACTGCCCGTCGAGCACCGCGATCACGGCCTGCTCGTGGCCGCCGCCGAAGCCGGTGCGGCTGAAGTATTCCTCGTCGTCGATTCCCTGCTGCGAGAGCTCGAACTTCGGCACGAGATAGCCCGAGGTCGAGTTCGGGTCGGCATAGGCGAGCGAGCGGCCCTCCATGTCCTCGAGGCTTTGAATGTCGCTGTCGGCACGCACATACATCGGCGCGATGTAGCCGGTGGAGCCGTCGGCCTCGGCGCTCACGAAGATCGGATCGACGGCGTCGGGGTCCTGAAGATGGATCGCGGCATAGGCCGAGGCGCCGAGCGCGCCGTATTCGAGTTGCCCGGCCACGAGGCCCTGGATCACGCCGGCATAATCGGGCGCCGGGAACAACTCCACCGGCACGCCGAGCCGCTCCTCGAGCGCGCCGCGCAGGCAGTCGTTGTTGCGCAGCCGGTCGGCCTCGTTCTCGCCGCCGAGCAGGCCGATGCGGAATTCGGGCATATCCTCGCGCCAGTCGGCCGCGGCGGGCATCGCGGCGAGCGCCGTGCTGGCGGCGGCAAGGCCCAGGATGAGTCGCTTGGTCATGTCGGTCCCTCTTGCGTGCAGGTGGCGCCCCGGTGGCGCCGGCACGCTCTTGGTAGGGAGATTCCGTGACAGCGGCTTGACGCGGGCGCGACACAACGATGACAGCCCGGCGCGCGCGCCGGTGCGGCGGCTGTCATCGGGATGTCATGCCGAGCGCCCAGCCGGGGTGTCGTCCGGTCGTCGCATGCGGCCGGCCGAGCCGCCGCGGGCGGCGCAACCTGAGCCGATCGAGGAATAGACCGAGATGACCGCGAAGCGCCTGCCGGGCAGCGCGCGCCACCACCGCCGCCGCCATCGCCGCGCTGGCCGCCGCCCCGGCGCTCGCCGATGATGCCCGTCCGACGCTCGACGAGCGTTTCACCGACAACTCGGGCGAGCTGCTCGCCGATGTGCCCGAGGACGAATCGGACTGGCTCGACCGGCTTTGTTGCACGAAAGGGATGTGAGGGGATTCATCTGATGAATCCAGCGTGGTAGCTGGAGGTCAAGAGCAGACCCACGCCCCCGACCTGCAAGACCGGGAACTGGCAGGCCTACAGTGAGCCATTGTGTCGCCATGTAT
>SLQD01000126.1 GCA_007131685.1 Paracoccaceae bacterium | reverse complement strand
GCGGGCAGGTCGCGCCGGGGCTGACGCATATCGAGCGCGTCGCGGCGGTGACGACCTATGGCGGCACGCGGCTGCGCGCGATGCTCGCGGGCGATCCGCCGCGGCGCATCGTGACCCGGCCGTTGCGCTTCGTCACAAGGCCGGCGAAGCTGCGTTACCTCGCGCTTTACGACATGAACCGCGCGGGGGCCGACCGGCGCGCGCGCTTTCTCGCGCGGGTGCGCCGCGAAATGGAGGTCCTGTGATGCGCGCGCTCATCGTCCATTGTCACCCCAGCCCCGCGAGCTTCACCGCCGCCGTGCGCGACGTGGTCATCGAACGTCTCGCAGGCGCGGGCGCCGAAATCCGGCTCCACGATCTCTACGCCGACGGCTTCATGCCCGAGCTGACCCGCGCCGAATGGGAGGGCTATCTCGACGCGCCGGCCAATCATGCCGGCGTGGCGCGCGAGGTCGCCGATCTCGCCTGGTGCGACACGCTGATCTTCGTCTACCCGACGTGGTGGTACGGGCTGCCTGCGGTGCTCAAGGGCTGGCTCGACCGGGTTCTGGTGCCCGAGGTCGCCTTCCTGATGCCCGACGGCGAGAACCGCGACATCCGCCCCGGACTGACGCATATCACCCGGCTCGGCGTGTTCACGACCTGCGGGGCGAGCCGCTGGCTCACGATGCTGATCGGCGCGCCGGGCAAGCGCACGATCCTGCGCGGGCTGCGCATCCTGTGCGCGCGCCGCTGCCGGACGGCCTATGCCGCGCATTACCTGATGGACAGCTCGACACCCGAAAGCCGCGCGCGCCATCTCGCCCGCGTCGCCCGCGCCACCGACCGGCTCGCGCGCGGCGACGGGCTGCCCGATCCTCTCGCCGTCCTGATGAAGGAGCAACGCGCATGACCCGCCGAGACTGGGCCGAGTACCGCGCCCATGAATACGACGCCATCGACCCGGAGCGCACGCTCGCCATCCTGCCTACCGCCGCCATCGAGCAGCACGGGCCCCACCTGCCCGTGGGGGTGGACATGATGATCATGGAGGGGATGCTGGCGCGGCTGCGCGCGGCCTGCCCGGCGGATCTCGATATCCGCATCCTGCCGGTGCAGGCGGTGGGCAAGTCCAACGAGCATCTGCACGCCGCCGGCACGCTGACGCTGACGGCGGAGACGGCGCTGCGCGCCTGGGTGGAGATCGGGCTGTCGGTCGCGCGGGCCGGGGTGCGCAAGGTTGCACTTATCAACAGCCATGGCGGTAATCTCGATCTCGTCTCGGTCCTGTCGCGCGAGCTGCGCGTGCAGGCCGGGATGCGGGCGGTCAAGTGCCAGTGGGGCGCGTTCGGCGTGCCCGAGGGGCTGGTGAGCGACCATGAGCGCGCCTACGGCATTCATGGCGGCGATGTGGAGACATCGCTGATGCTGGCCTTCCGGCCCGAACTCGTCGACATGGCCGCCGCGAAGGATTTTCGCTCCAGTGCCGAAGACGCGGCGATCCCGCCCATCGGCCCTGTCGCGATGGGCTGGGTCGCGCCGGATCTCAACCCCGACGGGGTAGTGGGCAACGCGACGCTGGCGAACGCCGAAAAGGGCGCCGCCATCGCCGATCACCAGGTCGCGGGCTTCATCGACATGCTGCGCGCGCTGCGCGAGACGCCGCTGCCCTGAGGCTCAGGCGCGCGGTGGCGGCACCTCGATGGCGGTGCCGTCTGGCGCGATCTCGGCGGCCCAGGCGCGCTGGCCGTGCCGCGCCGTCAGTCGCACCTTGCCGGTATCGGCACCTTCGCCGCGCTCCTCGCGCGAGAGCACGCGCCCGGCGCGGATCTCGGCGCGCAGCGTCTCGCTGTCGAGGCCCAGCCGCGCGGCGAGATAGTCGGGCGAGACCATGTAGCGGCCATCCTCGAAGGTGATCGCATCGGGGGGCAGGGGCCGCGCCAAGGGGCTCGCCGCCTGGCCCGCGCTGCCGAAATAGGGGTTGGTGCCGGCGGCATGGTCGGTGACATCCACGATCTCGCGGATCTCGGGCAGGGTGCGGCGCAGGATCCGCTCCACCCCGTCGCGCAACGTCGCTGCCGAGGCCGCGCAGCCCTGGCAACCGCCCGACATCTCGATCTCGACCACCCCGCCGCGCACCGCGCGCACCGCGACATGGCCGCCATGGCGCGCGATCGCGGGGTTCGCCTCGGCGTCGAGCACCTTCTGCACCGCCTTGCGCAGCGCATCATCGCCGTCTGCGGGCGGCGCGGCTTGGCCGAGCGGCGCGGCCTCGCTCTCGACGGCGTGACGGATCGCGGCGCCGATGGGCCGCTTGAGCGTCGCCCAGTCGGCCGAGCCCTCCTTGACGACGGTCACGACACTGCCAGCGGCATGGACCGCGCGCACCCCGCCGAGCGCGAAGATCGCGGCGGCGAGCGGGGCGCCCTCGGCCTCGCCCGGGCTCTCGAAGGCGCGCGGCGCCCCGTCCTTAACCGCACGGTCGAGCCGGAAGCGCATGCTGTCCGGGTCCGCCGCGCTGGCCTCGGCGCGGATGCGCAGCGGTTCAGACATCCTCGGACTCCGCCGCCGCGAGCGCGCGCAGCTTGGCATAGGGATAGATCCCGGTTCCGTGCCCGTCGCTGAAGGCCACGCCGATGCCGTAATTGCCGACACTCCAGATCGTCACCGGCGCCACCTCGAGCGGCACCCGCGCCGGATCGAGCAGCGGCGCGCCGGTGTCTTCGTCGCGGCAGCCCGCACAGGCGCAGGCAAGGCGCAGATCGCGCACATCGATGTCCTGCTCCTGCCCGTCGCCCCACGCTATGCGCAGCGTGCGCGCATCCGCCTGCGTCATCGCGACCGGCGTGTCGGCCCCCGAACCGGAGCCGCGGGCGGGCGCGCCGGAGCCGCTCGCCCAGTCCCACTCGAAGGGCACCGGCAGCCCCTGATCGCCCCGCGCCGCCCCGTCGAGCGCATCCGCAAGCGCGCCATACGCCTGCGCCGTCGCCGAGTCGGGATGCGTCGTCACCAGCGGCGCGCCCGAATCACCCGAGTCCACCACCGCCGGATCGAGCGGAATGGAGCCCAGATAGGGAATGGCGAGATCCTCCGAGAGTCGCCGGCCGCCGCCCTTGCTGAAGACCTCGGTGACGGTGCCGCAGCTCGGACAGGCGAAGCTCGACATGTTCTCGACGATGCCGAGGATCGGGATCTTGACCTCCTCGAACATGCGGATGCCGCGGCGGGTGATCTTGAGGCTGACATTCTGCGGCGTCGTCACGACGACGGCACCCGACATCGGAAAGCTCTGCGCCAGCGTCAGCTGCGTATCGCCCGTGCCCGGCGGCAGATCGAGGATGAGATAATCGAGCGTGCCCCATTCGACCGCGGTGAGGAACATCTGCAGGTATTTCGTTACCATCGGGCCGCGCAGCACGGCGGGCTTGTCGTCGCCCGTCAGCATCGCCATCGAGATCACCGAGACGCCATGCGCAGTCGCGGGAATCACCTTCTTCTCGGGGGTCATGGCGGGCGGTTTCGCGGTGTCGATGCCGAGCATGCCGGGGATGCTCGGCCCGTAAAGATCCGCATCCACGATCCCGACCCGATGCCCGCGCCCGGCCAGTGCGATGGCGAGGTTCACGCTCACCGTGCTCTTGCCCACGCCGCCCTTGCCGCTCGCGACGGGAATGATTCGCCCCAGATGGGCGAGGGGCTGGCCGTCTTCGCTGCTCATGCGCGTGCCCTTGCTTGCGGTGTCGTCCTGCGCGCCGGATCCGGCGCTGCCCGACAGGTAGCGAGCGCGGCGGGACACGGCAAGGCGCGCGCGCTGCACAAGAATGCCTTGATTCTGCCTGCAATCAGGTGTTAACTCAGCCCGCCCGAAGAGCGCGTGCGCTCCGGGTCCGGGGGGCGGTGACACGTGGGAGGAGGATACGTGTCACCGCCGGACTCCGAGAAACCCCGGGAGGAGGATGAGGTTTCCCGAGTGTGGGCCGTGACCCACGCTTCGCAATATAGCACTATGCTGCGGGTGCGAAAAGGGCTGGCGCGAAAAAGCTGCGCTGCAGCGAAGTGACGTCGCGTAATATCGGCGGATCTGCGTACCGTCGAGGCGCGGGCAGACGCATCTGCCCGCTCCCGAGGCTCAGGCATTGGCTTCGCGGATCTTGTCGGCGGCCGCCTTGTCGTAGGTGACGCCCTTGTTCTCGAAGAGCTGATCGAGCTCGCCCGACAGCGTCATCTCGGTGATGATGTCGCAGCCGCCGACGAATTCGCCCTTCACATAGAGCTGCGGGATCGTCGGCCAGTCGGAGAAATCCTTGATCCCCTGGCGGATTTCCTCGTCGTCGAGCACGTTGATATCGCTGTATTCAACGCCCATGAAGTTGAGCACGCCGGCGACGCGGCTCGAGAAGCCGCATTGCGGCATCGTCTTGGTGCCCTTCATGTAGAGCACGACGTCATTGCTCTCGACGGTCTGGCGGATCTGCTCCTGCGCGTCGGCCATCTGGTTACTCCGGTGCCTTGGTGGTGAGGGCGAGCGCGTGCAGCTCGCCGTGACTGCCTTCCATCTTGCCCTTGAGCGCGGCATAAACGGCGCGCTGCTGCTGGACGCGGTTCTGCCCGCGGAAGCTCGCGTCGATGACCTCGGCGGCGTAATGGTTGCCGTCGCCGGCGAGATCCGTGATCGTGATCTGCGCCTCGGGGAAGGCGGCGCGCAGGATCGATTCCAGTTCGGTCGCCGTGATGGCCATGCGCACTCCTTCGCTTGCACTCCTGCGGGCAGTCTGGGCGGAAGGTAATCCCCGCCCGCGGGACAATCAAGCGGCGCCCGGATGCCGCTCAGCGCATTTCCAGAAGCGCGGCGAGTGCGCCGCGCCACAGCCGCGCAAGCTCGCAAAGCGGGGCCTCGTCGGCGCCGAGGCGCACGCGGTCCCCGCCGAAGCGCCCCACACGCCGGGCGGGCACCCCGGCCTGCCCGGCAGCGGCGATGAGCGCCCCGGCGGCCGCGTCATCGCAGGCGACGAGGTAACGCGCCTGGTCCTCGCCGAAGAGCGCGCCGATCCCGCCGGGCTCCAGCGTCACGCCGATCTGCGCCAGTGCGGCCATCTCGAAGGCCGCGAGCGCCAGCCCGCCATCGGAAACATCGGTCGCCGCGCGGACAAGGGTGTGGTTGGCCCGCAGAAACTCGCCGTGCCGGCGTTCGGCGGCGAGATCGACGGGCGGCGGCGGCCCCTCGGCGCGACCCCAGAGCTCGGCCAGCAGCGCCGACTGGCCCAGATGGCCCGCCCCGTCGCCGATCACGAGCGCCGCGTCGCCGTCATGCGGCTGCGCGCCGATCATCTGCGCGGCGCGCTCCAGCAGCCCCACCGCGCCGATCGTCGGGGTGGGCAGGATCGCCCGGCCGTCGGTCTCGTTGTAAAGGCTCACATTTCCCGACACGATCGGCATGTCGAGCGCGGCGCAGGCTTCGCCGATGCCCTGCACCGCGCCCACGAGCTGGCCCATGATGCGCGGCTTCTCGGGATTGCCGAAATTGAGATTGTCCGTCGCCGCGAGCGGGCGCGCGCCCACGGCGCACAGGTTGCGATAGGCTTCGGCCACGGCCTGCCGGCCGCCCTCGACCGGGTCGGCGGCCACATAGCGCGGCGTGACATCGGCGGTGAAGGCCAGCGCCTTGTCGGTGCCGTGCACCCGCACCACCCCCGCGCCGATCCCCGGCGGGCGGATCGTGTCGGCGAGCACGGTATGGTCGTATTGTTCCCAGACCCAGCCCTTGTGGGCGTGATTCGGGCTTTCGAGCAGCGCACGCAGCGCTGCGATCGGGGCGACCCCGGGCACCGGGCCGAGCGGCGCGGGCGGTGGCGTCGGCTCCCAGGGGCGGTCGTATTCGGGTGCGTTGCCCGACAGCGCGCGCAGTGGAATGTCGGCGCGGGTTTCGTTGCCGTGCATGACGAGAAAGCGATCCTCGGCGATGGTCTCGCCGATGATGGCGAAGTCGAGATCCCATTTCTCGAAGATCGCGCGCGCGGCGTCCTCCCTGTCGGGGTGCAGCACCATGAGCATGCGCTCCTGGCTTTCCGAGAGCATCATCTCGTAGGCGGTCATGCCCGGCTCGCGGCAGGGCACCCGGTCGAGATCGAGGCGGATGCCGAGGCCGCCCTTGTCGCCCATCTCCACGGCCGAGCAGGTCAGCCCGGCCGCACCCATGTCCTGGATCGAGATCACCGCGCCCGAGGCCATCAGCTCGAGACAGGCCTCGAGCAGGCGCTTCTCGGTGAACGGGTCGCCGACCTGCACGGTGGGGCGCTTCTCGTCGATATCGGCGTCGAACTCCGCCGAGGCCATGGTCGCGCCGCCGACGCCGTCGCGCCCGGTCCGGGCGCCGAGATAGACGACCGGCATCCCCACCCCCGACGCCGCCGAGTAGAACACCCCGTCCGCAGCGACGATCCCCGCGGCGAAGGCGTTGACGAGACAGTTGCCGTCATAGGCCGCATCGAAGCGCAGCTCGCCGCCGATAGTGGGCACCCCGAAGGCGTTGCCATAGCCGCCTATCCCCTCCACGACCCCGTGCACGAGCTGGCGCGTGCGTGGATGATCGGGGGATCCGAAGCTGAGGCTGTCGAGCGCGGCAACCGGACGCGCGCCCATCGTGAAGACATCGCGCAGGATGCCGCCCATCCCCGTCGCCGCGCCCTGATACGGCTCGATATAGCTCGGGTGGTTGTGACTCTCCATCTTGAAGACGACGGCCTGGCCGTCGCCGATATCGACGACGCCGGCATTCTCGCCGGGACCGCAGATGACCTGCGGCCCATCGGTGGGAAGGGTGCGCAGCCATTTCTTCGAGGACTTGTAGGAGCAGTGCTCGTTCCACATCGCCGAGAAGATGCCGAGCTCGGTGAATCGCGGCGCGCGGTCGAGGATGCGCTCGAGCCGGTCATACTCCGCCGCGGTAAGCCCGTGCGCGGCGATGAGATCGGGGGTGATGGCGGGCTCGGGCATGCGCGGCTCCCTGCGGCGGCTGGCGGCTGGCGCGGTGATACGCAATGCGCGCGGCGGGGGGAAGGGCGCGCATCGGCCACTTCGCGCGCTGCCGCCCGGCGCGGCACCTTGGCGGGCGACTGCCCAGATTGCGGGCATCCGCGCTGCGGCGAAAAAAAATGGCCGAGCACGAGGCTCGGCCAAGTCCAACAGGGAGGTAAAAGACAATCGCATCGCTGCTGTTGCCTTCGACGCAG
>SLQD01000261.1 GCA_007131685.1 Paracoccaceae bacterium | reverse complement strand
TCGGGCACATCCTCGCGCACCGAGGTGATGCCCGGCATCTGGAACACCGCCTCGAGGTCTTCCGGCGAAAGCTCGAGTGCCATGTAGGGGATCGTCTCGTAGCGGGTCACACTGCCCGACGACGACAACCCGTCGAGGACCCGGGACTGCGCCGAGGATATCTCGTCGCGCTGGCGGCTGACCTCGGCCGAGCTAATCTCCCCCTCGAGCCCGGTCTCCACGTCAAGACCGACAATCACGCGCATGCCGCCCTGCTCACGCGCCTGCGCGACCATCTCGGCGGGGGCGGCGCTGCGGATGCCGCTCGTCTCGGGGTCCGCGACGAACACCTCCGGGCCATCCGACTGCGCGAGCGCTGGCGATGCTGACGGGCCCGCGAGCGCCAGCGCCGAAGCCGCAGCCGCCGAGAGCAGGGTCAACCGGGTGCGCCCGCGTCGTGTCCTCTCCGTGCTCGAATGGGGGAGTCGCAACATGTCCTGTCCCTCCTGTTGCCGTTGCCCTAAATGCGCCCGGCCGGGCTGGTTCAATCCGAGGCCGTTGCGCGAATGCGTGCAGTTATATTGGCGCCGATCCGCCGATGCGGACCGTAGCAGCACACCACTCAACCGCAAAGCGGAATTCGCGGCGTGGCTAATTTCCCGAATGCTGCCGCGCAATCCGGATCATGGCAAGCCCTTGATCGCGCTCAAATTTCCGGACTTTTGCGCAGTCATGAGTCCCGCCGGCCCGCGCAGCATTCCCCTTGCGGGATAACGCGGGACGCCAACTTTATAAACATGAAGCGTGAAATGGTTATATCGCGGATCTTGATCGCGCAAGGCGCCGGAGCGCGGCGGACCGCGCCCGGCGCCCCGGGGCTCGTCACTCCGCCGCTTCCCTGTAGCTTTCGAGCGGCGGGCAGGTGCAGACGAGGTTGCGGTCGCCGTAGACATTGTCGACGCGGCCGACGGGCGGCCAGTACTTGTCGGTCCGGAACGCACCGGGCGGGAAGCAGCCCTGCTCGCGGCTGTAGGGGCGGTCCCATTCGGCGACGAGGTCGCGCACCGTGTGCGGGGCGTGCTTGAGGGGGTTGTTGTGCGGATCGATCCGGTCCTCGGCCACGTCGCGGATCTCCTCGCGGATCGACAGCATCGCGTCGACGAAGCGGTCGAGCTCGGCCTTGGTCTCGGACTCGGTGGGCTCCACCATCAGCGTCCCCGCCACCGGCCAGCTCATCGTCGGCGCATGAAACCCGTTATCCATCAGCCGCTTGGCGATGTCGTCCACGCTGATCCCGGCGCTGTCGGCAAAGGGGCGGGTATCGAGGATGCACTCATGCGCGATGCGCCCCGTCGGTCCCTTGTAGAGCACGTCATAGGCACCCTCGAGCCGCTTGGCGAGATAGTTCGCGTTCAGGATCGCGATGCGCGTCGCCTGCGTGAGCCCGGGGCCGCCCATCATCATGCAGTAGGCCCAGGAGATCAGCAGGATCGACGCCGAGCCATAGGGCGTCGCGCTCACCGGCCCCTCGATACCGCCGGTCTCGGGATGGCCCGGCAGATGTGGCGCGAGATGCGCCTTCACCCCGATCGGCCCCATGCCGGGGCCGCCGCCGCCATGCGGGATGGCGAAGGTCTTGTGCAGGTTCAGGTGGCTGACATCGGCACCCAGGTCGCCGGGCTTCGACACCCCGACCATCGCGTTGAGGTTCGCCCCGTCGAGATAGACCTGCCCGCCGTGTTCGTGCGTGATGGCACAGACCTCGCGCACCGTCTCCTCGAAGACGCCATGCGTGGAGGGGTAGGTGATCATGCAGGCGGCGAGCCGGTCGCCGGCCTCGGCGGCCCTGGCGCGGAATTCCTCCACGTCGATATCGCCGTTCTCCGCCGAGCCGACCACCACGACCTTCATACCCGCCATCTGCGCCGAGGCCGGGTTGGTGCCATGTGCCGAGACCGGGATCAGGCAGATATCGCGGTGATGATCGCCATTGGCACGGTGCCAGCCCCGGATCGCCAGAAGCCCCGCATACTCGCCCTGAGCGCCGGAATTGGGCTGCATCGACATGGCGTCGTAGCCGGTGATCTCGCAAAGCTTGTCGGACAGATCCGCGATGATCTCGCGGTAGCCCTCGGCCTGATCGGCGGGCGCGAAGGGGTGCAGCGAGGAGAATTCCGGCCAGCTCACCGGCATCATCTCCGCGGCGGCGTTGAGCTTCATCGTGCACGAGCCCAGAGGGATCATCGCCCGGTCGAGCGCGAGGTCGCGATCCGAGAGCCGGCGCATGTAGCGCATCATCTCGGTCTCGGCGCGGTTCATATGGAAGATCGGATGCGTGAGATAATCCGAGCGCCGGCGCAGCGCATCGCCGAAGGCGGGCTGGTCGGCGCTGGGAGCCGGATTGCGCACCCCGAACGCCGCGAGCACGCGCGCGATCACGTCGCCATCCGTCGTCTCATCGAGCGAAATGCCCACATGGCCGCGCCCGATGCGGCGCAGATTGATCCCGCGCTGCTCGGCGGCGGCGAGGATGCCCGCCTGCCCGACGCCGACCTCGACGGTGATGGTGTCGAAATACTCCGTCGGCTCGACCCGGGCGCCGGCGGCCTCGAGCGCCTCGGCGAGGCGGCGGGTATTGAAATGCACGCGCTCGGCGATGGCGCGCAGGCCGCGCGGGCCGTGGAACACCGCGTAGAAGGACGCCATCACCGCGAGCAGCGCCTGCGCCGTGCAGACATTCGAGGTCGCCTTCTCGCGGCGAATATGCTGCTCGCGCGTCTGCAGCGCGAGGCGGTAGGCCTGGTCGCCATGGCTGTCGATCGAAACCCCCACGAGCCGCCCCGGCAACGCGCGCTTCATCGGCTCGCGGCAGGCGATGAAGGCGGCATGCGGGCCGCCATAGCCCATCGGCACGCCGAAGCGCTGCGACGAGCCCACGGCGATGTCAGCGCCCATCGCGCCCGGCTCCTTGATCAGCGTCAACGCCAGAAGATCCGTCGCCACGATGCCCACCGCCTTCTGCGCGTGCAACGCCGCGATCTCGTCCGAGAAATCGCGCAGATGGCCGTAGGTGCCCGGATACTGGAAGATCGCGCCGAAGACCTTCGCGGCATCGAGCGTCTCGGGCGCGCCGACGATGATCTCGATGCCGAGCGGCTCGGCGCGGGTGCGCATCACGGCGATGTTCTGCGGATGGCAGTTCTCGTCGATGAAGAACGCCGGCGCCTTCGACTTGGCGACCTTCTGCGCCATGGTCATCGCCTCGGCGCAGGCGGTGGCCTCGTCGAGCAACGACGCATTCGCCACTTCGAGCCCGGTCAGATCGCTCACCATTGTCTGGTAATTGAGCAGCGCCTCGAGCCGGCCCTGCGCGATCTCGGGCTGATACGGGGTATAGGCGGTGTACCAGGCCGGGTTCTCGAAGATGTTGCGCTGGATCGCCGGCGGGGTGACGGTGCCGTAATAGCCCTGCCCGATCAGGCTCGTCATGACCCTGTTGCGCCCGGCGAGCTCGCGCATCCGCCCGAGCATGGCGTGCTCCGTGAGGCCCGGCCAGTCGAGCGGGCGCTCCTGCCGGATCGAGGCGGGGACGACCTCGTCGATCAGTGCATCGAGGCTGTCCACCCCCAGCACCCTGAGCATCTCGTCCATTTCGCTCGGGGACGGGCCGATATGGCGCCGATTGGCGAAGTCGTAGCTGTCATAGGTCGTGGGGGTGTAGGTCATCCGTCGCTCCCTCAGCCGATGAAGTCCTTGTATTCGTCCTCGCTCATGAAGCCGTCGAGCACGCCGGCATCCTCGATCTTCATCTTGAAGAACCATGCCTCGCCGAGCGGGTCCTCGTTGACGAGGGCGGGGTTTTCCGAAAGCGCGTCGTTGATCTCGACGATCTCGCCCTCGACGGGGGCGAGGATGTCCGAGGCCGCCTTGACGCTCTCGATCACCACGATCTCGTCACCCTTGGCGACCTTGGTCTCGGGTTCGGGCAGCTCCACGAAGACGACATCGCCGAGCTGTTCGGCGGCGTGTTCGGTGATGCCGACGACGACATGCTCGCCCTCGACGCGGAGCCATTCGTGCTCTTCGGTGAATTTCATGGCTGTCCCTCTCTGCTGGTGGTCACTTGCGGTAGCCCGCGGTTCGGAACGGAAGTTCGGACACGGCGACGGCGTGGCGCTTGCCGCGCAGCTCGCCCCAAAGCCGCGTGCCGGGTGCGGCAAGGCCGGCAGGCACGTAACCCATCGAGACCGGCGCCTCGACGCTCGGGCCGAAGGCGCCCGAGGTCACGCTGCCCGCAGGATCGGCGGCGTCCTCGGCCTCGAAAAGCGGCGTGCCCGCGCGCATCGGGGCGCGGCCATCGGGGCGCAGACCGACGCGCAGCCGCGCGGGGCCCTCCTCGAGTTCGCGCAGGATGCGCTCGGCGCCCGGAAAGCCGCCCGCGCGCTCGCCGCCCTTGCGGCGCACCTTCTGGATCGCCCAGTGCAGGCCGGCCTCGACGGGGCTCGTCGTGGTGTCGATATCGTTGCCGTAGAGGCAAAGCCCCGCCTCGAGGCGCAGCGAGTCGCGCGCGCCCAGCCCGATGGGTGCGACCGGCTCCATCGCCATCAGCGCCTCGGTGAAGGCGCGCGCCTTGGCGTTCGGCACCGAGATCTCGAAGCCGTCCTCGCCCGTGTAGCCCGAGCGCGACACCCAGATCTCGCTCTCCATCCAGTCGAGCACGGCGACATCCATGAAGCGCATCTCCGCCACCTCCGGCAGCAGGATCGCGAGCGCGGCGGCCGCCTTGGGCCCCTGCAGCGCGATCAGCGCACGGTCGGTGATCTCCTCGACGACGACCTCGCCGGGCAGGCGGGCGCGCAGATGCGCGATGTCGCCGGCCTTGCAGGCGGCGTTGACCACGGCAAAAAGATGATCGCCGCGATTGGCGACCATGAAATCATCGAGAATGCCGCCCGCGTCACTGGTGAGCAGCGTGTAGCGCTGCCGGCCCTCCTTGAGCCCGATGACGCTCGACGGCACCAGCGTCTCGAGCGCGGCGGCCACATCCGGCCCGCGCAGGATCACCTGCCCCATGTGGCTGACATCGAACAGCCCCGCATGCGCGCGGGTGTGCAGATGCTCCTTCATCACCCCCATGGGAAACTGCACGGGCATCTCGTAGCCCGCGAAAGGAACCATCTTCGCCCCCGCCTCGACATGCAGCTCGTGCAGAACCGTGCGATTCAGATCGGCGCTCTCGGCGGCCATGCCCATCCTCCGCTGTCTCGCCGGATCGCCCCGGCACCCCGCAGCGGACCGCGTCCGCCGCCTTCGGTGCCCCCTCTGTCCTTTCGCCTGAGATCGTTATCCCTTCGGCGGGCGCGTCGGGCGCGCCTCTCTCCAGAGTCTGTGTCACGGACCGGTCCTGGCGCCTGAGAGTTTACCGGGGCGGTTGCTCCTTCGGCACCGGCGCAGCCTTCGGGCCCGCCGGGTTCTCCCGTGTCCGTGGTTCGAAGGGGTAGCGCAGCCGGGGCCGTCTGGCAAGGGGCTTGCCAATCAGGCCCCGGGCGGGCAGACGGGCGCGCATGTCCGATCCGTTCTTCTTCGGCTATGGCAGCCTCGTCAATCGCGACACCCATGCCTACAGCGAGGCCTACCCGGCGCGGCTCGCGGGCTGGCGGCGGACCTGGCGGCACACGCCGCAGCGCGCGCTCGCCTTTCTCACCGCCGAGCCCGCCGAAGGCGTCGAGATCGACGGGCTGATCGCGCGCGTTCCCGGCGATGACTGGCGCGCGCTCGATGAACGCGAGGCGGGCTATGCGCGCCACCGCATCGCCGGAGGGCTGCAACACAGCGCCCCGCGCGCCGTCGCGGCGCAGATATACGCTGTGCCCGCGCCCGATGCCGTCCCGGCGCCGCGGCCGATCCTGCTGAGCTATCTCGATGTCGTGGTGCAGGGCTTCCTGCGCGAGTTCGGCACGGAGGGTGCGGCGGATTTCTTTGCGACCACGGCGGGCTGGGAGGCGCCGGTGCTCGACGATCGCGCCGCACCGCGCTACCCGCGCCACCGGGTGCTCACGCGCGCCGAGAGCGCGTTCGTCGATGACCGGCTCGAGGCGCTCGGCGCGCGGCTGCTGCCGATCGACCGACCCTGACACGCGCGCGGTTGCGGGTCACGACCCGGACGCGCCGCGGTACCAGTCCCGGATCGCGGCGCGATCCGCCTCTGGCAGCGCGACCGTGCCGCCCGGAGGCATGGCATGGCTGAGCCCCGATTGCGTGTAGATGCCGCGCGCGTGGCGCGCCGTGTCGGCCTCGCTCTCGAAGCGCACCCCCTTGGGCGCCCAATGCAGCCCGGGCCAGACCGGCTCGGCCGCATGGCACATCGCGCAACGGCCCTGCACGATGTCGTGGACCTCGGAAAACCCCTCCGCCTGCGACAGTCGCAGCGCCGATCCGCGCAGCTCGGCCCCCGCATCGGCGCGCCCCGGCGCGCCCGGTTCGGTGGACAGCCAGGCGATCACGATGAAGATGATCACCGTCACCGCCCAGGTCCAGTGCGGCTTGCCGGCGCCCGCATGCATCGAGTTGAAGTAGTGCCGGATGGTGACGCCGGTGAGGAAGACGAGGCTCGCGATCACCCAGTTCCACTCCGTCTCGGTGGCGAGCGGGTAGTGATTCGACAGCATCAGGAAGATCACCGGCAGGGTGAGGTAGTTGTTGTGGGTCGAGCGCTGCTTGGCGATCTTGCCGTAGATCGCGTCGGGGGTGCGCCCGGCCTTGAGATCGGCGACGACGATCTTCTGGTTCGGGATGATCGTCAGGAACACATTGGCCGACATGATCGTGGCCGTCAGCGCCCCGGTATGCAGGAGCGCCGCGCGCCCGGTAAAGAGCTGCGCATAGGCCCATGACATGAAAACCAGGAACCCGAACAGCACCAGCATCAGCCCGGTCGCGCTCTCGCCCAGCCGGGTGCGGCACAGCCAGTCATAGAAATACCACCCCAGCACGAGCGAGCCCGCCGAGATCCCCACGGCCTGCCAGATCGCCAGATCGGCGGTGTTCGGATCGATCAGGTAGAACTCCGCGCCCCAGTAATACATCACCACCAGCAGCGCGAAGCCCGACATCCAGGTCGCGTAACTCTCCCATTTGAACCAGGTCAGGTGCTCGGGCAGGCGCTCGGGAGCGACGAGGTATTTCTGGATATGGTAGAAACCGCCGCCGTGGACCTGCCACTCCTCGCCATGCACGCCCTCGGGCATGTCCGGCGCACGGCGCAGCCCCAGATCGAGCGCGATGAAATAGAAGCTCGA
>SLQD01000148.1 GCA_007131685.1 Paracoccaceae bacterium | reverse complement strand
GGCCTTGTATTCGGGCAGGTAGCGCCCCGCCTGGCGCATCATCCACACCGGGGGCGTGGGCAGGGTCTCGCCCGCGAGGGCGCGCAGAAGGGGCTTGGTCATGGCTCGCTCGCATTGCCTCGGACTCTCGTGGTCCCGCGGCGGGGCGGTTTTGTCAATCCCGGTTGTCAGCCCCCCGCGGCGCCGCTATGCAGCCGCCATGACACAGGATCTGCCCTCCCCGGACCGTCCCTTCCGCCTCGGCACGCGCGGCTCTCAGCTCGCCATCAAGCAGGCCGAGGAAACCCGTGCGCGGCTCATGGCGGCCTTCGATCTGCCCGAGGCGGCCTTCGAGATCGTGCCCATCTCCACCACGGGCGACCGGGTGCAGGACCGCCCGCTCAAGGAGATCGGCGGCAAGGGGCTGTTCACCCGCGAGATCGAGGAGGCGATGCTCAAGGGCGAAATCGACGTCGCCGTGCATTCCATGAAGGACATGCCGGTCGCGCAGCCCGAGGGGCTCGTGCTCGACTGCTACCTTCCACGCGCCGATCCGCGCGATGCCTTCGTCTCGCCCGCGATCGCGTCGCTGTCGGATCTCGCGGCGGGGCAGGTGGTGGGCTCGTCGAGCCTGCGCCGGCGCGCGCAGATGCTCAACCGGCGGCCCGATCTCGAGGTCGTGGAGTTTCGCGGCAACGTGCAGACCCGGCTGCGCAAGCTCGAGGACGGGGTCGCCGATTGCACCTTCCTCGCCTGGGCGGGGCTGACCCGGCTCGGGATGACCGAGGTGGCGCGCCATCCCGTCGAACCCGAGGAGATGCTGCCCGCCATCGCGCAGGGCGCCATCGGGATCGAGCGGCGCGAGGACGACGACCGCGCCGGCGAGATGCTCGCCGCGATCCACGACAGGCATACCGGCGAGCAGCTTGCCGCCGAGCGCGCCTTCCTCGCCGAGCTCGACGGCTCCTGCGAAACGCCGATCGCCGGGCTGGCCGTGGTCGAGGGCGGCCGGGTCTGGCTGCGCGGCGAGGTGCTGCGCCCGGACGGCTCGGAAAGCCTGCTCGACGAGGGCGACGCCCCGGTGGCCGACGCGCCGCAGATGGCCCGCGAGGTCGCGCAGCGCATTCTCGCGCGCGCACCTGACGGCTTCATGGAATGGATCCGCGGCTGAGGCTCAGCCGCTCGGATCGCCAGGCTCAAGCTCGGCGACAAGCTCGGCCACGCTCGGCCCGATCGCCTCCACGATCCGCTCGACGCCCTCGGCGCTGGGGTGAATGCGGTCGTCCTGCAGCAGATCGTCGGCCGGCTCGCCCGCCTCGATGCGCGCCGTGATGGGCTCGAGGAAATTCCCGTGAAGCAGCACGTCGTGCTCCTCGGCCAGTTCGGGATACATTGCCGCGAAGTCGGCCTCGTAGTCGGGCCCGTAATTTCCGGGGGCCGGCATCCCCACCAGCAGCACCGGCACGCCCGCCGATCGCGACGCCTCGAGGATCCCGTCGAGGTTGGCGCGGCTCTCGGCCGGGTCGATGCCGCGCAACAGGTCATTGCCGCCAAGCGCGACGATCAGCGCATCGGGGTCGTCGGCCAGTGTCCAGTCCATCCGCGCGAGGCCGCCTGCCGTCGTGTCGCCCGACACCCCGGCATTGCTCACGCTCACCTCATGGCCTTGCGCGCGCAGCCAGGCCTCGAGGCGCGGGACGAATCCGTCCTCGTGATGCAAGCCGTACCCCTGCACGAGGCTGTCGCCGAGTGCCGCAATCGTGACCGTTTCGTCGGCCTGAAGGCCTGTCGGGGCGGCAAGACTCAGCGCGAATACCGCCCCGAAGAGGGGGGCGACCTTGCGCTGCGGCAGGGTCGGTCCATATCGTGCGCGTGTGAATCGGATCTGGAAGCTGTGCATGTCTGACCCCGTTCTGTCGCTCGCGGATGCCTGCCTGACCCTGCAGGGTAACACCGGCCCTGTCGAGATCCTGCGCGGGATCACGCTCGACGTCACGCAGGGCGAGACGCTCGGTATGGTGGGGCCGTCGGGGTCGGGCAAGTCATCCCTCCTGATGGTTATGGGCGGGCTCGAACAGGCCTCCTCGGGCAGCGTGACCGCGCTCGGGGCGGATCTCACCACGATGAACGAGGACGCCCTTGCCCGGTTTCGACGCGAGAATATGGGGATCGTGTTCCAGTCTTTCCACCTGATTCCGACGATGACCGCGCTCGAGAACGTCGCGACGCCCCTGGAACTGGCCGGGGTGCGCGATGCCTTCGGGCGCGCGGAGGCCGAGCTGCGCGAGGTCGGGCTCGGCGAGCGGCTGCATCACTATCCCACGCAGATGTCGGGTGGAGAACAGCAGCGCGTCGCGCTCGCCCGCGCCGCGGCACCGCACCCCAAGATCCTGCTCGCCGACGAGCCCACCGGCAATCTCGATTCGAGCACCGGCGAGGCGATCATGGAAATCCTCTTCGGGCTGCGCGACCGCTACGGCAGCACGCTGGTGCTGGTGACGCATTCGCCCGAGCTCGCTGCACGCTGCGACCGGGTGATCCGCCTCGAGGACGGGCGCATCGCCGGTGAACAGCTGCAAAGGGCGGCCGAATGAACCTTCGCATCCCGGCCCGGATCGCCCGGCGCGAGCTGCGCGGCGGGCTGCGCGCCTTCTGGGTGTTCCTGACCTGTCTCGCGCTCGGCGTGGGGGCGATCGCGGCGGTGGGATCGGTGCGTTCGAGCATCGAGACGGGGCTGGCGCAGGAGGGCGCGGTGCTGCTCGGCGGCGATGCCGAGATCGGTTTCACCTATCGCTTCGCCGAAGAGCACGAGCTCGAATGGATCGAGGCGCATTCCGAGCGCGCCTCCGAGATCGTCGATTTCCGCTCCATGGCGACTGCGGCGGAGGATCCCGCCAACCGTGGGCTCACACAGGTCAAGGGGGTGGATGCGGCCTATCCGCTCAAGGGCACGGTCGGGCTGAGCCCCGACATCTCCATCGGCGCGGCGCTGTCGGAGCAGGACGGCCTGCCCGGCGGTGTCATGGCGCCCAACCTGGCCGACCGAATGGGGCTGGAACCGGGCGACGTGTTCCGTCTCGGCGGGCAGGAATTCCGGCTGAACGCGCTGCTGGTATCGGAACCTGACCGCAGCGCGGAGGGCTTCGGCTTCGGCCCGCGCACCATCGTGCGCACTGCTGCGTTGCAGGAGGCCGGGTTGCTTCAGGCCGGGACGCTCTACGACTCGCGCTACCGGCTGGAGCTGGAACCGGGCACCAATCTCGAGGCGCTTGAGCACGCCGCACAGGAGGCGCTGGGCGACAGCGGCATGCGCTGGCGCGACAGCCGCAGCGGCGCGCCGCAGGCCGAGCAGTTCGTGGGCCGGATCGGCGCCTTCCTCGTGCTGGTGGGGCTGGCGGGGCTCGCCGTGGGCGGTGTCGGCGTCTCGGCGGCGGTGCGGGCCTATCTCGACCGCAAGACCGAGGTCATAGCGACGCTCAAGTCGCTCGGTGCCGAGGGGCGCACCATCTTCAGCGTCTATCTCATGCAGATCGGGATCCTGACGCTTCTGGGCGTGGCGATCGGGGTGGTGCTCGGGGCCGGGGTGCCGCTGCTGCTGGCGCCCGTCATCGAGGCGCGGCTGCCGCTGCCGGCGGTGATCGGGCTCTATCCGTGGCCGCTCGCGGAGGCGGCGCTCTACGGCATTCTCACCGCACTCGTCTTCACGCTCTGGCCGCTCGCCGTCACCGAGCAGGTGCGTGCGGCGACGCTGTTTCGCGGCATCGATTCGCAGGCGCGTGCCCTGCCGCGACCGGTGCATATCGTCGCGATCCTTTTGGTGCTCGCGCTCTTGATTGGCACGGCGGTGCGGATGTCGGGCGTGCCGCAGCTGGCATTGGCGACGGCGGGCGGCATCATCGTCGCGCTCGGGGTTCTGGTCGTCTCGGCGATCGTGCTGCGGCGGATGGCCGGGCGCGCGGCGCGCAGCCGCGCGGTGCGCGGGCATACGGGGCTGCGCGCTGCGCTCGCCGCGATCGGCGGGCCGCGCGAAGAGGCCGCCTCGGTGATCCTGTCGCTGGGGCTCGGGCTGACGGTGCTCGCCTCGGTGGGGCAGATCGATTCCAACCTGCGCGCCGCCATTGAGCGCGATCTGCCGGATCGCGCGCCGTCCTACTTCTTCGTGGACATCCAGAACCATCAGCTCGACGGCTTTCTCGAGCGCACGCGCGAGGACCCGCTCATCGAGGGGATCGAGACCGCGCCGATGCTGCGCGGCTTCATCACCCGCATCAATGGCGTGCCGGCGCGCGAGGTCGCGGGCGAGCACTGGACGCTGCGCGGCGATCGCGGCGTGACCTATGCCGACCGCCCGCCCGAGGGCACCACCCTCACCGAGGGCGAGTGGTGGCCCGAGGGGTATGCCGGCCCGCCGCTGGTGAGCTTCTCGGCCGATGCCGGGGAGGGGCTCGGGCTCGAGATCGGCGACGAGATCACCGTCAACATCCTCGGCCGCGACATTACCGCCGAGATCGCCAATTTCCGCGAGGTCGATTTCCGCAGTGGCGGCATCGGCTTCATCATGACGATGAATCCCGGCGCGCTCGCTGCCGCCCCGCACAGCCATATCGCGACGCTGCATATCGAGCCCGAGGGCGAATCGTCGCTGCTGCGCGATCTGGCGCAGGACTTTCCCAACATCACCGCTGTGAGCGTGCGCGATGCCATCGACCAGGTCAGCGCGATCCTCGCCGGGATCGCGGCGGCGACCTCCTATGCCGCGGCGGCGACGCTGCTGACCGGGTTCGTGGTGCTGATCGGCTCTGCGGCGGCGGGCGAGCGCGCGCGGGTCTATGAATCCGCGATCCTCAAGACGCTGGGCGCGTCGCGGCTGAAGATCCTCGGCAGTTTCGCGCTGCGCTCGGCGATGCTGGGGGCGGCGGCCGGTGTCGTGGCGATCGTCGCGGGCGGTATCGCGGGCTGGGCGGTGATGACCTTCGTGATGCGCACCAGCTTCGAGTTCGAGCCCTTCTCGGCGCTGGCGATCGTTATCGGGGGCGTGGTGGCGACGCTCCTCGCGGGGCTGGCCTTCGCGCTGCGCCCGCTCTCGGCGCGCCCGGCGCGCGTGCTGCGCGCGCAGGACTAGACGGGCGCGCGCGGATGGTGCAGGCGGGGCGCATGCCCGTCACGCTCACCCGCATCGCGGATGCCGCCGCAGATGACTTCGACGCGCTCATCGATGTGCGCGCCCCGGCCGAATTCGCCGAGGATCACCTGCCCGGTGCGGTCAACCTGCCCGTGCTCGACGACGCCGAGCGCGCGAGGGTGGGCACGATCTACACCCAGGAGAGCCCGTTCCTCGCACGGCGGATCGGCGCGGCGCTCGTGGCGCGCAACGCGGCGCGCCATCTCGACGGCTATCTCGCCGGTAAGGGGCCGCGCTTTCGCCCGCTTGTCTATTGCTGGCGCGGGGGGCAGCGCTCCGGATCGTTCGCCACGATCCTGCGCCAGGTGGGCTGGCGCGCGGAGACGATCGAGGGCGGCTATCGAAGCTGGCGGCGGCTGGTGAAGGCGGCGCTTTACGATGCGCCGTTTCGGGCGCCGGTGGTGCTTCTCGACGGCAATACCGGCACCGCCAAGACGCAGATCCTCTCCGCGCTGCGCGCGCGGGGGGTGCAGGTGATCGATCTCGAGGGGCTGGCGCGGCATCGCGGCTCGCTTTTCGGCGAGGTGCCGGGCGGTCAACCGGCGCAGAAGGGCTTCGAGACGGCACTCGCCGCGCGCATCGCGGCGCTGGATCCGGCACGGCCGGTGCTCGTCGAGGCCGAGTCGAGCAAGATCGGCGCCATCAACCTGCCGCCGGCGCTGTGGCGCGCCATGCAGGCGGCGCCGCGCATCGAGATAGGCGCACCGCGCGCGGTACGGGCGGGCTACCTCGCCGCGGCCTACGGCGACATCGTGGCGGAGCCGGCGCGGCTCGGGGCGGTCATAGCACAGCTGCGGCCCTTTCACGCCGCCGAGCGGATCGCCGATTGGCAGGCGCTGGCGGCGGCAGGTGAGGTCACGGCGCTCGCGGCGGAACTCATGACGCATCATTACGATCCCCGCTACGCGAAGGCGCGGGCGCGCGATGCGGGCACCGTGCGCGCGCGGGTCTGGGCGACCAGCCTCGATGCGGCGGGGATCGCGGCGGCCGCGGAGCGCGTCTCTGCCGCGTTGCAGCGCCTCGCGTGATCTTGCGGAGCGGCGCTGGCGCGCCGCGCAGCGTCACGGGGCGCCGCTTGCGCGGCGCGCGGGCGCGCGTGCCAGCGTGGCGGCGTGGATCAGGCGGCGGCGATGTGTGGCGGTCCCGGCTCGATATGGCCGATGACCGTCGTTTTCGCGAGCCCGGTGGCGTGGATCGCCGCGCAGAGCTTTGCGGCGCGTGTGGCGGGCAGGGCGGCGAGGAGGCCGCCCGCGGTCTGCGGATCGGCGAGCAGCGCGGCTTCGGGGCGCTGCGGCGCGTCGAGCCGCCCGCGCAGCGCTGCGCGATTCGCCGGGGCGAGGCTCGAGGCATGCCCCTGCGCGGCGAGCGCGGCGGCGCCGTCGAGGAGCGGCAGCGCGGCGAGGTCGAGCCGGGCGGCGGCGTTCGAGGCTTCGAGGATCTCCATCAGGTGCCCGGCGAGTCCGAAGCCGGTCACATCCGTCATCGCATGGGCCTCGGGGGCGAGCAGCGCGGCGGCGGCGCTCTGCGGGGCGGCCATGCTGGCCCAGGCGGCGGCGATGTCGGGCCCGTGCGCGGCGCGGGCCATCTCGGCGGCGAGCAGGGTGCCGGTGCCGATCGGCTTGGTCAGGATCAGTGCATCGCCGGGGCGCGCGCCGGACTTGGTGACGGGCCGGCCCGCAGCGAGACCCGTGACCGTGAAGCCGAGGGTGAATTCCGCGCCCATTGCGCTGTGCCCGCCCGCGATATCGGCGCCGGCCGCGGCGAAAGCCTCGCCGGCGCCTGCCATGATCTCGGCCAGGGCGCGCGCCTGCAGCGCGGCCGACTGGCGCGGCAGGATCACCGTGGCGAGCGCGACCTGCGGCGCCGCGCCCATCGCCCAGACATCGCCGAGCGCATGCACCGCCGTGATCCGCGCCATCATCCACGGATCCTCGGTGAAGGCGCGCAGGTGGTCGGTGGTGATGACCTGCGCGCCGGCCGGGTGGTCGAGGATCGCGGCATCGTCGCCCGGTCCGCTGCGCAGATCGGCGCGCACCCGCGCCGGCAGGGCGCCGAGCGCCCCGGTCAGCGCCTCGGCCCCCATCTTGGCGCCACAGCCGGCGCAGAGCGGCTTGTCG
>SLQD01000004.1 GCA_007131685.1 Paracoccaceae bacterium | reverse complement strand
CGAGCGGCAATACCCGGAGAGCCGCAAGGAACTCGACGAGGAGCCGCCCACCACCGGCCACGCATGGGACGGGATCGAGGAATACGACAACCCGATGCCGCGCTGGTGGCTCTGGACATTCTACATCACCATCGTCTGGGCGATCGGCTACATGATCCTGTTTCCGGCCTGGCCGCTGGTGACGCAGGCGACTCCGGGGCTTCTGGGCTATTCCACCCGCGCCAATGTCGCCGACGAGATCGAGCGCTTCGAGGCGGCCAACGACTCGTGGTTCCAGCGGCTGAACGAGTCCGAGCTGCCCGCGATCATCGAGGATGACGAGCTGCGCGATTTCGCGGTGAACGCCGGCGGCTCGGTGTTCGCGGCCCAGTGCTCGCAGTGCCACGGTGCCGGTGCCGCCGGTGTGCAGGCCTCGGGCTATCCCAGCCTGCTCAACGACGCCTGGCTGTGGGGCGGCACCATAGAGGACATCCATCACACCGTGCGCTACGGCATCCGCAACGAGGATCACGACCAGGCGCGCGACTCGCAGATGCCCGCCTACGGCGTGGACGGCATTCTCGACGACGAGGAGATCGACCAGGTGGTTCAATATGTGCGCGGGATGTCGGGCCAGTCGCATGACGCGGAGATGGCCGAGGCCGGGGCCGAAATCTATGCCAGCCAGTGCGCGGCCTGTCACGGTGACGGCGGTGCGGGCAACACGGATCTCGGTGCGCCAGCGCTGAACGATGCGATCTGGCTCTACGGCGGTGACGAGGAGACGCTGCGCGAGACGATCTATTACAGCCGCTACGGCGTCATGCCCGGCTTCGCCGAGCGCCTGCGCGAAGCCGATATCCGCGCCGTTGCCACCTATGTGCACCAGCTCGGCGGCGGGCAGTGACGCGACGGTGCGGCATCGCGACACCGCGGTGACGACTGGACGAAAGTGCAGATGATGGTCATGTGACCGGGGCGGCTCCGCCGCGCCCGCCCGGAGCACGAAATGAGCGACATCGACAATCCCCCGGACTCCCTCTACGCCGCGCGCGAGCCGGTTTTCCCGCGCCGCGTGCAGGGCAGCTTTCGCCGGCTGAAATGGTGGCTGATGGGGGTGCTTCTGGGCATCTACTACATCACGCCGTGGCTGCGCTGGGATCGCGGGCCGCATCTGCCCGATCAGGCGGTCCTCGTCGATATCGCGAACCGGCGCTTCTTCTTCTTTTTCGTGGAGATCTGGCCGCACGAGTTCTATTTCGTGGCCGGGCTTCTCATCATGGCGGGGCTGGGACTGTTCCTGTTCACCTCGGCGCTGGGGCGGGTCTGGTGCGGTTATGCCTGTCCGCAGACGGTGTGGACCGATCTGTTCATCACCGTGGAGCGCTGGATCGAGGGCGACCGCAACGCCCGCGTCAGGCTCTGGCGCCAGCCCTGGGGCCTGCGCAAGATCCGGCTCTACGGGCTCAAATGGACGGTCTGGCTGCTGATCGCGCTGGCCACCGGCGGCGCCTGGGTTTTCTACTTCACCGACGCGCCCACGCTCGCGCGCGATCTCGTGGCCTTCGAGGCGCACCCCGCGGCCTACATCACCATCGCGATCCTGACCGCCACGACCTTCTTCTTCGGCGGCTTCTTCCGCGAGCAGATCTGCATCTATGCCTGCCCCTGGCCGCGCATCCAGGCGGCGATGATGGACGAGGACACGCTCACCATCGGCTACCGCGACTGGCGCGGCGAGCCGCGCGGCAAGCACCGCAAGGGGCCGGGCGCGGCGAACCTCGGCGACTGCATCGATTGCAGCGCCTGCGTGAATGTCTGCCCGATGGGGATCGACATCCGGGACGGGCAGCAGCTCGCCTGCATCACCTGCGGATTGTGCATCGATGCGTGCAACGACGTGATGGACCGGGTCGGCAAGCCGCGCGACCTGATCGGCTACATGGCGCTGTCGGATGAGCGCAGCGAGCGCGTCGGCGCGGAGCCGAAGCCCGTCTGGAGCCATGTGTTCCGTCCACGCACGATCCTGTACTCGAGCCTGTGGGCCGCTGTAGGCGTGGGGCTGCTGGTGGCGCTTTTCGTGCGCGCGGATTTCGACATGGCCGTCGCTCCCGAGCGCAACCCGACCTTCATCACCCTGTCGAACGGCGATATCCGCAACGCCTACGAGGTCCGGTTGCGCAACATGGAGGGCGCACCCCGCGACTTCACGCTCGCGGTGCAGGGTGCGGATGGGCTCGAACTCGCGGTGCAGGGCGCCGAGGGGCGCAACGTCACCGTCGCCGCCGACCGGCTCGAGTCGCATCGCGTCTACCTCACCGCGCCCGCCGACTCCGACGCGGCGCGCACGGCGCGCACCGATGTCGAGATCGTCGCGATCAGCGGCGATGAGGAAGTGTCGGTGGGCACGGTCTTCAACGGGAGAGGCGAATGACGGGCAAACCCTTGACGGGCCGGAAGGTCCTGTTGATCGCCGTGGGGTTCTTCGGGGTGATCTTCGCGGTCAATTTCTACATGGCCGCGCAGGCGCTCGGCACCTTCCCGGGGGTGGTCACCAATGACAGCTACGCCCGAAGCCAGACCTTCAATGCCGACCGCGCCGCGCAGGAGGCGCTGGGCTGGTCCGTCGCCGCGCGGGTCCGGGACGGTGAGCTGCGCGTCGCCGTGACCGACGCGCAGGGGGCGCCCGCCGATCTCGCGGCGATCGAGGCGACGCTGGGCCATGCCACCCATTGGCGCGACGACCTTACTCCAGACCTGACCAATGCCGGCGCCGTGTATGTCGCCCCCGTCGATATCGCCCCGGGCAACTGGCGCATCGATCTGCGCGCCCGGGCCGGCGACGGCACGCCTTTCCGCCGGCAGGTCGCCCTCGAGGTGGAGGAGTGACGCGTTGAGTGCGCTCGCCGACGCCCCGCGCACCGCGCCGCAGGATAACGCCGGGCAGGGGCGCATCCTGTTGTCGCTGCCGGGCATCCACTGTGCGGGCTGCATCTCGCGGATCGAACGCGACCTCGGCGATCATCCCGGCGTGCAGTCGGCGCGGGTCAACCTGACCCTCAAGCGCGCCAGCGTCGATGCGGCCCCCGGCGTGACGGCCGCGCAGCTCATCGACCGGCTCGAACGGCTCGGCTTCGAGGCCCATGAGCTCGATCCGGGGATCCTGTCGCGCGGTGCGAGCGCGCGGCAGGAGCGCGATCTGCTGCTGCGGATCGGCGTGTCCGGTTTTGCCATGATGAACGTGATGATCCTGTCCATCGCGGTCTGGGCGGGCGCCGAGGATGCGACCCGGGACCTGTTTCACCTGATCTCGGCGGCGATCGCCATCCCGACCGTGGGCTATGCCGGTCAGCCCTTTTTTCGCTCGGCGCTCGGGGCGCTGCAGGGGCGGCGGCTGAACATGGACGGCCCCATCGCTCTGGCGCTGATCCTGACCGTCGCGATTTCGCTCTACGAGACGCTGCAATCGGGTGCGCACGCCTATTTCGAGGCGGTGCTGATGCTGACCTTCTTCCTGCTGGTGGGCCGCTATCTCGACCACCGCGCCCGCGCGCTGGCGCGGTCGGCCGCGCAGGAGCTTGCCGCGCTCGAGGTTCCGCGCGCCCTGCGCCTGCAGGGCGGCGCGCAGGCCGAGGTGCCGGTGGCCGAGCTTGCCGCGGGTGATCTGGTGCTGGTGCACCCCGGCGCGGGCGTTCCCGTGGATGGCGAGGTGACGGAGGGCCGCTCGGAGATCGACCGCTCGCTCCTGACCGGCGAGACGCTGCCCGTCGTCGCCGGGGCGGGCGCGCGGCTCAGCGCCGGCGAGGTCAATCTCACCGGCCCGCTCACCATGCGCGTCACCGCGGCGGGCCGCGACAGCTCGCTGCACCGCATGGCCGACCTGGTGGCCGCGGCGGAGTCCGCGCGCAACCGCTACACCACCCTCGCCGAACGCGCCGCGCGCGCTTACGCGCCCACGATCCCGCTTCTGTCGCTGGGGGCCTTCATTGCATGGATGTATGTCTCCGGCGGCGATCTGCGGCTTTCGGTGAATGTCGCCGTCGCCACGCTCATCATCACCTGCCCCTGCGCGCTGGGCCTCGCCGTGCCCGCAGTCGTCACCGCCGCGAGCGGGCGGCTGTTTCGCAAGGGGCTGCTGATAAAGGATGGCACCGCGCTCGAGCGCCTCGCCGGGGTCGATACGGTCGTCTTCGACAAGACCGGCACGCTGACCATGGGCACGCCGGTGCCCGACAATCTCGACACCCACCCCGAGGACGCGCTGCGCGTGGCGCTGGCGCTCGCCGATGCCTCCGCGCACCCGCTGGCCCGCGCCCTTGCCGCCGCGCTGCGCGCCCGCGGGCTGACCCCGGCGTCGGTCGACGATCTGCGCGAAGCGCCGGGCTACGGCGTGGAGGGGCACTGGCAGGGCATGCCGGTGCGGCTCGGGCGCGCGGGCTGGGTCGGCGCCGAGCATGCGGCCACCACCGGCGCTTATCTCGGCCTCGGTGACGAGACGCGCAGCTTCACCTTCACCGATGCGCTGCGCCCCGGTGCCGAGGAGGTCGTCGCGGCGCTGCGCGATCAGGGCAAGGCGGTGTGGCTGATCTCGGGCGATGTCGCCCCGGCGGTCGAGGCGATGGCGCGACGGCTGGGGATCGAGAACTGGTGCGCCGGCGCGCTGCCGCGGGACAAGGCCGCGCGGATCGAGGCGCTGCAGGCCGAAGGCGGCCGTGTGCTGATGGTTGGCGACGGGCTCAACGACACGGTGGCGCTCTCGGCCGCACATGTCTCGATCTCGCCGGCCTCGGCGCTCGATGCTGCGCGGGCGAGCTCCGACATGGTCCTCCTCGGCCGCGACATCGCGCCGGTGGCCGACGCCGTGCGGATCGCGGAGGCCTCCGTGCGGCGCATTCGCGAGAACTTCTGGCAATCCGGCGTCTACAACGCCGTCTTTGTGCCCATCGCGCTCCTGGGGTGGTGCACGCCGCTCTGGGCGGCCTTGGCGATGTCGCTGTCTTCGATTACCGTGACATTGAACGCATTACGGCTCAGGTGACGCTCGGGGGGCGCGAATGGATGTGCTGGTGATCCTTATCCCCGTGTCCCTGCTTCTCGGCGGCCTGGGGCTGGCGGGGTTCTTCTGGACGCTGCGCAAGGGGCAGTATGACGATCCCGAGGGCGACGCGCGGCGAATCCTCAACCCCGATTATGACGACGCCCCCGCCGCGCGCGACGATGATCCGCGCTGAGCGCGGCGGTCAGGGGGCGACCATCTCGCAATCGCGGTCGCGCGCCTGAAGCCGGCGGCAGGCGCGGTCGGCGGCTTCGCGCGACAGTCCCGCGAAAGTGGCGTCGAATCCGGCCTGGCTTCGATCCACGCGCCGCTCGGCCCGGTCGAGCACGGCGACCTCTGTCAGCGCCGTTTGCGTGAGCGCGCGCTCGGCCGCGAAGAGCGTGTTGTAGCGCCCGACCTTGATCGCCCAGTCGGCGCCGTCATCGGACTGCAGCCGGGTCACGACCTCGCGCGAGCGCTCCACGGCAGTGCCATCATGGGCGGCGAGGGCGACCTCGACGGGCTCGTCGGGGCGCGGGGCGGGCTGGGCGGAAGAGGTCAGCTGCAGCGCCGCGGGCTCGGGCTCCGATGCCGGTTCGCGCGCCCCGGTCGCATGGCTCGTGCCGTCGCCCGCGTCGCGCAGCTCGGCGACGGCCCGGTCGGCCGCGGTCTGCTCGGGCGTGACCGAGCTGGCGACCGATTCGACGATTTCAGAGGCGGCGTCGGCGATTTCGGCGCGGCTCTCGGGGTCCGGCCCGGTCGCGGTGTCGTCGGTCTCGATGCCGGTGTCGGGGCGCATCGGTGGCGCGGCGACTCGTGGCTCCGGGTCCACGGTCGGGTCCGCGGCGGGTTCGGTTTCGCCGCTGCGCGCGGTCTCGATCAATGCGTCGACCTTGCCGCGCAGATCGACGAGGGATGCATCGGCAGGCGTGGTCGGTCCATGGTCGGGCGCGCTGCCGGGGACGGGCTGGCTGCGCGGGCGCAGGCTGGTCTCCACGGCGAGATTGGCGCGCACGATGCGGCCGGCATCTCCCGGCCGCTCATCCGTGCCGTAATTCGGGGGTGCGGGTTTACGGGTGGCGACCTGGGCAGGGGCGCGCGCGAAACCCATGTCGAGCAGCTCCGCCATCCGCGCGTTTCGACTCGCGACGCTGTTGCCGCCGAAGAGCGTGGCGATGATGCGGGTGCTGCCGCGCTTGGCGGAACCGACGAGGTTGAAGCCGGCGGCGCGGGTGTAGCCCGTCTTGATGCCGTCGGCGCCGTCATAGGCGGCAAGAAAGCGGCGGTTGGTGTTGACGACCTCGGCGATGCCGGCATGGGTCGTCCGGCGCGAGAAGATGTTGTAATACTGGGGAAAGTCGAAATAGAGCTGGCGCGCGAGCGTGGTCATGTCACGCGCGGTGGAGAGATGCTGCGGATGCGTCAGGCCATGCGCGTTGCGGAAGGTCGTGTCGTGCATGCCCATGGCGCGGGCGGTGCGGGTCATGCGCTCGGCGAAGGCGGCCTCGCTGCCGGAGATGGCTTCGCCGATGGCCGTGGCGGCGTCATTGCCCGACCGCACGGCGGCGGCGCGGATCAGGTAGCGCAGCGCGATCTGTTGGCCGGCGCGCAGCCCGAGGCAGGAGCAGACCTCGCTCGCGGCGTTGCGCGAGACGGTCACGCGGGTGTCGAGCGTGATCTCGCCGTCGCGAACCGCCTCGAAGGCGATGTAGAGCGTCATCATCTTGGTCAGCGAGGCAGGGTGCAGCCGCGTGTCGTGGTTGCGCGCGTGCAGGATCTCGCCCGAGCGCGCATCCATCACCACCGCCGCATAGGGTGCTGCGCGAAGCTGCAGCGGCGCCGCCGCCAGAAGCACTATTGCCGTGAAAAGCCCCACGGCCGCGAAACACTTTCGCCTCACTTGCGCTGTCACTCGAACTGCCCTCGTTTTTCTTGAGCTGCGGGCGCCGCGCACAGACGCCCGCTTTGGCATGACGGTATCATGCGGCAAGCCACGCTCAAAGCGTGAAAAATTCGCGAATGCGGGCTTTTGGTCGCTGTTCTTAACACCTCCTCAACAAAGTGCGTTCAGCGCCAGTCGCGGCACACATACTTGATCTCGGAGAAGGCCTCCATGCCCTGGCGGGCCCCCTCGCGGCCGAGCCCGGACTGCTTCATGCCGCCGAAGGGAATCGGCGCGCCGGTGATCTTGGTGCGGTTCACCGCCACCATGCCGAATTCGAGCGACCGGCTCATGCGGTAGATGCGGCGCGGGTTCTGCGTGTGCAGATAGGCGACGAGCCCGTATT
>SLQD01000063.1 GCA_007131685.1 Paracoccaceae bacterium | reverse complement strand
CCCGGAAATCACCGAAATACTTCGTGATCGCCGCCGTCAGAGTCGTCTTGCCGTGGTCAACATGGCCGATCGTGCCGATGTTCACATGCGGTTTGTTGCGTTCAAACTTTGCCTTTGCCATGCGTCCGGCGCCCCATCCGTTCGAGGGTCGAGAGCGACCCGATTCAACTCCGCGCGCCGTCTACTCACTGCGCGGGCAAAAATCAAGCGCCAGTTCGGCGCGCCCGTCAGCGCCGCCGGGGAAGCTCGGCGCTGCGCTCCGCGGCAGTGGGGTAACGGCGTGTGCGGCGCGGCGGCTCGACGTCCTGCGGGTCGTCGAGATCGACGTCCTGTTCGAACTCGGCGAGCATATCCTCGGCCTCTTCCTCGGGCACCGGGTCATCGCCGAACCAGTCGCGATTGGCCTCGAGCCAGGTCTGGATCGAGCGCGCGGCGTTGCGCGCGAGGTTCTCCATCTGCTCCTCGCGCGACTGGGTCAGCCCCGAGCTGATCAGCGTGCCGCCCGAGATGTCCTCGAAGATTGTGAGCTGGCGCGGCGACTCGTTGATGATCTCGCCGGTGGAGTCGTCCCACACATTCACCCGCACGAGCAGCAGCGAGCGCGGCGCCGCCACGATCGGGATGCCCGGCACGGCGAGGACATAGCCGTCCACATTGGTCGCGATGTGATACATGCGCTCGCCGTCGAAGCGGCCGAGCCGCTCGTCGATCGCGGCGGTCAGCGCCTCCTGCCACTCCTGCGGCGTCGCCTCGCGCGAGAGCGGACCGCGCTGCATGCTGGACGCCACCACGATATTGTGGGCCATGCGGAAATCGCCGATCGGGTCCGGGTTGGCGTCCTCGAGATCGGCGTGACCGGCACAGGCGCCGAGCAGGGCGAGCGCGCCGGTCAGGGCGATGGCGCGAAGGGCGGCGGGTGGGGCTGGTATCATCGAAACCTCGTCTCGGGCGCGGGGAATTGGTAACCGAGCCGCGCCGGTGCATCAATCGCGCGGCTCAGTTGAATCGGTTGTCGCGCGGAAAGCCACGCGGCGCCATGCGCCCGGCGGTCGCGCGCCTGGCCGTCCACTCGCCCAGATCGGAGACATGGCGCGTGCGCCCGGCCGGATCGTGCCAGCTCAGCCCTTCGGCGAGCGTGAAGGTGATCGCGTCCGACAGCCCGCCATCCTTGTATTTCTGCAGCCGCACGCCCTTGCCGCGCGCCATCTCGGGCAGCTCCTCGAGCGCGAAGACCAAGAGCTTGCGGTTCTCGCCCACCACCGCGACGTGATCGCCCGCCACCGGCCTTGCGATCCGCGCCACCGCGCCGCCGCGCAGATTGAGCACTTGCTTGCCGGTGCGCGTCTGGGCGACGAGCTCGTCCTCGGACGCCACGAAACCATCCCCGGCCGAGGACGCCACGAGCCGCTTCGCGCCGGGGCGATGGATGAAGAGCGCGGCGATGTCGGCCTCGTTGGGCAGATCCACCAGAAGGCGCACCGGCTCGCCCATGCCGCGCCCGCCGGGCAGGTTCGCGGCGGTCAGCGTGTAGACGCGGCCATTGGTGCCCATGAGCAGCAGCCGGTCCGTCGTCTCGGCATGGAAGACGAAGCGGCCCTCGTCGCCATCCTTGAACTTGAAGGCCGTATCGAGCCCGACATGCCCCTTCATCGCGCGGATCCAGCCCATCTTCGAGCACAGCACGGTGATCGGCTCGCGCTCGATCATCGCCTCGATGGGGACATCGCCGGTCTCGACGGCGGTGGCAAAGTCGCTGCGCCGGGCGCCGCCCTCGGCCTCGGGGCCGAAGCGCGCGCGGATGTCGCGCAGCTCGTCGCCGATGCGGCGCCATTGCTCGCCTTCATCACCGATCATGGCCTCGAGATCGGCGCGCTCGGCGGTCAGGGCCTCGCGTTCCTTGTGCAGCTCCATCTCGTCGAGCTTTCGCAGGCTGCGCAGGCGCATGTTGAGGATCGCCTCGGCCTGAACCTCGGAGAGCTCGAATTCCGCCATCAGCACCGGGCGCGGATGATCCTCGGCGCGGATGATGGCGATGACCCGGTCGAGATTGAGGAAGGCGACGAGATAGCCCTCCACCACCTCGAGCCGGTGCGCGATGCGCCCGAGCCGGTGGCGCGCGCGCCGGACGAGCACCTCGCGGCGGTGATCGAGAAACACGCGCAGCATCTCGGCCAGCCCGCAGACCCGCGGCGTGCGCCCGTCCACCAGCACGTTCATGTTCAGCGAGACGCGCAGCTCCAGATCGCTGTTCCGGAAAAGCAGCCCCATCAGCGTCTCGGGATCGACATTGCGCGAGCGCGGCTCGAGGATGATGCGGACATCCTCGGCGGATTCGTCGCGCACATCGGCGAGCGGCGGCACCTTGCGCGCCTGGATCAGCTCGGCGAGCCGCTCGATGAGCCTGGATTTCTGCACCTGGTAGGGAATTTCCGTGACCACGATCTGCCAGGTGCCGCGGCCGAGATCTTCCGTGTGCCAGCGCGCGCGCAGCCGGAACGCGCCGCGCCCGCCCGCATAGGCCGCGCGGATGTTTTCGGGCGGCTCGACGATCACGCCTCCGGTGGGAAAATCGGGGCCGGGGATATGCGCCATGAGCGCGGCCGCGTCGAGATCGGGACGCTCGATCAGCGCGAGGCAGGCATCGATGAGCTCGCCGAGATTGTGCGGCGGGATGTTCGTGGCCATGCCCACCGCAATGCCGCTGGCGCCGTTGGCGAGCAGGTTGGGGAAAGCCGCGGGCAGCACCTCGGGTTCGGTCAGCGTGCCGTCATAATTGGCGCGAAAATCGACGGCGTCCTCGGCCAGCCCCTCCAGCAGCGCCTCGGCGGCGGCGGTCATCCGCGCCTCGGTGTAGCGCGGCGCGGCGGGGTTGTCGCCGTCGATGGAGCCGAAATTGCCCTGCCCGTCCACCAGTGGGTAGCGCATCGCGAAATCCTGCGCGAGCCGGGCCATCGCGTCGTAGATCGCGGCGTCGCCGTGCGGGTGGTAGTTGCCCATCACGTCGCCGGTGATCTTGGCGGATTTGCGAAAGCCGCCCGCGGGCGCCAGCCGCAGCTCGCGCATCGCATAGAGGATGCGCCGGTGCACAGGCTTGAGCCCGTCGCGCGCATCGGGCAGCGCGCGATGCATGATCGTCGAGAGCGCGTATTGCAGGTAACGCTCCCCGAGGGCGCGTCGCAGGGGCTCGGAGGTTGTCGGATGGGCGGGCTCGTCATTCATGCCCGCGATGTACCGTGCCCGCGCCGCGCGGTCCAGCGGCGATCACGCGCCCCAGCCCTCGGACTGCATCTCCGCAAGCCGGCTCACGGTGCGCTCGAACTCGAACGCGCCCGCCCCTTCGACGTAGAGCTGGTCGGGCCGGTCGGCGGCACTCGCGACGAGCCGCACCCCCGCCTCGTAGAGCGTGTCGATCAGCGTGACGAAGCGCCGCGCCTCGTTGAAGTTCGACCGCGACAGAAGCGGGATGTCCTCGAGGATCAGCACCCGTACCGCCCCCGCCAGCGCGAGGTAATCCGCCGCCCCGAGCGGCTGGCCGCACAGCTCCCAGAACCGCGCCCGCGCGACCCCATCCGCGAAGGCCCGGATCGTGACATCGCGCCCCTGCACCCGCAGGGTGAGCGGCTCCGGCGCGGCGCCGCCCGTCAGGTCGCGCCAGATTTCCGCGATCCCGGCGCGCGCGGCGGCGTCATTGGGCGCGAACCAGACGGGCGTTCCCTCGAGCCGGTGCTGGCGGTAATCGGCCGCGCTCTCGAGCTCGAGCACCGTCATGCGCGCCTTGATCAGCTCGATGAAGGGGACGAAGAGCGCCCGGTTGAGCCCGTCCTTGTAGAGATCGTCGGGCGGACGGTTCGAGGTCGCCACCACCACGACGCCGGCGGCGAAGAGGCGCTCGAAGAGGCGCCCGACGATCATCGCATCGGTGATGTCGGTGATCTGCATCTCGTCGAAGCACAGAAGCCGCACCCCTTCCGCCACCTCGTCCGCGACCGGGGCGAGCGCATCATCGACGCCGCGCTTGCGCGCCGCGGTCATGCCGGCATGGATCTCCTGCATGAAGGCGTGAAAATGCACGCGCCGCTTGGCCTCGATGCGGGTCTCGCGGTGAAACAGGTCCATCAGCATCGACTTGCCCCGCCCGACACCCCCCCAAAGATAGAGCCCCTTCGGCGGCTCGGGCGGCTTCGAGAACAGCGCGCGCAAGCCGCGCGGGGCGGGCCCGGCCGCCTCCAGCTTCTCGCGGATCGGGGCGAGTTCGCGCAAGGCCGCGCGCTGCGCCGGGTCCGGCTGCAACCCGTCGCGCGCGATCAGCGCATCATAGGCATCCTCGAGTGTGGTGCTCATGGCGCGGCCTCATAGCCGCCCGCGCAGCGCGGGGAAAGGGCGCGATTGCGCCCGCGCGCCCGGCGCGGCACACAGGGCGCGATCACCCGGAGGACCGCAGATGAAGCCCGCGCATCCCGAAACCCCGCCCCCCGCCGATGCCGGCGCCCGCCGCGCCGCGCCCGCGGTGGTCTCCTATCCGCCCGACACGCTGCCCGCGCCGGACCTCGACGCGTATCGCGCCGCCACCGCGCGGGCCGCGCCGGTGGCCGCGATCACCGTGCCGCCGCGGCAGGCGCGCTGCTTTCATGTCCCGGCCGGGCATTTTTTCCGGATCGTGAGCACCGAAGGCCCGCAGGTCGGAGATCTCAACCTGTGGGCAGCGGATGATCTGTCGGAGCGGTTCTATGCCGGCAAGACGCGCGCGCTGCACGGCACGCATCTGTCGGTGGGCGACCGGATGTGGTCGGGCTTTCCGCATCTGCGCCCCATGGCGACGATCATCCGCGACACGCTGGACTGGTACGGCTTCGACGATGATGGCGGCTCGGTGCATGACGTGATCGGCACGCGCTGCGACCCCTATACCAATCACCTGCTCACCGGCACCGACTACCACCATTGCTGCCATTCGAATCTCACCCGCGCGCTGGCCGAGGAGGCGGGCCTGCCGCTCGACGCGGCGGAGGGGCACGTGCACGATGTGCTCAACGTTTTCATGTGCACGGGCTTCCTGCGCGGCACGGGGCAGTATTTCATGAAGGCGAGCCCGGTGCGCCCCGGCGACACGCTGGAATTCCTGGCCGAGATCGACCTTCTCGGCGCGCTCTCGGCCTGCCCCGGCGGCGATTGCGGCACCGCGCATTCCTCGGATCAGGCGGTCTGCCATCCGCTGCGCGTCGAGGTGCTGCGCCCCGAAGGCGGCGCGCCCGCGGGCTGGGCGCCGCCGGCGCGCAACGGCTACGGCGGCGGTCACGAAGCCTAGGCCTCGCGCCCGCCCACGACCATCAGCTCGCCGAGATTCTCCGGCGTGATGTAGCCGATCAGGTGCCCGCGCGGGCCGGTCACGCCGACCACGGGCTTGCCCTCGCGATACATCGCGTCGATCGCTGCCTCCAGCTTGTCGCGCACATTGAGCGCGGGCACATCCGTGGTCATCACCTCGGTGACGGGGCGCATCCGCGGCCCGGCCTCGAGCGCGCGGTAGAGATCGCGGCGCATCAGGAAGCCGATCATGTAGCCATCGGCGTCGAGCACGGGAAATTCGTGCTGCGTGGTGCGGATCAGCGTGGTGGCGGCGCTGTCGAGCGTCGCGTCCGGGCGCAGGAACTCGAATTGCGTGATCATCGCATCACGCACGCCGAGATTGCGCGCCAGCTCGCGCATCGCCACGTCCGAGCTTTCGGCGGACGCCGCGATGAACACGAACACCGCGATCAGGATCAGCAGCGGGTTGCCGCCGAACAGCCCGAGAAAGCCGAAACCGAAGGCCAGCACCTGCCCCGCGGTCGCGGCGATGCGCGTGGCCTGCACCCGCGACATCTGCGTCGACAGGAGCGCGCGAAACACCCGCCCGCCGTCCATCGGAAAGGCCGGCAGCATGTTGAACAGCACCAGGAACAGGTTCACCACCGCGAGCCGGCCCATGAAGCCCGCCGCCGGGTCCTCGATCTCGACGAGCTTCTCGAGATCGGTTTCCGCGCCGAGAAGCACGAGCACCGCCCAGATCACGACGTTCACGGCCGGGCCGGCAAGCGCGACCATGATCTCCTGGCCGGGCTTTTCCGGCATCCGCTCGAGCCGGGCGAGCCCGCCGATGGGCAGCAGCGTGATGTCGGGCGTGGCGATGCCGTAGCGGCGCGCCATCAGCGCATGGCCGTATTCATGCGCCACGACACAGGCGAACAGCGCCAGGATGAACAGCGTGTTCTCGATCATGGCCGCCACGCCGCCCATGAAATACGCCGCCGCCGCCACCCAGGCGAGCAGCAGGAAGAAGGTCGCATGGACCCGCAGCTCGGAGCCGAGGAAACGGCCGATCGGGAAGGACCAGGTCATGCTCGGGCGCCCCCTTCACGCGTCGATTGCCCGGCCAAAGGTAAGCGTGGTGCGGGCGGGCGCAAGATGCCCGCCCGCGCGCTTCAGAGCTTCTCGGTCAGCTCGGGCACCGCCTCGAAGAGATCGGCGACGAGGCCGTAATCGGCGACCTGGAAGATCGGCGCTTCCTCGTCCTTGTTGATCGCAACGATGACCTTGGAGTCCTTCATGCCGGCAAGGTGCTGGATCGCGCCCGAGATGCCCACGGCGATATAGAGCTCGGGGGCGACGACCTTGCCGGTCTGACCCACCTGCCAGTCATTGGGCGCAAAGCCCGAGTCGACCGCCGCGCGCGAGGCGCCCACTGCCGCGCCGAGCTTGTCGGCCAGCTTCTCGATCATCGCGAAGTCGTCCTCCGAGCCGATCCCGCGCCCGCCCGAGACGACGACGCCCGCCGAGGTCAGCTCGGGGCGGTCGCTCTCGGCGACCTTGTCCTCGACCCAGCTCGACAGCCCCGGATCGGCGGCGGCGTCGATCTTCTCGACGGGCGCCGCGTCGCCGTCGCGGGCGGCGTCGAAGTTCGAGGTGCGGATGGTGACGACCTTCTTCGCGTCAGCGCTCGTGACGGTCTGCACGGCGTTGCCGGCATAGACCGGGCGCTCAAACGTGTCGGCGTCGATCACGGCGGAGACATCGGAGATCACCATCACGTCGAGCAGCGCGGCCACGCGCGGCATCACGTTCTTGGCCGCCGTCGTCGCGGGGGCGCAGATGTGGTCATACGCGCCCGCAAGCGAGACGACGAGATCCGCGACGGGCTCGGCGAGCTGATGGCCGTAATGCTCCGCATCGGCGCACAGCACCTTGCTCACCCCGTCGAGCTTCGCGGCGTCCTCGGCTGCGCCCAAACATCCGGCGGAGGCGCACAGCACGGTCACCTCGCCCAGTTCCTTCGCCGCCGTCACGGCCTTCGCGGTCGCGTCGCGCGCCAGTTCGCCGCCCGAAACCTCTGCCAGAAGAAGCACCGCCATCACACGACCCCCGCCTGCTTGAGTTTCTCCACGAGCTCGTCCACCGAGCCGACCTTGATCCCGGCCTGGCGCTGCGGCGGCTCGCCGGTCTTCACGACGCTGAGCCGGGGGGCGACATCGACGCCGTAATCCTCCGGCGTCTTCTCCTCCATCGGCTTCTTCTTGGCCTTCATGATGTTGGGCAGCGACGCATAGCGCGGCTCGTTGAGGCGCAGATCCACCGACACGATCGCGGGCAGCTTCACGCGGATCGTCTGCAGCCCGCCATCGACCTCGCGCGTGACGTCGGCGCTGCCGTCGCCGAGCGCGATCTCGGAGGCGAAGGTCGCCTGGCTCCAGCCGAGCAGGGCGGCGAGCATCTGGCCGGTCGCGTTCATGTCGTTGTCGATGGCCTGCTTGCCGCACAGCACCATGTCGGGCGCCTCGGCCTCGACGACGCCCTTGAGCAGCTTGGCCACGGCGAGCGGCTCGATATCGGTGTGCACGTCATCGGCGGCGACGATGAGGATCGCGCGGTCCGCGCCCATGGCGAGCGCGGTGCGCAGCGTCTCCTGCGCCTGCTTGACGCCGATGGACACGGCGACGACCTCCTCGACCTTGCCCGCTTCGCGCATGCGGATCGCCTCCTCGACGGCGATCTCGTCGAACGGGTTCATCGACATCTTGACATTGGCCAGATCGACGCCGCTGCCATCGCCCTTCACGCGGACCTTCACGTTATAGTCGATCACGCGCTTGACCGGCACGAGAACCTTCATCTGCGTGTCACTCCCTTGCTGGGGCCCCGCGGGGCCGTGATGCGCCTGGCGCCTTGATTAGCGGCTCGCAGGCCCGGACAACAGGGCAAAATCGACACGCTGCGCGCTGCCTCACCCCCGGCCCGCGGCAGGATCGGGCGCGGCGGCCGCCGTGCGGTGCTCAGCGGTTTGCACCCGGCACCCACAGGATATCGCCCTCGGCCGAGGCGTTGACGGCGCGGGAGGCGACGAAGAACCAGTCCGACAGCCGGTTGAGATAGGTCACGGCAGCGGGGTTGATCTCCTCGATCGCGGCGAGCTCGACGGTGAGGCGTTCGGCCCGCCGCGCCACGGTGCGGCACAGATGCAGATGCGCGGCGAGCGGCGTGCCGCCGGGGAGGATGAAGCTGCGCAGCGGCTCCAGCGTCTCGTTCATCGCGTCGATCTCGCCCTCGAGCCGTGTGACCTGCGAGGCGGCGACGCGCAGCGGCGTGTATTCGGCCTCGTGATCGCGCTCCATCTCGGGGCGGCACAGATCGGCGCCCAGATCGAAAAGATCGTTCTGCATCCGTGCCAGCCGCTCGACCATCTCGCCCTGGGCGTGCAGCCGCGCGAGGCCGATGGTGGCGTTGAGCTCGTCGACGGTCCCGTAGGCCTGCACCCGCAGCGCATGCTTGGCCACGCGCACCCCGTTTCCGAGGGCTGTGTCACCGGTGTCGCCGGTGCGGGTATAGATCTTGTTGAGAACCACCATGTCAGTTGCCTGCTCCGCGCCATGCAACGAACAGCACGATCAGCGCCACGGCGACCGCCTGCGCATAGATGCGGTAGCGCATGAGCCTGTTGCTGTGCTTGCGGTTGAATTCGCCACCGCGCGCGAAACTCGCCACGCCGATGATCAGGATCACGAGGACACCGAGCGATGCCGCCGCCGCTGCAAGGAAGAGTGGGTCGCTGCGTAGCATGATGCGCTCCTGTCCGCTCCCTCGCCATATAGCGAATCGCGCCCGGATGACGAGGACGAATTACCCGCGCGCCAGGAGCGCGTCCAGCAGCCGCCCCGGCAGCATGCGCCGCGCCAGCCCCATTGCCCGCGTCGGCACCGTGACAAAATAGCGCGGCCGGGGACGACGCGCCTCGAGCGCGCGGATGAGGGCGGCCGTGACCGCCGATGCCGGCAGTTCGAAGCGATCGGATCCCTTCCCGGACTCGTAGAGGCGCCGGCGCAGCGTGGTGCGATACTGTTCGGCGCGCGCCGAGTTTTCCCAGTCGATCCAGCGTTCGAACTGCCGCGCGGCATTGGCGCGAAAGCGCGTGGCGATCGGGCCCGGCTCGATGAGCACGACGTCGATGGGCGTGTCGCGCATCTCGAGGCGCAGCGTGTCCGTCAGCCCCTCGAGCGCGAATTTCGACGCCACATACGCCCCGCGCCACTTGAGCGCGATCATCCCCAGCACCGAGGAGTTGTTGACGATCCGCCCGTGCCCCTGCGCGCGCATCACCGGAATCACCCGCCGCGTCAGATCGTGCCAGCCCACGAGATTGGCCTGCAGGATCGCCGAAAGCGCCTCGGGCGGCAGATCCTCCACCGCGCCGGGGATCGCATGGGCCCCGTTGTTGAACAACGCGTCGAGCTGCCCGCCGCCGAGATCGATGGCCCGCGCCGCGCCGGTCGCGATGCTGTCCGGGTCCTCGTAATCGATCACGAAGCTGTCGAAGCCTTCGCGCGCGAGCCGGTCGCAATCGCTCTGCCGCCGGCAGGTTGCGAAAACCCGCCAGCCGCGATCGCGCAGCGTGCGCGCCGCATCCGCCCCGATGCCCGAGGAACAGCCCGTGATGAGAATGCTGCGCGACATGGTCCCCTTCAGCTTGCCGCGCGCAGCCTAGCGTCGAGGCGCTCGAGGACAAGCCGCGCTCTGGCACGACGCGGCGCGGCGTGCCATCCTCGTACCGGGCGCAAAGGCGGAGCACGCGCATGGATTTCATCGAGAACCGCACCTTCGGCGAGATCGCCATCGGCGACACGGCGCGCATCGAGCGCACGCTGACGCGCCGGGACATCGAGCTCTTCGCGGTGATGTCGGGGGATGTGAACCCCACCCATCTCGACACGGAGTATGCCGAACAGACTGATTTTCACCAGATCATCGGCCACGGCATGTGGGGCGGCGCGCTGATCTCCTCGGTGCTGGGCACGCAGCTTCCGGGGCCGGGGACGATCTATCTCGACCAGTCGCTGCGCTTCGAAAACCCCGTCGGGGTGGGCGATACCGTCTGCGTGCGGGTCACGGCGACCGAGAAGCAGGCCGATACCGGCAGGGTGGTGTTCGACTGCCGGGTGAGCGACGCCGACGATGCCACCCTGATCAGCGGCACCGCCACGGTGCGCGCCCCGCGCGAGAAGGTCCGCCGTCCGCGCGCCGTGCTGCCCGAGGTCACCCTGCACAGCGGCGGCGGCCGCTTTCGCGCCCTGATCGAGCGCACCCGCGCGCACGACCCCGTGCCCACCGCCGTGGTGCATCCCTGCGACGCCGAGAGCCTGCGGGGCGCACTGATGGCCCGCGACGAGACCATCATCGCGCCGATCCTCGTCGGCCCGCGCGCGCGCATCGAGGCCACCGCCGCGGAGGCGGGGCTGTCGCTCGACGGACTCGAGATCGTCGATGTCGCCCACAGCCACGCCGCCGCGGAGCGTTCAGTCCAGCTCGTGCATGAGGGTCGGGCGAGCGCGCTGATGAAGGGCAAGCTGCACACCGACGAGCTCCTCTCCGCCGTGCTCGACCGCAACACCGGGCTGCGCACCGAGCGGCGGCTGAGCCATGTCTTCGCGCTCGACGTGCCGGGCTATCCGCGCACGCTGATGGTCACCGACGCGGCGATCAACATCACCCCGGATCTCGAGACGCTGGCCGACATCGTGCGCAACGCGATCGAGCTCGCCGGATCGATGGGCACCGAGCTTCCGCGCGTGGCGCTGCTGTCGGCGATCGAGACGGTGAATGCGCGCCTGCCCTCGACGCTCAACGCCGCGGCGATCTGCAAGATGCATGATCGCGGCCAGATCTCCGGCGGGCTGGTCGATGGCCCGCTCGCCTTCGACAACGCCATCTCTGCCTCGGCGGCGCGCGCCAAGGGGATCGACTCCGCGGTGGCGGGGCGCGCGGATGTGCTCGTCGCTCCCAATCTCGAGAGCGGCAACATGATCGCCAAGCAGCTCATCCACATGGCCGGCGCCGAATCGGCGGGCATCGCACTGGGCGCACGGGTGCCGATCATGCTCACCAGCCGCTCGGACAACGCCCAGGCCAGGCTCGCCTCCGCCGCGCTGGCGCAGCTGCACGCGATGGCGCGCCGCGCCGGGTAGCGGCATCCGGAAAACGAAAAGGGCCCGCCGCATTGCGCGACGGGCCCCTGTTGTCCGGTCCGCCCCGGGGGCAGCGACCGTGTCGCTATTCCTGCGCGCCCATGAACTGCAACAGGAACATGAACATGTTGATGAAGTCGAGATAGAGCCGCAGCGCGCCCATCGTCGCCGACTTGTCGAGCCATTCCTGATCGCCCGAAGCGGCGTGCTGGATGTACTCGTTCTTGATCGACTGCGTGTCATAGGCCGTCAGCCCGGCGAAGATCAGCACCCCGAGGATCGAGACGACGAACATGATCGCCGGCGATTGCAGGAAGATGTTGACGATCATCGCCACGATCAGGCCGATCACCCCCATCATCAGGAAGGTGCCCCAGCCCGACAGGTCCTTCTTCGTCGTGTAGCCCCAAAGCGAGAGCCCCGCGAAGGCGATCGCGGTCACGAGGAAGGTCTGCGCGATGGAGATGCCCGTGAAGGCCACGAAAATCCAGCTGATCGACAGGCCCATGAGCGCCGCGAAGCTGTAGAAGCACAGCTGCGCCGTGGCTGCCGACATCCGGTTGATCATGCCGGCGAAGGCGAAGACGAAGATCAGCGGCGCGAACATCGCCACCCAGCCGAGCAGATTGGGCGAGAGCGTCTCGGGATCGCGGAAGATCGCCAGAAGCGCCGGCGTCGTGCCGACACTCCAGGCCACGCCCGCGGTCAGAAGCATGCCCACGGACATCAGGCCGTAGACCTTGTTCATGTGGGCGCGAAGCCCCGCGTCGATCTCGGCGGTGCGGGTGCCGGCCGCAGCGCGGGCCCGCATTGTCTGATAGTCTGCCATTCGCGACCTCCGTGTCGTGCGTTTCGACGGCGCCGGACCGGCCCCGTGATCTCAGGTAATATCGGTCGGTGGCGGCTGCTTTTCAAGCCTTTCCGCGCGGCGCGGGCAGTTCGGCGGTGCGGATCACGATCTTGCCGGTCGCGCGGCGCGCGCGCAGGAGCTCCAGCCCCTCGGCGGCACGCTCGAGTTCCAGCACATGGCCGATATGTGGTGCCAGCCGCCCCGCCTCATACCAGGCGAGCAATTCGGCCAGGCTGTCGCTCAGGATTTCGGGCCGCAGCGCCATGTAACCGCCCCAGTAGAAGCCGTGCACGGCGATATTCTTCACGAGGAGCCGGTTGAGCGCGACATGCGGCATTTCGCCGCTCGCAAAGCCGATCACCAGCATCCGCCCGCCGGCGCGCAGCGCGGCGAGCGCGGCCTCGCCCTGCGCCCCGCCGACCGGGTCATAGACGACATCGACCCCGCCCAGCGCCTTGAGCTCGGCGCGCAGATCGACGCTGGCGGCGTCGAGCAGATGATCGGCGCCGGCGGCGCGCGCGGCCGCGAGCCGGTCGGCGCCGCGCGCCACGGCCACGACCTGAGCGCCCATGCGCTTGCCGATCTCGACCGCGGTCAGCCCGACACCCCCGGCCGCGCCGAGCACGGCCAGCCGCTCGCCCGGCGCGAGGGCCGCACGAGATGTGAGGGCGAGATGGCTGGTGCCATAGGCGATCTGGAACCCGGCGGCCTCCTCGAAGGGCATCGCGTCGGGCAGCGGCAGGCAGCGATCCGCGGCAAAGCAGCCATACTCGGCCAGCCCGCCCTGCCCGGCGAAGGCCGCAACGCGCGTGCCCGGCGCGGGCCCGTCGGTGCCCGGTCCGAGCGCTTCGACGATGCCCGAGGCCTCCATGCCGAGCGTGAAGGGCAGCTGCGGGCGCTCCTGATAGGCGCCGCGCAGCATCAGCAGATCGGCGAAGTTGAGCCCGCAGGCGGCGATCCGCACCAGAACCTCGCCACGCCCCGGCTCCGGCGGCGCGAGCGTGACGAGCCGCGGCGGCGCCTCCAGGCTTTCGACCCTCAATGCCCGCATCGCGCCCCCGCTCGTCCGACTTTCCCGTTCCTCGTCGCGCGCCGGTTTAATCCGCGGTTGTCGGCCTTGCCAGCCCCCTCCGCCATAGTTGCAGGATGCGAAATCACCCCCCGGTTGTTTTGCATTTTGCAATGCAACCTGCGACAGCATCGGCGCCGGCCGGCCCGGTCATGGCGCGCAGCTCTGGCGCGCGGAGCAGTCCCAGCGAGTTTTCGTAAATTTTTCACCCTTTTTTCGCGTCCGCCGCGGAGTTGGCATGAAACTTGCTTCTCAGCTTGGCGGGTGAAGGCAAAAGCAAAAGGACGCATCATGAAACATCCCGTTGACGAACATGTCGGCCAGCGCATCCGCCACTGCCGCTGGATGGTGGGCATGACCCAGCAGCAGCTCGCCGAGGCCGTGGGTATCAAGTTCCAGCAGATACAGAAATACGAGACCGGCGCCAACCGCGTCAGCGCCTCGCGGCTGTGGGACATCTCGCGCGCGCTCGGCGCGCCGATAGACCACTTCTTCGAGGGGCTCGAGCCCGGGGCCGGACGCGAGGGCAACGCCGTCGCCGAGATCCTCGCCGACAAGGAGGCGCTCGAACTCATGCGCACCCTGCGCAGTTTCCCGCATGCGCAGCGCCGGCGCCTTTTCGAACTCGCACGCGCGCTCGGTGGGGACGCCGCCGCGTGAAAGCGCCCGCCTTGACGCCGCGGCACCGGCGCGCTAGCGCCAGCCGACGGCGCAAGAGCGAGCGGCATGAGCAGTATCGCCCCCTCCGAACAATCGGAACTCGTCGCCACGGCACATGCGCTGGCGGATGCGGCCCGGACCGCGACGCTACGCCATTTCCGCAGCACCGATCTCGATATCGATGACAAGGGCGCGCGGGGCTTCGACCCGGTGACCGCCGCCGATCGAGAGGCCGAGGACGCGATGCGCGAGGTCCTGGCGGCGCGGCGCCCCCTCGACGGCGTGCTCGGCGAAGAGGCCGGCGCGACGGCGGGCGAAAGCGGGCTGACCTGGGTGATCGATCCGATCGACGGCACCCGCTCCTACATGAGCGGCACGCCCTGCTGGGGGGTGCTGATCGCGGTGTCGGACGCATCGGGGCCGCTCTTCGGCGTCATAGACCAGCCCTATATCGGCGAGCGCTTCGTGGGCGGGTTCGGCCGGGCCGAGCTCACCGGGCCACAGGGCCGGCATCCGCTGCGCTGCCGCGCGCCGCGTCCGCTCGCGCAGGCGACACTGTTCACAACCTTCCCCGAATTCGACGGCCCCGAGGAGGCTGCCATCTTCCGCGCCCTGTCCGGGCGGGTCCGGCTGACGCGCTACGGCCTCGATTGCTACGCCTACGCCCTCGTCGCGGCCGGGGGGGTTGATCTCGTCGTGGAGTCGGGGCTGCAGCCCTATGACATCCAGGCGCCGATCGCCGTGATCGAGGCCGCCGGCGGCCTCGTCACCGACTGGACCGGACGCCCGGCGCGCCATGGCGGGCGCGTGCTCGCCGCGGCCAATCGGCAGGTGCATGCCGCCGCGCTCGAAATCCTCGCCTATGCCTGAACCGGGCGCCGCGCCAGGAGCGCGTAATTGACCGAAAGATCGCGCGCCGAGATCCGCCACGCCCCTTCAAGCGGGTTGGGGACGAACCCCTTGCGGTCGAGCGGGTCGAGCCCGGCGCCGCGCATCAGCCCGGCGAGTTCGTCGGGGGTGAGGAAGCGGTGCCAGTCATGCGTGCCGGGCGGCAGCCAGCGCAGCACGCGCTCGGCGCCGATGATGGCGGCGGCATAGCTGCGCACCGTGCGGTTGAGTGTCGTGACGAAGAGCACCCCGCCGGGATGCAGCAGCGCCGCGCAGGCGGCAACGAAGGCGCGCGGATCGGGAACATGCTCGATGATCTCGCTGGCGAGCACGACATCGAAGCGCGCGCCCTCATCGGCGAGCGCCTCGGCGGTGGTGGTGCGGTAGGCGATCCCGAGTCCCTGCTGCGCGGCATGGCGGCGCGCCACGGCGACGCTCTCGGCGCCCGCATCGATGCCGGTGACCGCCGCGCCGAGCCGCGCCATCGGCTCGCTCAGGAGCCCGCCGCCGCAGCCCACATCGCAGATCTCCAGCCCCGCGAAGGGCGCGCGCGCCCGGCGGTCGCGATCGAACTCCGCAGCGAGCTGGTCGGTGATATAGTCCAGCCGGCAGGGGTTGAGCATGTGCAGCGGCCGCGCCGGGCCCCGCGGGTCCCACCAACGGTCGGCCATCGCCTCGAATCGCGCGATTTCGGCGGCATCGGCGGCGCTCTCGCGTGTCATTCACTCTCCCCTCGGGATCGAATTTCACACACCCCGTGGCGGGGCGCGCGCACAGGTTATATAGAACGATCATGGACAGGACGGCAGGTCAAAAACACGCAGCCGGCGCGCTCTATCCCTCGATCGAGCCGTATGACGCGCGCATTATCGATGTCGGCGACGGGCACCGCCTGTATGTCGAGCAATGCGGCAATCCGCAGGGCATGCCCGTGGTGGTGCTGCATGGCGGCCCCGGCGGCGGCTGCAGCCCGACCATGCGGCGCTATTTCGACCCGCGCCATTACCGCGTGATCCTGTTCGATCAGCGCGGCTGCGGCCGCTCCACCCCCCATGCCGAGGTCGCGGCCAACACCACCTGGCATCTCGTCGCCGATATCGAGCGGATCCGCGCCGCGCTCGGCATCGAGCGCTGGATCGTCTTCGGCGGCAGCTGGGGCGCCACGCTGGCGCTGATCTACGCGCAGTCCCATCCGGATCGCGCCGCCTTCCTGGCGCTGCGCGGCGTCTTCCTGATGACCCGCGCCGAGCTCGACTGGTTCTATGGCGGCGGGGCGGGGCGGTTCTGGCCCGAGATCTGGGCGCGCTTCACGGCCCCGATCCCGGAGGCCGAGCGCGGCGATCTGATCGCCGCCTATCACCGCAGGCTGTTTTCCGGCGACTATGTCACCGAGACCCGCCACGCCCGCATCTGGGCGAGCTGGGAAAACGCGCTCGCCGCGATCGAATCGCGCGGCGGCGGCGATGCGCCCGCCGATTACGCCCGCGCCTTCGCCCGTCTCGAGAATCACTATTTCCGGAATTTCGGTTTTCTCGACTGCGATGGCCAGATCCTCGCCGGGATGGCGCGCATCAGGCAGATCCCCGGCGAGATCGTGCAGGGGCGCTACGACATGATCTGCCCGCCCGCCTCGGCCTTCGCGCTCGACCAGGCCTGGCCGGGCGGGCGGCTGACCATGGTGCCGCTGGCCGGGCACGCCCTCTCCGAGCCGGGCATCACCACGGCCCTCGTGCGGGTGATGGACGGGCTGCGCGGCGCGGGGGCGCGGCTCGGGCTGTGAGGCCGGCGGCGCGTTGAAGGCCGCCCGACCCGGTGCTATCGCTTCACGCGATCACGCCAGTCACGGAGACACCCATGGCCGAGGCCTTCATCTGCGACGCGGTGCGCACCCCGATCGGGCGCTATGGCGGCGTGCTCGCCGCGGTGCGCGCCGACGATCTCGCCGCGCTGCCGCTCACCCATCTGATGCGGCGCAACCCCGCGGCCGACTGGGCCGCGCTCGACGATGTGCTGCTGGGCTGCGCCAACCAGGCCGGCGAGGACAACCGCAATGTCGCGCGCATGGCCGGGCTGCTCGCCGGGCTGCCCGTCGAAGTGCCCGGGGCCACGATCAACCGCCTCTGCGGCTCGGGCATGGACGCGGTGGGCAGCGCGGCGCGCGCGATCCGCGCCGGGGACATCGATTTCGCCATCGCCGGAGGCGTCGAGAGCATGACCCGCGCACCCTTCGTGATGCCCAAGGCCGAGGCGGCCTTTTCCCGCGCCAATGCCGTGCATGACACCACGATTGGCTGGCGCTTCGTCAACCCGGTGATGCAGGCGCGCCACGGCATCGCCTCGATGCCCGAGACGGCCGATACCGTCGCCGCCGAATGGGGCGTTTCGCGCGCCGATCAGGACGCCTTCGCCGCGCGCAGCCAGGCGCGCTGGGCCGCCGCGCAGGAGGCCGGGCGCTTTGCCGACGAACTCATCCCCGTCGAGGTGCCGCAGCGGCGCGGCGACCCTGTCATCGTCGATCGCGACGAGCATCCGCGCCCCGATGTCACGGCCGAAAAGCTCTCCAGGCTCAAGGGCGTGAACGGGCCCGAACTGAGCGTCACGCCGGGCAATGCCTCGGGCGTCAATGACGGCGCGGCGGGGCTCATCGTCGCCAGCGAGGCCGCCGCGGCGCGCCACGGCCTCACCCCGCGCGCGCGGGTGCTCGGGATGGCGGTGGCCGGGGTGGAGCCGCGGATCATGGGCGTGGGGCCGGTGCCGGCGGCGCGCAAGCTGTTCGCGCGCACGGGGCTCGCGCTCGACGACATGGACCTCGTCGAGCTCAACGAGGCCTTCGCCGCGCAGGCGCTCGCGGTGACGCGCGATCTCGGGCTGCGCGATGACGCCGCGCATGTGAACCCCAATGGCGGCGCCATCGCGATGGGCCATCCGCTGGGGATGTCGGGCGCGCGACTCGTTGCGACGGCAAGCTGGGAATTGCAGCGCCGGGGCGGGCGCTACGCGCTGTGCATGATGTGCATCGGAGTGGGCCAGGGCATCGCGCTGATTCTCGAGCGGGCCTGAGCAGGGGCGCTCACCGCTCGGTCAGCTTGAGCTCGATGCGCCGGTTGCGGGCACGCGCCTCGGGGGTGTTGGCGGGATCGACGGGGCGGTATTCGCCGAAACCCGCCGCCGCGAGCCGGTCGGGCGGAAAACCCAGCTCGTCGATCATGTAGCGCACCACCGAGAGCGCGCGCGCCTGGCTGAGTTCCCAGTTGTCCTCGAACTCGGCGTCGGCGCCGGTGATCGGCAGGTTGTCGGTGTGGCCATCGACGCGCACGATCCAGTCGATCCCCTCGGGGATATCCTCCGAGATCTCGCGCAAGAGCGCTACCACGCTCTCGATCTCGTCCTCGCCGCCGCCGGACAGATCGGCCGAGGCCAGATCGAACAGCACCTCCGAGGAAAACACGAAGCGGTCTCCGACGATCTCGATGCCCTCGCGGTCGCCGAGGAGCTGGCGCAGGCGGCCGAAGAACTCGGAGCGGTATTGCTCGAGGTCCTGCGCCTCGCGCTCGAGGCGTTCGCGCTCGGCGGCCTCGAGATCGGCGCGGCGGCGCTGCTCCTCGGCGGCGCGGGCGAGCGCAGCGTTGAGCCGTGCGCTCAGCGCCTCGATCTGGACATCCGCGGCGACATCGCGCGCCTCGGACGCGTCCAGAAGCGCCTGAAGCTCGCCGAGCTGGCGGCGCAGTTCGATGACCTGCTGCGTGAGCAGCACCGCGCGGCGGTCGCTCTCGCTGGCGCGTTCCTCGCGATCCTCGAGCTCGCGCCGGGCCTGGGCGAGCAGCGCGGCGCGCTCGTCGACCTCGGTCTCGGCCGCCTCGAGCCGCTCCTCGAGATCCTCGCGCGCCGCCTCGGCCGCGGCAAGCAGCGTCAGGGTTTCCTCGGCTTCGCGCCGGGCCTCTTCGAGCGACAGGGTCATCGCGGTGAGCTCCGTGTCAGACTCGGCAAGCCGCGCGCGCAGCGCCTCCGCCGCGGCGATCTCGGCGATGCGCTCGGCCTCGGCCTGCGACAGCTCCGCCTCGGCGTCGTCCAGCCGGTCGCGCAGCGCCTGCGCCGCTGCCGCTTCGCGCAGGCGTTCCGCCTCCTCGGCGTCGAGCGTCTCCTCGAGCTCCTCGGCCCGTTGCGCAAGGCGCCGGCGCTCCTCGAGCTCGCGCAGCCGCTCGGCCTCGGCATCGTCGAGCGCGGCCTCGAGCTCGGCCACGCGCCCGCTCAGCCGCGCCTCGATGGCGAGTGCCGCCGCCTGCGCGGCCTCGGCCGCGTCGCGTGCTGCGGCGCGCTCGGCAGCCTCGGTTTCGAGCTCGGCCTCGAGCGCCGCGAGGGCGGCATCGAGATCCGCGCGATCGGCCTCGGCGGCTTCGAGCTGCGCCGCGAGTTCGGCGGCCTCGCCGCGCGCCACCGTCTGCGCCGCGATCGCCGCAAGGCGCGCGGCCTGCGCATCCGTCAGCGCCGCCTCGGCACTGTCGAGACGTTCGGCCATGACCTGCATCTCGGCCTCGCGCCCGGAGAGTTCGGCGGCCATCTGCGCCAGCGTCGCCTCGCGCTCGGCCATCTCGTCGCGCAGCCGCTCGAGCGCTGCCTCCGCCGCCTCGCGCTGCACGGCGGCAAGGCGCGCGGCCTCGGCCTCGGCGTCGAGCTCGTCGCGCGCTGCGGCCAGATCCTGTTCGAGCGCCTCGCGCGCGGTGATCAGCGCATCGCGCTCGAGCTCGAGCTCTTCGATCTCGAAGCGCGCCGCGTCGCGCTCGGCGAGCAGGGTCGCGACCTGCGCCTCGAAACCCTCGATGCGGTCGCGCTCGGCGGCGAGCGCGCGATCACGCCCGGCGAGCGCGGCGCTCATCGAGGCGAGCCGCGCGGCGCGCTCGCGCGCCGTGGCCTCGGCCTCGGACAGTGCCGCCCCGAGCCCGGCGACCTCCTCCTCGAGCGCCTCCGCCTCGGCCTCGGCGGTGCTCAGCTCGCCCGAAAGCGCGATGATCTCGCGCTCGAGCGCGCGCAGCTCGGTGTCCTGGGTGGTGATCGTCTCGCGCAGGACGAACTGCACGATCATGAAGATCGACAGCACGAACATCAGCACCAGCAAGAGCGCCGTCATCGCGTCCACGAAGCCCGGCCAGATCGAGGAGGTGAAGCGCTGCCCTGTCCGGCGCGAAAGCGGCATGGACTACGCCTCCCGGTCGGGTCCGGCCCCCGACGCCGCGCGCGACAACTGGCGCACGGAGCGCGTGAGATTGGCGAGATCGGCGCGCAGATCGGTGATGCTCTCCTGGCGGCCCGCCGAGAGCTCCTCGAGAATGCGCAGCAGCTGCACATCGATCGAGCGCAGGCGCATCCGCGCCTCGGCGTCGTCGTCCTCGAAGCCCTCGGTGCCGGTGCGCTTCTCGAGCGCCTCGAGCAGCCGCTCCTGCCCCTCTGCGACGCGGGCGAGCGCAGCATTCGCGTCGGTCTCGGTCTCGAGGCGGGCGGCGAGGCGCTCGATGGCGGCGGCGAGCGCGCCGATACGCTCCTCCGAGCGGGCATGGGTGGCCTGCACGGCCTCGACCTGCCCGGCCATGTGATCGAGCAGCCCCTCGATTCCGGCGGTGCCCTCGGCCCCGGCCTCGCCGTCAGCGGCGAGGCCGATGCGGGTAAAGGAGGACAGCCAGTCCTCGAGCTCGCGGTAGAAGCGGTTCTGGCTCTGGCTGGCGAAGAGTTCCAGAAGCCCCACCACGAGCGATCCCGCCAGCCCCAGGAGCGAGGAGGAGAAGGCCGTTCCCATGCCGCCGAGCTGCTCTTCGAGCCCCTGCATCAGCCGGTCGAAGACTGCGATGCTGCCCTCGTCATCGGACGGGGCGAGCGAACGGATCGTCTCCACCACGGCGGGGACGGTGATCGCGAGGCCGTAGAACGTCCCCAGAAGGCCGAGAAAGATCAGCAGGTTGACGATGTAGCGAGTGATGTCGCGGTCTTCGTCGATGCGGGTGCCGACGGATTCGAGCATGGTGCGCGCCGAACCTGCCGAGATCTTGCTGCGCGCGCCGCGCTCGCGCAGGAGTGCGGCCATCGGCGCGAGCAGGCGCGGCGGCACCGTCATGCGATGGCCCGGGGTCTCGGCGGCGAAACCCTCGATCCAGCGGATCGAGGCGGAAAGCTGGTAGATCTGCAGGAAACAGGTCACCACGCCGATCACGAAGACGCCGAAGATGAACCCGTTGAGCCAGACATTGGCGAAGAACACCGCCGAGACGCGCGGAAAGGCGATCCACGAACCCAGCGCCACGAGCACCAGCACCACGAGCATCAGCGAAAGCTGACGCAGCGGGCGGGAGAAATAGGGTCGTGCGTCGCGCCGGGGGGGTCTCATATGTTCTTGCTATCGCGGCAGGGCCGGCGGAGTCTATGCGTCCCGCGCCCATATTCCAAGCGCCGTTGCCGGCGCGGCTCAGCCGCCATCGAGCGCCGCGACCCGCTCCGCGAGCCAGCGCAGATTTGCATCCCCGATACCGAGCGCATCGAGATGGCGCGCGGTGCTTTCGAGATAATCGCGGTTGCGGCCCATGCCGCCCGCGGCACGCGCGATGATCGCGGCCTGGTCCTCGAGCGCGAGCCCGCCGCAATACTGCGGATGCGCCCGATCGATGACGTAGGTCACCGCCGCGACCTCGCGGCCGTCCTCGAGCGCGACGCGTTCGCCGCGCTCGAGATAGGCGGCCGAGATGAGCTCGCGCGCGCGCAGGTATTCGAGCGTCTCCGCGGCGATCTCGCCGGGTACCTCGAAGGCCAGCCCGTCGCATTGCGCGCCCGGGGCGGCATCGAGCGCCAGCACGAGGCCGGGGCGTTCGGGCGTGCCGCGATGATGGATCGAGCGCATGCAGAAGGAGCGATGATACCCCGGCAGGGTGGCGAGCCGGCGCGCGCCATGGGCAAAGCCCGGATTCCAGATCAGCGAGCCGTATCCGAAAACCCACAGGCTGGTGTCGGGCATGGTGATGGTTCCTTGGTCCGCGCCCGTGTAAACACTATCCTTCGCCGGGATGAAAGGGTTGCTGATGCGCCGCGTGAAGATCGCTCTGCTGCTGATCCTGCCGCTGGCCTGGATCCTCTACTGGGTGGGCGCGGCGCAGTTTTCGGAGCGCTACGCGGGGCCGCGGCTCGACGGGGCCCTCATCGAGGGGGCGGCGATCAGCCATGGCGGCCTCTCGATGGCCGGGTTTCCGCACCGCTTCGAGCTTTCGGTGGCGCGGCCGCGTCTGATGGATGCGCGCCGCGGCATGGGCTGGAGCGCGCCGTCGATGCGGCTCGAGGCGGCGAGCTACCGGCCGCAGGATGTCACGCTGCGCCTGCCCGACACACAGCAGCTCCACCTGCCGGGAGAGACGCTCGCCGTGACGAGCACGCGGCTCGATGCGGGAATGCGGGTGCGCCCGCTCGCACGGCTCGGGCTCGACGCGCTGCGCCTCGATGCAACCGGGCTGCGCATCGAGTCGCCGCAGGGCTGGCGCGCCGGTCTCGGTGCCGCGACGCTGCGCATGGACCGGGCGGATCGCACCGGCCGCCGGCACGATCTCACCATCGACGCCACCGACCTCGTGCCGCCGACCGGGCTGGCGGGGGGGGCCATCCCCGCGCGCATCGACGGCGCCCGACTCGATGCGCAGCTCGAATTCACCCGCCCGATCGATCGCGACGCGGCCGACGCGCTGCCGCCGCTCGCGGCGCTCGTGCTGCGCGAGAGCATGGTCGGCTGGGGCCGGGTGGAGATCCGCGCGCAGGGCACGCTCGATTTCGACGCGGCGGGCCGGCCCGAGGGGCGGCTCACACTGCGGCTGACGCATTGGCGCGACCTGCTCGATCTCGTGGAAGCGGCGGATCTTCTCGGCGGCACCGAACTCGCCCTTGCCGAGCGGGCGCTGCAATCGCTCGAGGATCGCGGCGACGTGGCGGATCAGGTCGAGGTGCCGCTCACCCTGTCGGACGGGATGATCCGCCTCGGGGCGCTGCCGCTCGCCCCGATCCCGCGCCTCAGCCCTTGATCTGCGCGTCGCGCACCAGCGCGGCGAAGCGAAAGAAGCCATGCACCATCTTCGAGTAGGGCATCAGCAGGAAGAAGGCGAAGACCGACCCGAGATGCAGCGCCAGAAGCGGCGCCACCAGCGCGGTGCCGGTGGCCGCCCAGAGCGCGAGGCCCGAGAAGGACACGAGGAACAACAGCACCACGAAGCCCATCTCGCCGCCCCAGACCCGCGCATCGCCCAGATCGCGCGCCGCGCGCAGCTTGAGATGCGCGAGCCCCGCCGTGCCCACGCACAGCAGGATCCCGCCGGGGATCCCGAAGGCCTTGGGGATCGACAGGAGCGGATAGGGCGCCTCGATGCCGAAGCCGTAATGCAGCACCGTGGCCGAGGAGGTCGCCGCGAAGGCGAGGAGGAAGCCGTAGAGCGTCATCTGGT
>SLQD01000252.1 GCA_007131685.1 Paracoccaceae bacterium | reverse complement strand
TCGCGCCGGCAACGCCGCACAGGCGCCCGCCGGTTTCGCCGAGGCCCCGGGCGCGCGCGTCGAGCCCGCGACATCCGGCGAGGCCGGCGGCGCGGCGCATCCCCTGGGCGCGGCGCGCGCGCAGATCCACGGCAATTACATCATCGCGCAGACGGATGCCGGCATGGTCATCGTCGATCAGCACGCCGCGCATGAGCGGCTCGTCTATGAGCGGCTCAAGGCGCAGATCGCGGCGCAGGGTGTCGCGCGGCAGGGGCTGCTGATTCCGGAGATCGTCGAGCTCGAACCCGCGCTCGCCGCGCGGCTGCTCGACGAGGCGCCGGCGCTCGCCCGGCTCGGCCTCACCATCGAACCCTTCGGCCCCGGCGCGATCGCGGTGCGCGAGACCCCCGCCGCCCTCGGCGAGGTGGATGCAGGCGCGCTCCTGCGTGATCTGGCCGACGAAATCGCCGAGCACGACGAGAGCGCCCTCGTCGAAGGCCGGCTGCACGCCGTGCTCTCGCGGATGGCCTGCCACGGATCGGTCCGCTCCGGGCGGCCGCTGCAGGGCGAGGAGATGAACGCCCTGCTGCGCGAGATGGAGCGCACGCCGAATGCGGGCCAGTGCAATCATGGCCGGCCGACGCATGTCACGCTGAGTCTCGCCGAGATCGAGAAGCTGTTCGCGCGCCGCTAGATCCGGAAGAAGGGCTGCGCAAGGCGCGGGAGCAGCGCGTTGAAGCGCAGCGGCGCATCCGTGGCGGCGAGGCAGATGCAATCCTCGCCCGGTTCCGCAACGGGGGTGTGCTCGTCGGCGTCGGTGGCGATCTCGACATCGCCGGGGCCGAACTGCGCCGCCTCGTCGCGAAACGCGCCCTGCAGGACCAGTGTCATCTCGAGCCCGCGATGGCCGTGATCGGGCACCGCCGCGCCCGCCGGAATATGCAGAAGCCGTGCGCTCGCCTCTTCGGAGGAGGGCAGGATCGCCTGGCGCACGCCGCCGCCGACCCGGCGCCACTTCAGCGATTCGGGGCCGCCGCCGGCATAGGCCGCGAGCGGTCCGGGGAAGATGCCGGCCCGGCGCGTGGGCGCGGGCGCCTTGTCATGCTGCGTCCCTGACTTGATGAGCGCCATGGTCGCGGCAAGGCTGTCCTTTCCCATGGCCACGCTGTCGGCCCCGGCGAGGACGGCGCCGCCGACGGCCTCGAAGCTTTCCATTCGCGCCCGGCATTCGTCGCACATCGACACATGCGTCGCGACCACGAGACCGAACGCCTCGGGCAGCTCTCCGGCCGAATAGGCCATCAGGATATCATCACTCAGGTGATGGCGGATATTCATTCTCCACCTCTCGACATTGCATGGCGCAGACGCTCGAGCGCCAGCCGGATGCGCGACTTGATCGTGCCCAGCGGCAAGCCTGTCTCGGCGGCGATCTCGCTGTGGGTCAAATCCCCGAAATAGGCCCGTTCGATCAAGAGTCGCTGCTTTTCGGGCAGTTCGGCGAGCGCGCGTGCCAGAACTTCGGACTCCTGTTGCAACGCGATCACATCTTCCTGATCGCGTTCGGGTTCCGGACCCCAATGAAGGTCTTCGGGCTCCGGGCGGCGCTGCCGGCGCAGCGCATCGATCCGCCGGTTGCGCGCGATGGTGAAGATCCAGGTCGCCACGCTCGCGCGGGCGGGATCGAACAGCGCCGACTTGCGCCACAGCGTTGCCATGACCTCCTGGGTGCACTCCTCCGCGAGCGTCTCGTCGGCGCCCGAGCGCATGAGAAACCCTTTCACGCGCGGGGCGAAATGCCCGAACAGCTCCGCGAAGGCCGCCGTATCGGCGTCGTCGCGGATCCGGCGCATATGGGCCACCCATTCGCCCTCGGCCGGTTGCGTCCGTGTCGTCATTGCGCTTCTGCCCTGCCGCACCAAGAATGCGGGTTCAGCCATAGCACATGGCGGCACGGCGTCGAGTGCGTGGCGCGGCGTGATCGGGTTCGAGGCGGTCATCATGTGGTGATCTACGCGCCGGCGCTCCGGGCGGATCACACGCGCCGTGAAGTTTCCGCGTGATCCGGCGGCGCGCCCGGCGCGTATTCCCTCGCAACAGTCGTGCAACGAGGATCACAGTACATGCCATTCGAAAACGGGCCGGCCGCGCGGCGCCGCGTGGCCGTCATCGGCGCGGGCATCTCGGGCCTGGCGGCCGCGCATCTGAGCGCTGACCGCGACCATGTGACGCTGCTCGAGGCCGCCCCCCGCCTCGGGGGCCACGCGCGCACCGTGATCGCAGGGCGGCGCCGGGATCAGCCCGTCGATACCGGCTTCATCGTCTTCAACCGGGTCAACTACCCGCATCTTAGCGGCTTGTTCGACGCGCTCGAGGTGCCGGTGGCGCCGAGCCGGATGAGCTTCGGGGTCTCGATGGGCAGCGGGCGCTTCGAATACGCGCTCCGGAACCTCGATGCGCTGTTCGCGCAGTGGCGCAATGCGGCCGATCCGCGGTTCCTGCGCATGCTGCGCGACATCCTCCGCTTCAACACGCGCGCGGCGGAGCACGCCCGGGATGACATCACGATCGGCGAACTGCTCGCCCGGCTCGGCACCGGGGCGTGGTTTCGCGACCGCTACCTTCTGCCCTTCTCCGGCGCGATCTGGTCGACGCCGAATATCCGGGTGCTGGATTTTCCGGCCCATGCGATGATCCGCTTCTTTCGCAACCATGCTCTGATGCAGCTCTCGGGGCAGCATCAGTGGTATACGGTGCGCGGCGGCTCGGTGGAGTATGTGCGCCGGCTCGAGGCGCGGCTGCGCGCGCAGGGGGTCGAGATCCGCACCCGCGCGCCCGTCTCGGCGGTCCGGCGCGGGCCCGAGGGGGTCCGGCTGCGCCCGCAGGGTGGCGACTGGGAAAGCTATGACGAGGTGATCTTCGCCACCCATTCCGACGATACGCTGGCAATGCTCGCCGATCCCTCGCCGCGCGAGCGCGCCGCCCTCGGCGCGGTGCGCTACCAGCCCAACGAGGCGGTGCTGCATGCCGACCCGGGGCTGATGCCGCGCCGGCGCAAGGTCTGGTCGAGCTGGGTCTACACGGAGGACACGGCCGGACCCGGGGCGCGGATCGGGCTGACCTACTGGATGAATTCGCTGCAGCCGATCCCGCAGGACGATCCGCTTTTCGTGACCCTCAACGGCACCGACCGCATCCGCGAGGAGCTGATCCATGACGTGACCACCTTTCGCCACCCGGTCTATGACCGTGCGGCCCTCGCCGCGCAGGAAACGCTGCGCAGGTCGAACGGCGCCAACGCGACGTGGTTCTGCGGCGCCTGGATCCGCAACGGCTTTCACGAGGACGGCTTCGCGAGCGCCGTCGACATCGCCGAGCGTCGCGATGCGCGCCGCGCGCTGGCGGCGGCATGACGCACCTGCCCGAGCATATCCGCGGGCGCACCTTTCATGGCCGCCGGGGTGATGTCGCCAACCGCTTCTCCTACGGGGTCGATTACATCGTGATCGACCCTGAGGCGCCGGCGGCGGGGCCGCGGCTCCTCGCGCGCAACCGGGCCGGGCTCGCGGCGCTGCATGATCGTGACCATGGCGGCCCGCCCGGCGACGGGCGCGGCGCGGCCTGGGCGCGCGAGGTTCTCGCCCGCAACGGGGTCACGGCGTCGGACGGGCAGCTCCTGCTCGTGGCGCAGCCGCGGGTGCTCGGGCATGTCTTCAATCCGGTGAGCTTCTGGTTGTGCCATGACCGGGCGGGGGGGCTGCGCGCGGTGATCGCCGAGGTGACGAACACCTACGGGGACCGGCATTCCTATCTGTGCCACCACGACGATCAGCGCGTGATCGCATCGTGCGACTGGCTCGCGGCGCGCAAGGTGCTGCATGTCTCGCCCTTTCAGCCGGTCGCCGGCGGGTATCGCTTCCGCTTCGACATCCGGCCCGAACGGCTCGATATCGTTATCGATTTTCGCCATGCGCAGGGCGGCGTCATCGCCACGCTGAGCGGGCCGCGCGCACCGCTGACGGATCGCGCGATCCTCGCCGCTCTCCTGCGCAGGCCGTTCGGATCGCGCCGCGTCCTGGCGCTCATTCACTGGCAGGCGCTGAAGCTCTGGATGAAGGGCGCGCGCTTCCTGCGCCGCCCGCCGCCGCCCGCCGACGAGGTCAGCCGATGACCGTGGCGCTGCGCGACGCGGTATCGCTGCGCGGGCTGCCCGCTTACGGTGTCTTTGGCGCGGTGCTCGCGATGGCGGGGCTGCCGATCTACATCCACGCACCGAAATTCTATGTCGACAACCACGGCGTCGGGCTCGGCGTGCTCGGGACCGTCCTGTTCGTGCTGCGGCTCGTCGATTTCGTGCAGGACCCGCTGCTGGGCTGGCTGGCGGGGGCGACGGCGGCGACGCGGCGTGCGGCGGTGGGGGCCGCGGCGGCGGTGATGGCGCTGGCGATGCTCGGGCTGTTCGCGGTGACGCCGCCGATCGCGCCGCTGGCATGGTTCGCGCTGACGCTGACACTGCTGTTCAGCGCCTTCAGCTTCCTGAGCATCAGTTTCTATGCGCAGGGCGTCATGGCGGCAGAGGCGCTCGGAGCGGGCGGGCATGTGCGCCTCGCCGCCTGGCGCGAGAGCGGCTCGTTGCTCGGCGTGTGTCTTGCCGCCGCGGCGCCGGCGGCCCTTGCCGGGGCGACGCAGGCGCCGTTCGCGGGCTTCGCGCTCCTGTTCGCGGGGCTGACCGGGGTTGCCGTCTGGGCGATGCGCGGGGAATGGGCGGCAATGCCGGTGCCCGCGGCGCGGGCGGCCTTCGGCGCGGTGCTGGGCGATGCGACGGCGCGGCGTCTGCTCCTGATCGCGCTCGTCAATGCGACCCCGGTCGCGGTGACCTCGACGCTGTTTCTCTTCTTCGTGGAAAGCCGGCTCGCCGCGCCGGGCTGGGAGGGGCCGCTCCTGATCCTGTTCTTCCTGTCGGCGGCGGCGTCGGCGCCGGGCTGGGCGGCGCTGGCGCGGCGCTTCGGGGCACGGCGGGTGCTGCTCGGGGGAATGGGGCTCGCCGTGGTGTCGTTCGGCTTTGCCGCCTTTCTCGGCGCCGGCGACATCGCGGCCTTCGCGGCCATCTGCGTGGCCTCGGGTGCGGCGGTGGGGGCGGATCTGACGCTGCTTTCGGCGCTGTTCGCGCGGCGCATGGCCCGCCTCGCGCCCGAGGCGGGGGCCGGGTTCGGGCTGTGGAGCTTCGTGACCAAGTTCACCCTCGCCGTGGCGGCGGTGGCGGTGCTGCCGCTGCTCGAGGCATCGGGGTTTTCCGCCGGCCCCGAAAATCCCGAGCGCGCGCTCGTCGCGCTGTCGCTGCTCTACGCGGTGCTGCCCTGCCTGCTCAAGCTGGTGGCGATCGCGCTGCTCTACTTCACCCCACTCGACGAGGCCTGACCAATGCCCACCTTCCTCGCGCTCATCGCCGGGGCCGCGGCCGTCGCCGTGCTCATATGGCTGCGCAGCCGCTTCTTCGATTTTCACGGCCAGTCGCCCGAACACTATGCCGGAACCGAGCCGCGGTTCGACCTGCGCGAGGTGTTCGACGGGCCGCTCGCCTGCGAAGGCGTGATCTACGGCCCGTTCGGGCGCGTGGTGTCGCGCTTCACCGCCGAGATGCATGGCAGCTGGGACGGGGCGTCCGGCACCCTGAGCGAGCATTTCCGCTACGACAGCGGCGCCACGCAGGAGCGCGCCTGGCGGCTGACGCTGGAGGAGGGCGGGCGCATCCGCGCAGAGGCCGACGACCTCGAGGGTGTCGGGTCGGGCGCGCAATCGGGCAGCGCGGTGCGGCTGCAATACCGGATCCGCCTGCCCGAGAATGCCGGGGGACATGTGCTCGACGTCACGGACTGGATGTATCTCGTCGGCGATGGTCGGATCATCAATCGTAGCCAGTTCAGCAAATTCGGGATAAGGGTCGCGGAACTTGTGGCGACGATGAGGAAGACGACGCAATGAGGGACTTCACCGGCAAGCGCTACTGGATCGTCGGCGCGAGCGAGGGGCTCGGCGCGGCGCTGGCCCATCAGCTCAGCCGTGTCGGCGCCGAGCTCGTCATCACCGCGCGCGACGATGCGCGGCTGCGCGCGGTGGCCACGGAACTGCCGGGCCGCGCGCAGGTGGTCACCGCCGATGTGCGCAGCGCCGAATCGGTGCGCGCCGCCGCTGCCGAGGCCGGCCCGCTCGACGGGGTGATCTACTGCGCCGGGGCCTACTGGCCGCAGCGGGCGCAGGACTGGAACCCCGAGCAGGTCGAGACGATGTGCGACGTCAATTTCACCGGCGCGGCCCGGGTGCTCGGCGCGGCGGTGCCCGACATGGTCGCGCGCGGGGAGGGGCACGTGATGCTGGTGGGCAGCCTGTCCGCCTTTCGCGGGCTGCCCGGCTCGATCGGATACGGCGCATCGAAGGCCGGTGTCCTGCATCTGGCCGAGTCGATGCATGCCGATCTGCGCGGCTCCGGCGTGGAAGTGCAGGTGGCCAATCCGGGCTTCGTGCGCACCCGGCTGACCGACAAGAACGATTTTCACATGCCGATGCTCATGGAACCCGCAGATGCGGCGCGCACCATCTTCGAGCAGATGGCTGCGGGCGGCTTCAAGCGCAGCTTCCCCGCCCCCTTCGCCTGGGCGTTCCGGCTCGGCCAGTTCCTGCCCGACGGGCTCTATTTCCGACTCTTCGCACGCGGCTGAGCGGGTCGTACTTGCGCGCCGGGCGGCGGCGCGCGAGACTGGTCGGCCCAACGGGCGGAGGAATCATGCTGGAAATCAGCCCGCGCAAGGTCGTTCATGTGATCTTTCAGGCGCGCGAGGGCCGGCTCGCGCAGGCCGAGCTCGCCGAGTTCATCGAGGGGCTCAATGTCGACGAGAAGGCGAATCTCGTCGCGCTCGCCTGGGTCGGGCGCGAGGCCTTCGAGGCGGAGGATTTCGAGGAAGCGGTCGCCACCGCGATGCGCGAGGCGAGCACGCCGACCTCGGAATACCTCATGGGAATGCCGCATCTTGCCGAGAACCTCGAATACGGCCTCGAGCAGATGGGGATATCGGTGAGTGACGTGGAGGAGGATTTCCTCTGAGGTCCGCAGCCGGGTGCGGTTCGCCCGCAAGCAAACGGGCCGGGGGATCACCCGCCGGCCCGTCATGGTCCATCGCCTCGCGGCCTGCCGCGGCGGTGTCAGCCCTGGCGGGCCTTGAACCGTCCCTGCGTCTTGTTGATGACATAGACGCGGCCCTTGCGGCGCACGACGCGGCAATCGCGATGGCGCTGCTTGAGCGAGCGGAGCGAATTTCTCACCTTCATCGGCTCTCTCCTGATCGCGGCGCGCATGCGCCATGAAAAAT
>SLQD01000172.1 GCA_007131685.1 Paracoccaceae bacterium | reverse complement strand
TCGTCTATATCTCGCACCGCATGGAGGAGATCTTCCACATCTCCGACCGCATCAGCGTGCTGCGCGACGGCGCCTATCGCGGCACGGTCGTGACCGCCGAGACCGACGAGGACGAGATCACGCAGATGATGATCGGCCGCTCGCTCGACTACAGCCGCCTCGAGGCCACGAACGCGCCCGGCGAGACGGTGCTGGAGCTTGACAACCTGACCTGCGCGGGCCTGTTCGAGGATATCAGCTTTCGGGTGCGCGCCGGCGAGGTGGTCGGGTTCTACGGCCTCGTGGGCGCCGGGCGCACCGAGATCGCCGAAACCCTGTTCGGGCTGCGCGCGCCCACCGGCGGGCGCATCCTGCTCGACGGCAACGAGGTCACCATCGCCTCGCCGGTCGAGGCGATCCGCCACGGCATGGCGCTGATCCCCGAAAGCCGCAAGGAACAGGGCCTCGTGCTCGGCATGAACTGCCGCGACAACATGACTCTGCCGCAGATCGGCGATCTGACCGCGGGGCCGATGATCTCCAACGGCGGCGAGATCGCGATCTACGACATGTATCGCGACCGGCTCGACATCCGCTCGCCGAGCTGGCGCCAGACGGTGGGCAACCTGTCGGGCGGCAACCAGCAGAAGATCGTCATCGGCAAATGGCTCGCCATGAAGCCGCGCCTGCTGATCGTGGACGAGCCCACCCGCGGCATCGATGTCGGCGCCAAGGGCGAGATTCACAACCTGATCCGCGAGCTGGCGGATTCGGGTTATGCGGTGATGGTGATCAGTTCGGAGATGCCGGAAATCCTGCGCGTTTCCGACCGGGTCATCGCGATGTATCACGGCAGGATCATGCGTGAATTCACCGCGGACGAAGTCACCGAGGACAATCTCGTGCAGGCAATCTCGGGCATCGAGTCGCGCGCGGCCTGAGCGCGCATCCCGCCCCCTGCGGCGGAGCAGGGAATGACCGGACGACGCGGCCGACCAGGCCGGCACGGTGAACGAAGGCGCGCTTGCGCGGTGTTGCCGGCAGCGCGGTCTGGATCCGCGGCACCCGCGCGCGCGGCGCTCAGCCCGCGCGCGGGCGCGTGACCGGGGGCGAAGGCACGGACCGGGGCGCCCCCGCATGCATCGTCATTCGTTTTCGTACCCGAGGCGCCTGTTGAGCTCAGGGCCACCCAGTCGCTCGAAAAGCTCCTCCGCTGCATCATCCCAGGACAGATCCGGGAACCTCTGGCTCTTGGTGAAAGTGTGCTTGTCCCTCGCGCGCCGCATGGTCTCGGATGGATCATCCACCTGCACACCGAGGAATTCGGATATTGCTCCGGTGACGTTAAAGGGATCGGCGTGAAGATCCTCGAAGCGCACGAAGAGAACATTGCCACAATCCCTCCATGGAATCATGCGCTCGATCGTCCTGAGCAGCCCTGCGCCGCGGTCCGCGATCAGCGCGCTCACACCCTCATTCCCGATCCTTTCCGTAAGTTCGGGACCTGCCTTTCCGGCGAATCCGAGCATTCGCGCATATGAGACGAGTGCCGATCTTATTTCCCTTTGCGCCAGGATGATCCTGAAGTTGCGAAACAGATGCTCCCGTTCGCGCGAGTGTTCGAGGTGACCGACAGCCAGTTCGCCGCTCCTGACCAGTTTCCGGCTTTCGGAGAGCTCCAGGGGGACGTCGAAACGCCGCGGGTGTTTCAGGCCCTGGTCGAGATCGTTGCGATCGTATGCCTGCAGTTTCCTGGCCTGAAGATGGTAATAGGAATGACGGAATCCGAGCTGCTCGACAATCGATGCGAGCAGGTATGTCCCGGCCTTCGGGCTGGTGTTGATCAGGACCCGATGCGGAAGTTCATCCGCCGTGTCGATATCGACGACGTGGTCCTGTGGCCGTTTGACCTGCTCGCGTTCGGTGGAAGCATGCTCACGGCGAGTCATCCGGGGTGGCTCCATGTTTCGGGGTGCGTCGGATCAAGGCGTTGGGCCGTGTCGTGGCGCGCGAAGCAGCCTGTCGCTCGTCGATTGCGCGATTTCGTCGCCCCCTCATGGAGGGCATCGAACAGCCCGCTCCGCATGCCGTCCCCGGGACGGTGGGAACGGGTTGGCGAGGCAGGACGGCGCCAGGAGCCGGACCCGGTCCCCGCTGGCGCGTCTCGGGATGGGCGGGCCGCCGAATGAGGCTCCGGAGGAACGCGCGACCGTGATCCCGACGATGGCGCCCGGGGGCATGCAGCGCACGGTCTTTCGGCGCCTTGTGCATTACCTTCCGGACCCCGCCCGGTCCACCGATCGCCGCCGCGCGTCCGGCGCTGATACAGCCGTCGTCGTCATGGGGCGGACCGTGCATGGATCGCTCGCGCACGGCAAGCGGTTTGTTCGGCTCCTGCTGAAGGCTCCCGACGTCGGACCGATCACCGCCATGGCCGTCATTGCGGTCCGGGGCGATGCCGCCCCGCTGCGGCATCCCACGAGCGCCGAGGCTGTTCCGGCGCGGCGCCGGGACGCCATCGATCCGGCGGGATCGGCCCGCTCGCAGCGGCCGGGTTCAATCTTCGCCGCGATACTGCGCATCGGTGACCGGCTCGAGCCAGTGCGCCCCGACGCCGCCCTCGGACTCCTGCATCGCGACATGGCACATGAGCGTCTGCGGCCCCGCGCCGTGCCAATGCTCCTCGCCGGGCGGGATCCAGACGGTGTCGCCGGCGCGGATGGCCTGCACCGGGCCGCCGCGACGCTGGATGAGGCCGCTCCCCGCGGTCACGACGAGCGTCTGGCCCTTCGGGTGCGTGTGCCAATGGGTGCGCCCGCCGGGCGCGAAGGTGACGAGGAGCGCGCGCAGGGCGGTTTCGTCGGAAGGATCGCAGATCGCCTGCTGCCACACCGAGCCGGAAAAATATTCCCGCGGTGCGGGCCGGGCGGGCACCGAGCCCGATTGGCGGATTTCCATGGTCTACTCCCTGATCACCTTTACCCCGTGTAGCGCGGTGCCGGCCGCAACGCGACACCGAAGGCCGCGCGCGCATGGATGCGCGGCCGCGACCCGGGTGCGCATCCATGCGCCGCGCCGCCCGGGTTGCGGCGGTCACAGAAAGGGTCCGGGCGATGCGCGCCCGTTGCGCGAATCAGAGCCCCCTCGTCGCGCAGGCCGCACCGGGGTGCTGTGCGAACAGGCCATGACGCGGCCCTCTGTCGCGCCGGCGCTGACCGGGCGCCCCGGACCCGGGATGCGGCGGCATCTTCGCCGCGCCCCGCATGTGGCGCAGGCCGCCCGTGAAATGCGCGCCGCTGCGCGGCCTGTAGGACGCAACGAAAAAAGATTGCGTTGCACTGGCGCTTGCCTATCATCACGGTGCCGGCATCAGGCGTTTCACGCAAGATTGTCGGCGCAGGGGAGGAGTCCGTGTCGCGGGCTTTAAGCGGGCGGCTGCATATTACGCGGCGCGCCCTGTCACAGGGAGGACGCCATGACGAAAGCGCAAGAAACCCCCAAGACATCCATTACGACGCACAAGACCCCGGCCGCGAGCCGGCGCAATTTCCTTCGGGCCGGTGCTGCTTCGGCCGTCGGCGGTGCTGCGGTCATCGGGGCGCCGCGTGTCGCACGCGCCCAGTCCGTCACCTGGACCATGCAAAGCGGCTGGCCTTCGGGCGACATCTTCCACGAGTTCGCCCAGGACTTCGTGGACAAGGTCAACGCGATGGCCGGCGGGCGGCTGCAGATCAACCTGCTGCCGGCCGGCTCGGTCGTCGGCGCGCTCGAACTGCAGGACGCGATCGTGGGCGGCTCGCTGCAGGGCGCACACGGGGTGACCGCCTACTGGTACGGCAAGAGCAAGGCCGCCTCGCTGTTCGGCACGCCGCCGGCCTTCGGCTGGAACGGCAACCAGTTCCTCGGCTGGATGAAGTATGGCGGCGGACAGGAGCTCTATGACGAGCTCGTCCAGGACGTCCTTGGCCTCGATCTCGTGGGCTATCTCACCGGCCCGATGCCGACCCAGGCGCTCGGCTGGTTCCGCAGCCCGATCACGCGCGCCGAGGAGCTCGAGGGGCTGCGCTACCGCACCGTCGGCCTCGCCGCCGACCTGATGGAGGAGCTCGGCTCGGCCGTGACGATCCTCGGCGGCCCCGACATCGTGCCCGCGCTCGACCGCGGCGTGATCGATGCCGCCGAGTTCAACAACCCCTCCTCGGACAAGCATCTGGGCTTCCAGGACGTCGCCGATTACTGGATGCTGCAGAGCTACCACCAGGACTGCGAGGCGTTCGAGCTGTCCTTCAACCGCACTCAGTTCAACGAGCTCGACGAGGATCTGCAGGCGATCATCTCCAACGCCGCCGAGGCCGCCTCGACCGACATGTCCTGGAAGGCGATGAGCCGCTACCCGCAGGACCAGATGGCGCTCGTGGAGGACCACGGCGTGACCCTGCACATCACCCCAGACGAGATCCTCGAGGCGCAGCTCGATGCCTGGGAGCGCGTGATCGAGCGCAACAGCGACGAGGACGAGTTCTTCGGGCGCGTGATCGAGAGCCAGATGGCCTGGGTGCGCGATGTCGTCGGGTTCAACATGATCAACGAGGCGCCCAAGGAGAAGGCCTATCGCCACTTCTTCGGCGAACCGCAGATCCCCGTGGAATCGCTTTGAGCGCCACCCGATGAGATCGGGGCGGGGGGCAGCACCCCCCGCCCCGGCACGCGCTTTCACCGGATGAGCGAGGTTGCCCGAGATGCTGCGCATCGTGCATGCCATTGACCGGCTGAACACGCTGGTCGGCAAGCTCTTCGCATGGACGATCCTGGCGATGATCGCCCTCATCGTCTACGAGGTCTTCATGCGCTACGTCATGCGCTCGCCCACGGCGTGGGCTTACGACATGGGCTACATGCTCTACGGCACCATCTTCATCATGGCCGGCGCCTATGCGCTCAGCGTGGCGGCGCATGTGCGCGGCGACGTGATCTACCGGCTCTTCACCCCGCGCAAGCAGGCGGTGATCGATCTCGTTCTCTATCTTGTCTTCTTCTTTCCGGCGATCATCGCGCTGGTCTATGCCGGCTACAGCTACGCCGAGGCCTCATGGCGCATCGGCGAGCGCGCCGCATCGGGGCCGGGTGCGCCGCCGGTCTCCTGGTTCAAGTCCCTGATCCCGCTCGCCGGCAGTTTCCTGTTCCTGCAGGGCCTGGCAGAGATCATGCGCTGCGTCCTGTGCCTGCGCGACGGTGACTGGCCGCCGCGGCTGAGCGATGTGCGCGAGGTGGATGTGGAGCGCGCACAGCAGATTCTCGGCGACGCGGAGACCGACCCGGGGAGCGCCCCGCGATGATGATGGGCCTGTCGAACCCCGAGGTCGGAATCCTGATGCTGGGATTGCTGATCTTCCTGATCCTGCTGGGCTTTCCGATCGCCTTCACGCTCATCGCGATGGCGTTCGGCTTTGGCTATTACGCGATGGGCCCGGCGATCTTCAACCTTCTGGTGCAGCGCACCTACGGCGTGATGTCCAACCAGGTGCTGATCGCCGTGCCGCTGTTTCTGTTCATGGGGTACATGGTCGAGCGCGCGAACATCCTCGACAAGCTGTTCTCGAGCCTGCAGCTCGCCACGCGCAACGTGCCCGGCTCGCTTGCGGTGGCGAGCTTGATCACCTGCGCGCTGTTTGCCACCGCGACCGGCATCGTCGGCGCGGTCGTCACGCTGATGGGGCTTCTGGCGCTGCCGGCGATGCTCAAGGCGGGCTATGACCGCAAGCTCTCGGCCGGGGTGATCTGCGCGGGGGGGTGCCTCGGCATCCTGATCCCGCCCTCGATCATGCTGATCCTCTACGCCGCCACCAGCGGCGTGTCGGTGGTGCGGCTCTACGCGGCGGCGCTGTTTCCGGGGCTGATGCTGGCGGGGCTCTACGTGTTGCTGATCATGGTGCGCGCCTGGCTCAACCCCTCGCTCGCGCCGAAACCCGCGATCGCGTCGCAGTATGTCTCGCGCGGGCGGATCATGTTCGATCTCGCCACCTCCTTCCTGCCGCTGGCCTTCCTGATCCTCGCCGTGCTCGGCGCGATCCTGTTCGGGCTCGCCACGCCGCACGAGGCTGCGGCGATGGGCGCGGCCGGCGCGATCCTGCTGGCCATCGGCTACCGCGCGATGACGACCGAGCGGCTCAAGGAGTCCGTCTTCCTGACGGCGAAATCGAGTGCGATGGTCTGCTGGCTCTTCGTGGGCTCCTGGGCGTTCTCGTCGGTGTTTTCCCTGCTGGGCGGCCACAGCGTCATCGAAAGCTGGATCGACGCGCTCAACCTCACGCCGCTGCAGTTCCTGATCCTGGCGCAGGTGATCATCTTCCTGCTCGGCTGGCCGCTGGAATGGACCGAGATCATCGTGATCTTCGTGCCGATCTTCCTGCCGCTGCTGCCGGCCTTCGGGATCGATCCGCTGTTCTTCGGGGTGCTGATCGCGCTCAACATCCAGACCTCGTTCCTGACCCCGCCGATGGCGATGTCGGCGTTCTATCTCAAGGGGGTGGCGCGGGACATGGATCTGATGACGATCTTCTACGGGATCCTGCCCTTCCTCGCGATGGTGTTCGTCGCGATGGTGTTGTTCTACATGTTCCCGGCGATCGGACTGTGGCTGCCGAACTATCTCTACGGCTGATCCGGCCCAGGGGCTGAAACGGACCGGCTGCGCGACGTGCGTGCCGTCACGGTCGAGGGTGGCCGGAAACGGCGTCGCGCACGGCCGGCAGCGCCAAGGCGATCAGGCCGTCTCCAAGGCCCGCCCTGGCGCGGGGTCGCGCCCGATAGTCGCTTCGAAGGCGGCGATCATGTTATCGAGCGCGGTGCCGTCCGGGTCCTTCAGCGCCGCGAGCCGGGCCTGCAGCACCGCATCGGCGAAGTGGCTGGTTGCATAATCGCCGGCGAGGCCCGGCGCGATGAGCCGCGCATCGATCAGTTCCCAGTTGCGCAGGCCCCGCTTGAGGGTCGCGCCGTAGCCGCGAACGAGCCGCGCGCATTCGGCGATCTCGATGGCGGCCTTGGGATCGCGCTCGAGCGCGCGCGTGATCCGGTCGAGCCACTGCGCGACCCAGGCCATCTCCTGCGCGTGACGCAGGCTGCGCGGGCGCCAGCGGCGCAGCGCACCGAGGGCGCGCAGGCGGATGAAGCCGGAAAAGCGGGTCGTGCGCACCTTCATCGGGATCGATTTTCCCTGCCAGCCGCGGCGCTCGCACAGCTGCATGAACCAGCCGCCGAGCCGCGGAGGGAACATGCCGAAGATCTCCTCGGGGCCCGGCTTGAGGTATTCGGTCACGTCGACGAGGTCGCCGGGCCGCGCGCGGGCCTCGCCGCGCACCTTGTCGAGCCGCGACTCGCGCAGCTTGAGCTGGGCGAC
>SLQD01000067.1 GCA_007131685.1 Paracoccaceae bacterium | reverse complement strand
TTGCGCAGCACCGCATTGACGAGCCCCGACAGATGCGCCTGCCGCCGCCCGGCCCGTGCGAGCGTCACCGCGGCATTGACCGCCCCGTGCGCCGGCGCGCCGAGTTCGAGCATCTCCACCGTGGCGAGGCGCAGGATCGCGCGCACCCGGGCAGGCGGGGCCTTGCGCAGATGCGGGGCGAGGATCGTGTCGGCACGCTCGACGTGGCGCAGCGTCACCGTCGCGAGCCGGCGTGCGCGCGCGCGCCCGGCCGCGTCGAGCCCGCGGAGCGCGCCGCCCTCGGCCGCCTCGGACAGCATGCGCCCCGCGTCGAACACCTCCGAAAGCAGCGCGAGTGCCGCCCCGCGTTCGGGTTCCCTGACCGGCGCGCGTGCCATTCCTGCTGCCCTTGTCCTGCACAACCCGCGCGGTATATCATGCGCAGGTCAGCAGGAAAGCCCGAGATGAGCGAGACGGACGACCTTCCCGAAGCCGCGCGCCGTGCCCTCGCCGAAGCCGAGGAGCGCCGACGCCAGGAACAGGCGATCGAGATCCCGCGCGAGCTGGGCGGGCGCAAGGGCCCCGAGCCGGTGCGCTACGGCGACTGGGAACTCAAGGGCCGCGCCATCGATTTCTGAGGCTCAGAGCCCGAGCACGTCGCGCATCCCGTATTCCCCGGGCGCGCGCCCCTGCCCCCAGAGCGCCGCGCGCAGCGCACCGCGCGCGAAGACGGCGCGGTCCGAGGCGACATGGCGCAGGATGATGCGCTCGCCCTCGCCTGCGAACATGACGTCGTGTTCGCCCACGATATCGCCGCCGCGCAGCGCGGCGAACCCGATGGCGCCGCGTTCGCGCGCGCCGGTGATGCCGTCGCGGCCGCGATCGGACACCGCCTCGAGCGCCACGCCGCGCCCCTCCGCCGCCGCCGCGCCGAGCATCAGCGCCGTGCCCGAGGGCGCATCGACCTTGTGGCGGTGATGGGCCTCGGTGATCTCGATGTCGTAATCGGCATCGAGCGCGGCGGCGACCTGCCGCGTGATCTCGACGAGCAGATTCACGCCGAGGCTCATGTTGCCCGCCCGCACCACGACGTTGTGCGCCGCCGCAGCGCGGAGCGCGGCGAGATGGCGTTCGGCCATGCCCGTCGTGCCGATCACATGCACCGCCCCGGCCGAGGCGGCGCGGGCGGCGAGATCGGCGGTGGCGTCGGGGGTGGTGAAATCGATGAGCGCATCGGCCGCGCGCAGCGAGGCATCGGCATCGGCCGAGACCGCGACGCCGAGCGCGGCCTCGCCCATCGCGGTGCCGATATCGCGGCCGATCCAGTCATGGCCCGGGCGCTCGAGGCACCCCGCGAGCGTCACGCGCCCGCTTTCGGCGGCGAGCCGGGCGAGCATGCGCCCCATCCGGCCCGATGCGCCGGCGATCACGATCCGCGGTCCGTCCGTCATGCGCGCCCCCTTGCTGCCGGACGCTGCTTAACGCGGTGCGGCCTTGCTGCAAAGGCTTTGGTTGCGGGGGCGGGCATGATAACCTAGATGCCTGTCATGGCACGCAAGCGCGCATCCTCCACCCCTTCCCAGCGCCAGCTCCGCGTCGGCGAGCTCATCCGGCGCGCACTGTCGGACATGCTCGCGCGCGGCGAAGTGCACGATCCCGACCTCACCCGCATGTCGATCACCGTGGGCGAGGTGCGCACCTCGCCGGATCTGCGCGTCGCGACGGTGCCGGTGATGCCGCTCGGCGGCGGCGAGAGCGAGGCGGCGATCGCGGCGCTGGCGCGCAACCAGGGCGAGCTGCGCCGCCTGCTGGGCCGGTCGATAACCCTCAAATTCGTGCCCGAGCTGCGATTCGTGACCGATGCCACCTTCGACATCCTCGACGACACGCGGCGGCTGTTCGCGGATGAGCAGGTGCAGCGGGATCTGCGGGCCGATGACGATCGCGGCGATTAGGGGCGCGCTCGCGGTGGCGGGGCTGGCGTTGGCGGCGGGCACGGCGGAGGCCTGTGGACCCTATGAGCATGACGGTATGAGCTACACGCTGTGCCGCGCCGAGGCCGAGCGCGACACGCTGCGGCTCTGGCATACGGGCCCCGACGGCACGGTGCTGGGCAGTTTCGACGCCGTCGACGCGCTGCTCTCCGAGGAGGGGGCGCGGCTCGGCTTCGCGATGAATGCCGGCATGTATCACCCGGATCGCAGCCCGGTGGGGCTCTATGTCGAGGATGGCGAGCAACGCGCGCCGCTCGTGACCAATCCGGGTCCGGGCAATTTCGGGCTCCTGCCCAACGGGGTGTTCTGCATCCGCACGGACGGCTTCGAGGTGATCGAGACGCGGTCCTTCGCCGAGACGCAGCCCGACTGCCGCCACGCCACGCAGTCGGGGCCGATGCTCGTCCTCGACGGGGCGCTGCATCCACGCTTCACGGAAGGCTCCGAGTCGCGCTTCATCCGCAACGGGGTCGGGGTGAGCGAGGATGGCCGCCGGGCCTATTTCGCCATCTCCCAGGAGCCCGTGACATTCCACGAATTCGCGCGGCTGTTTCGCGACGCTCTGGAGACGCCGCAGGCGCTCTATCTCGATGGCAACATCTCGCGGCTGCACGCCCCCGCGCTGAACCGGTCGGACTGGGGCCGGCGCATGGGGCCGATCCTCGGCACGGTACGCCCCGCCGAGTGAGCCCGGGCGCGGACAGGTTGTCTCCCCCGCGTTGACCCCCGCGCGCCCGGGCGCTAGGCGAACGGCGCGATCCGAAGGGGGGCGACATGGCACGCAGGCGCAAGGGGCGCGACATTTCCGGCTGGCTGGTGGTGGACAAGGCCGCCGGCGTCGGCTCGACGACGATCGTCAACCAGGTGCGCCGCGCGCTCGACGCGAAGAAGGCCGGCCATGCCGGCACGCTCGATCCGGCCGCGACCGGGGTGCTCGCCGTCGCGCTCGGCGAGGCCACCAAGACCGTGCCCCATGTCACCGAGGCGCTCAAATGCTACCGCTTCACGGTGCGCTTCGGCGTGGGCACCGACACCGACGACGCCGAGGGGCGGGTGATCGCCGAAAGCGGCGCACGCCCGGAGGACGCCGCCATCGACGCCGCGCTGGAGCGTTTTCGCGGCGCGATCATGCAGGTGCCGCCGCAATACTCCGCCGTCAGGATCGACGGCGAGCGCGCCTATGCCCGTGCGCGCGACGGCGAGGCGATGGAGATCGCCGCGCGGCCGCTCTTCGTGGAGCGGCTGGAGTTGGTGGAGCGGTCCGAGCCGGACCGTGCCGTGTTCGAGATGGTCTGCGGCAAGGGGGGGTATGTTCGCGCGATCGCGCGCGATCTCGGCGCCGCGCTCGACTGCCCGGCGCATGTCGAGACGCTGCGCCGCGTGTGGTCGGGGCCCTTCGACGCGGCAGAGGCGGTGAGTGCCGAGGTGATCGCCGACGAGGCGGGAACCCCGGCGCTCGAGGCCCGGCTCCTGCCGCTCGAAACGGCGCTCGCGGATCTGCCCGAGCTGCGCACCACTGCGGCCGGCGCCGCGCGGATGCGCAACGGCAATCCCGCAGAGGTGCTCACCGCCGATGCCGAATTCGGCGACACGGCCTGGGCCAGCCTCGACGGGCGCGCCGTCGCCATCGGCACCTACCGTGCCGGCATGCTGCACCCGTCCCGCGTCTTCCGGGCCTGACCGCCGCGCTCAGTGGAGCGCCATCACCGCAACCGTGTAGACCAGGACCAGAACGAAAAAGCCCACCACGAGGCCGAGCTGAACACGCTCGCGCATCCGCGCCACTCACTCAAAGACGCGCGGTCACTCCCGCGCCCCGTGCATATGGGGGCTCGTCGTGCCCGGCACGCCCGCGCGCGATCACTTTCGCGCGCACCGCCGGACCGCGCGCCGCCGCGCGATCCAGCGCCGCCCCCGGATCAGCGCCGCGGTCACCATCGGCCGCAGCCGCGGCACATCGACCGCAAGCAGCAACAGCCCCAAAGGCAGCATCCAGAGCCCGAAGAACGGCAGGAACCAGAGCAGACCGCCCACCACCAGCACCGTGGCCGCCGGCACCCGCAACGGCCAGGCCCCCGGCGCCACGAGCCGCGCGATCGGTGAGCGCAGCGGCGGCAGCGCGCGCGCGAGACTGTCGAATTGCCGCGCCAGGCGGCGCGCCTGCCTGTCCATCCCGACCTCCGGGGGCCATCATGCATCGCGCCGCGGGCGCGCGCAACGGCGCGGCGCAGGGGTTTTCCCCCGCCGCAAAACCCTTATGGTAGGGCCAAATTCAACCGGGACAGTGCATGCGACCGATCCGTTTCCTCTCCGCCCTCCTTCTCGCGGGGCTCCTTGCCGGTACTGCCGCGGCGCAGAGCCTGTTCGACGCGCCCGCCGACGAAGCGCCCGCGCAGGCCGCCGAAACCGCGAGCGAGCCCGATGCCGCGCGCGCCCTCGCCGAGATCCTGCAGGACGACGCGGCGCGCGCGGCGCTGATCCGCCAGCTGCTCGCCACGGCCGAGCAGGTGCCCGACAGCGCCGAAGCCGAGCCCGAACCCGAGCCGAGCGTGTCGCTCGCGCGCGAGATCGCCGAGCAGACCCGTGGCGTCGCCGAGGGCGCGACGGGGTTCGCGCGCGATGTGACAGGTGCGCTGGGCGACGTGATCGGGGCGGTGACGACCCCCGAGCAGATCGACTGGGACGAGCTGCAGAGCACGGCGACGGCGCTCGCGCTCGTGGTGGTGGTGACGCTGGCGCTGTTTGCGGGGCTGCGCGCGCTCGGCCGGCGGATCTTCCGGGCGATGTCGGCGCGCGCCAATGGCGGCGGCTGGATCACGCAGCTCGCCCGGCTGATCGGCTCCAGCGTGATCGACGCGCTGATCATCCTGATCGCCTGGGCGGGGGGCTACGCCTTCGCGCTGGCCTTCGGCGAGGCCGGCGGGATGGATTTCCGCCAGAGCCTGTTTCTCAATGCCTTCCTGCTGATCGAGATCACCAAGGTTCTGCTGCGAGCGATCTTCGCGCCGAATTTCGGGCGGCTGCGGTTTGCGCCGATGAGCGACGAGACCGCCGCCTACTGGTATTTCTGGGCCTCGCGGCTGGTGAGCCTGCTCGGCTACGGCATCCTGCTCATCGTGCCGATCGTGAACGCGACGGTCAGTTTCGCCGTGGGGCGCAGCCTGACCATGCTGATCGTGGTCACGGCGCTCATCGTGGCGATCCTGGTCATCCTTCAGAATCGCGGCCACGTCGCGCGCGCGCTGCGCGCGCGCAACGAGCGCGACCCGTCCGATCTCATCGGTCGGCTCGAGGCGATGCTCGCCGCGGTCTGGCACTGGCTCGCCATCGGCTACCTGATCGCGCTGTTCGTGATCTGGTCGGCGCAGCCGGGGGATGCGCTGCAATTCATGCTGCGCGCGACCCTCAATTCGGTGTTCGCTGTGCTCGCCGGGGTCGTGGCGATGGTGCTGATCTCGCGTGTGATCTCCGGCGGGCTGCGGCTGCCGGAGGATATGCGCCGCTCGATGCCGCTTCTCGAGGACCGGCTCAACGCCTTCGTGCCGACGGTTCTGAAGGTGATCCGCGGGCTCGTGGCGCTCGCGGTGGTGATCTCGATCGCGCAGAGCTGGCAGCTGCTCGATTTCCTCGGCTGGCTGGCTTCCGAGGTCGGGCGCGACACGGTTTCGCGGCTGGTCTCGGCGGCGATCGTGCTGCTGATCACGGCGCTGATCTGGATCGGCGTGTCATCGGTGGTCGAGTATCGGCTCAACCCGGAGGTCGGCAGCGTGCCGACGGCGCGCGAACGCACGCTGCTGGCGCTGTTTCGCAATGCCTTCCTCGTGGCGCTGGTGATCATCGCGGCGATGCTGACACTGTCGGAGCTCGGGGTGAATATCGCACCGCTGCTCGCCGGGGCGGGGGTGTTCGGCCTCGCCATCGGCTTCGGGGCGCAAAAGCTCGTGCAGGACATCATCACCGGCGCCTTCATCCAGGTCGAGAACGCGATGAACGAGGGCGACGTGGTCACGGCGGGCGGCACCACCGGCGTGGTCGAGCGGCTGACGATCCGCTCGGTGGGGCTGCGCGACGTCTCGGGCACCTATCACCTGATCCCGTTCAGCTCGGTGGACATGGTGTCCAACTTCATGAAGGGCTTCGCCTATCATGTCGCCGAGGTGGGCGTCGCCTATCGCGAGAACGTCGCCGAGGTGCGCGAACTCATGCACAAGGCCGACGAGATCCTGCGCGCGAGCGATCTGGGCTCGGAAATACTCGAGCCGCTCGACATCCAGGGCGTGACGGAACTCGGCGACTCCGCCGTGGTGGTGCGCGGGCGCATCAAGACGCGGCCGGGGATGCAATGGGCCGTGGGCCGTGCCTATAACGAGATCATCAAGCAGGTGCTCGACGAGGCCGGGGTCGAGATTCCGTTCCCGCACATGACGCTCTACATGGGCCAGGACAAGGAGGGCAGCGCCCCGCCGCTGCATCTGCGCCATCACGGCATCACCGACCCCGCGCAACAGGCCGGGTCCGGCGCGCGCGCCCAGTCCGCCCCCGTCACCACCAGCGAGGCCAGCCGCAACGCCCCGCCGAGCGCCGACGAGGCCGACAGCAATTGAGGTCCGCCCCCTCCGGGGGCATCGCGGGGGCGCCCCTTGCCGGCGCGGCGCGGCGCCGCTATCCGGGCGCGATGACGACCCGCAGCCATCTCAAGGGCGATGCCGCGAGCACCGCGGTCTATTCGCCCTGCGAACGCTATCGCTACCTGCTCACCCGGATCTGGGAGGCGGAGGCGCCGCGGGTGCTGTTCGTGATGCTCAATCCCTCCACCGCCACCGAGCTGCAGAACGATCCCACCGTGGAGCGCTGCGAGCGCCGGGCCCGGGCGCTGGGCTATGGCGGCTTTCGGGTGTGCAACATCTTCGCCTGGCGCGCGACCGATCCGCGCGCGCTGCGGCGCGTGCCCGATCCCGTCGGCCCGGACAACGACGCCGCGATCGCCGAGAGCGCACCCTGGGCGGACCGGGTGATCTGCGCCTGGGGCACGCATGGCGCGCATCTCGCGCGCGGGCCGGCCGTCGAGGGGCTGTTGCGGCGCAGCGGGGCGGCGCTGTTCCATCTCGGCCTGACCCGGCACGGCCATCCCCGCCATCCGCTCTATGTCGCCTATGCCGAGTCCCCGCGGCCCTGGACCTGACCCGGCTCAGGCGCCGGGCCGGGCCACCAGCGCGAGATCCTCCGCAGCGAGCCCCTCGGCATCCTCGAGCCGCGCGATCACGGCCCCGTCGAGCAGGACGCGCACCGCGCCGTCCGGCCCGGCGGGCTCGACGGAGAGCTGCGGGTCGGGGTGGTCCTGCGGATCATAGGCGACACGCAGCGCGCCGCTGGCCGGGTCGGGGCCCTCGAGCGTCGCGCCCGTCCCGGCGCCCTCTCCACCCGCAGCCGGCACGACCGGCTGAAGCCCGTCGATCGCGCGCAGGAAGGGCGGCAGCA
>SLQD01000228.1 GCA_007131685.1 Paracoccaceae bacterium | reverse complement strand
TCAGAGCGCGACATTCTGGCGATGAACCCGGCGGCGGGCGTCAAGCCGGTTGGGAAGGAGACGAGCCGTTGAGCGCGGGAGCGCAACGAGGCATTGCGGACCTCGAAGTATCCGGGTCGTACGCTCCGGAGACGATGGAGCGGATACCACCGCCGAAGCCGCGCAGGGACGAAGATGCACTTGCGTCAAGCTCCCGGGCCAACGCCTCGCGGCGCGCGAATTCGGCCGTCAGGTGGCCGAGCTCCGGATCCGGATCGCCGTGCTCAACGGCTTCACCGCGCTCGGCATACCCATCACCGAGGCCGGGGGATGAGTCTGACCGGGGAAAGGGGGAGTCCGGCCATCAATCGATTTGTGCGACAGAGTCCCGACGGACGCCTGACGCGCTGCCCGCTCAAGGACACGCTCGGCGATGCCGTATTCGCCGTCCTGTGCGCCTGCGGCCACAACCTCCGCAAGATCCTTGTCCGCCTCAAGGCGCTCATGACCTTGCTCATCGCGACTCTCATCGGCGCGTTGCGATCGAACAAGCCTTGCGAAACCGGGGCTGCCGCCGCCTGAAGCATTGTTCAGGATGAACTCGTTGCGTGATCTTTTTCCGTGAGGCTGATCCATGTTGTGAAGCTCCCGAGGTGTCGGGGGTAATCTGATCCCGATGAATGATCATCGGCGGCAGCAGGACAGGCAGGGATCAGATGAACGGAATCATATACATTGTCGGCCTCGTGGTGATCGTACTGATCATCCTTGGGTTCTTCGGCCTGCGGTGATCGGACGGGGCCTGGCGACACGCGCCTCCGCCAGCCCGAAAGGAACGGTTCTGGCGGCATGTGTCGGCACACCGTCGATACGGCCCCGGCACGCTCCGGGGCCGCGAGCCATTGATGGGGATCTCGCATGAACAAGTCAGCCAATCCGGATACCAAATCCGTCACCGCGGATCTCGGCGAGCAGATCGAGGCGCTGCGGTCGGATCTAACGAAGCTCGCAGCCGCGATCTCGGAGGACGTGTCCGAAGGGATCGGAAAGGCCGGTGAGCAGGTCAGTCAGACCGGCCGCGATGCCCACGCCTCGGCCACCAGGACGGTGACAGAGCATCCGCTGGCCGCCGTGGGGATCGCTGCAGCCGCCGGGGTGATGCTCGGCATGATGCTGCGCAAGGGCTGAGCGCGCATGGCGCTGCCGGTGTGGGATCCGCTGCGCGGTCTTGCCGGCGCCGCGGTCGGCGGCATGGGCCTGCAGGCCGCGCTGCCGATTGTCACGGCGCTTCTCGCGCTCGGCGGCGGGGTTTCTCGTCGCGGCGGGCGTCGTCGTGCTGATGCGCGAGATCGGCTTTCCGGCGTCGGCGCTTGCCTTCGCCGGGCTGTTCGCGCTCATGGCGCTGATCGTGCATCTTTTCGCGCGCGCGGCGGCGCTGACAGGCGCGCGGCGGCGTCGAGACGACGCACGAAGGCCATCGCCACGATCAGCGTCGGGGTCGCCACCAGCGCGCCCGCCGCCCCCCAGAGCCACGCCCCGAACGCGATCGCCGCGAACACCGCGATCGGGGGAATGCGCGTGCGCGTGCCCACGATCAACGGCGTGACGAAATTGGCCTCGATCAGGTTCAGCGCGACGATGACCCCGAAAGGGGCGAAGGCGATGACCGGATCGTCGAACGACACGATCCCCACGCCCAGCGTGACCACCGCCATGATGGCGATCCCGAGGAACGGCATGAAGTTGAGCAGCGCCGCGGCGACGCCCCAGAGCGGCGCATTCGCCACGCCGAGCAGGTAGAACGCCACCGCCGTGCACACCCCGAGGCCGGCGTTGATCGCCGTGATCGCCAGGAGGTAGCGCGCCACATTCGTGCGCACGTCCCGCATCGCCCGGCCGACCGTCCGGCGCGCCGAATTCCCCCGGATCATCGACATGCCGAAGCGGCCCAGCATCACCCGGTCGCGCAGCAGAAAGAAGGTCATTATGGCCCAGAAGCCCGCCCCTCCGGCGAGCCTCGGCGCGTTGATCGCCCAGTCCGCCAGCAGCTTCTGCCCGCCCTCCATGAGCCGGTCCACGGCGCCATCCTCCGACTCCTCCTCTGGTTCGTCGGGTTCGGACGGGCCGGCCGGCCGGGGCGCTTCGGCGGGCGGGTCTTCGGGCTCGACGGCGAACGAACTCGAGACCCCGGCCGCGAAGTCGCGCGCGCGCCGCTCCACATCGCGCAGGATCTGCGGCGCACGCTCGTTCCAGGCTTCGGCGGAGGGTGCGAGCGCATAGACCGTGGTCGCCGCCCCCATCAGGAGGCCGCCGACCACGAGCGCCGCGCACAGCGATGCCGGCGCGCCCGACCGCTCGAGCCACCGCACCCAGGGCGCCAGCGCGATCGCGCACAGGATCGCGAGGACCATGGGGATCGCGATCAGGCTCGCCGCGTCCAGCGCAGCGAGCACCAGCACCCCCGCGATGATGCCCAGCAGCACGGTCTGCAGCGCGCCGCGGTCGAGCGATGCGAACCACCCCCCGGCGCTCGCCGGGCGCGGCGGCTTCGATGCCAGCGGGAGCCCTTCATCGGGCATGAGACACGCCTGCCTTCCTGATCCAATGGGTGAGCGGCGCTTGGCGACGCCGCGGCAATCCTAGAAGCGGCGGTTCGCGGGCATGCTGATGCCGGTTAGCATTCGGCGGCGGCGCCCGGCGCGGATCAACCCGCCGCGCGGCCAGCGCTCGGCGGCTGACCGGGTGACCGCGTGCGCGTCTCCTGATGCACTTCCGGCGTCACTCGAAATTGGTCGCGATGAAGGCCGCGAGGTTCGCGATGTCGTCATCGGACAGCGCCGCGGCGACGGGGCGCATCAGGGCGGAATTCGAGCCGATCGCCTCGCCGGCGCGGTATTGCCCGAGACGCGAAGCGATGTAGTGCGGGTTGTTGCCGGCGAGTGACGGAAAGCTCGCCATGCCCTGCCCGCCCGGGCCGTGACACTGGGCGCATGCGTTCGCGTAGATCGTCTCCGCGCCGGCTACGTCCGTCGCGAGGGCGTTCGCCGCCGGGGTGAGCAGGCGCCATTCCCCGCCGAACGCCGCCACGCCGTAACCCTGCGGCTCCCCGGCCTCCGCGTCGGAGGCGAAACGATAGAGCGGCCAGCCATCATAGGTGACGATCTGCTGCGTGGCGTCCCCGGCCGTGCCGAGCCGGTCCGCATCGGCGCCCGCGCCGGCCTCGGCGGTGCCCGCGATTGTGACCGGCGGCCAGGCCTCGACGCAGTCCGCGTCGGTGCAGGAGAGCTGCGCCCCCTCACCGTCCGATGCCCGAAGGTCCGTGGTGAAGGCATAGACGGGCCGCCCCGCACCGTCAGTCAGGTAATGGCCGAATTCCGTGCTCTCCGCGACCTCGAGGGTGAGGGCATCATCCTGCGCGAAGGCAGGCGCGGCGAGCGCGAGCGCGGCGGCGAAACTCGTCAGTGTCTTCATCGGAAGGCATCCTTTGCGTGGGTCTGGGGGCGCTGATCTGCCCGGTGCAGGGCCGGCCTCGCGGGCCGAGTGCCGCGAACGCGGTCACGGGGTCAGGGCGCAACCGGAACTGCTTGTGCTTCGTTGGCGCTCGCCACCGCCCGCTCCAAGGGGCAGGCGCGCAGCCGCATCGCCACGCGGCGACACGGCTGCGTCCGATTCACTCCGGCGCGACCCGGTAGATGTTCCCTTCATCGACCGCGGTGTAGAGATTGCCATCCGGCCCCTGCACCAGCGCCCGGAAGCGTCCCGGTCCCATGGGCAGCGGCATCTCCATCACGTCATGGACCGACAGGCCGTCCTCGGCGATATCGACGAGATCGATGCGCTGGCCGACCGGAGTATCCCCGAACCCGATGCCCATGAAGCCGACGGCCATGCGGCCGTTCAACTCGCCCCAGTGATCGCCGGTGAGAAACACCGCCGCGGTCATGCCCTGCGACAGGCCGTTATTGTCCCAGGCGGGCGGCATTGCGTCGGGGTAGGTCTCGAAGTCCGTCATCGGCATGTAGGCGGCGCGCTCGGCCGGATCCATCCCCTCCATCTGCTCGGGCTCGTAGCCGCAATACCCGTCGGGGCAGTCGCCGCGCCCGGCCATGTTGGGGCGCGGGTCCCAGCCGCCATTGCCGCCGGGCACCAGCGCGGTGATCTCGTCGGAATGCCACGGACCGTGCTCGGCCGCGATCGGCTGGCCGGTATCAGGGTGAAAGGCGATGCCCTGCACATTGCGGTGGCCATAGGTGTAGATGCGCGGGTCGAACCCCTCGGGCACATTGTTGCCCTCGGCCGGGTTGCCGTCGCGGTCGATGCGGATCACCTTGCCGCCCAGAAGCGTCGGGCTTTGCGGGACCTCGGCGCCGTGGATGTCGCCGGTGGTCAGGTAGAGATAGCCGTCCGGGCCGAAGCGCACGCGCCCGCCGTTATGCGCGCCGGGGCCGCCGAAGGGCTGATCGCTGGCCTCGGGCTTGTAGGGGACATCCTCGATCAGGTCGGTCCGATCCGCCACCCCGGCAAGGTCGTCGCTCACCGTGAACCGCATCAGCCGGTTGGTGCCCGGCTCCGCCATGCTTGAGGTCGAATAGACGTAGAGGAAGCGATTCTCCTCGAAGTCGGGATCGACCGCGACACCCATCATCCCGGCCTGCCCCTCGCAGAAAAGGTCCTCCGCGGTGCTGGCATAGCCCTCGGAACCGCCGATCCCGAGCAGGGCGTTAACCTCCCCATCGGGCAGCAGCACCGACAGGCCGTCGCATTTCTCGGTAAAGAACATGGTGCCGTCCGGCAGGAAGGCCATGTCCCACGGGTCGGACAGGCCCGAGAGCACGGTGGTGTGGCTCAGGCCGGGCGCATGGGTGTCCGCGAGCGCGACCGCCGGCAGACCGGCGACCAGGGCCGAGGCCATGACGGCCCCGACCGGCCATGTGGCTGGGTTTCGTGACATTGAAGTTCCTCCCTTGAATTTCAGTGCTGATGAACGAAAGACCTCCCGCTGGTCCGTCAGTGCCAGCGCGAGGATGCGGCGGCCTGTCAGAATCGCATCGCCGACGATAGCACGAAAGCGCATGGCCGGATCGCCGGAAGTAGCGGCCCCGGAAGCGGCCGCTGCCCATGGCGGGTGACGGAAGCGGCTCGCACCCCCGGCCTGCCCGCATGGCGCAGTCGCGGCCCCGCCGCCGGAGGGAGTTGGCGGCGGAGCCTTCCGGCGGCGGCATCAACCCTTGCGCAGGGCGTCCTTTGCCTTGCCGAATGCCTTCTGAAGCGACCCTTCGGCCTGCTTGATCCTGCCCTTGGTCTCGAGCGACTTGTCGCCGGCCCCCTTGCCGAGCGCCGCCTTGCTGCTGCCCTCAGCCTTCTTGGCGGTTCCCTTGATCCTGTTCTTGTCCATGATCCGTGATCCTTCGCGATCCGGAGCCTCCGGCACGCCGCGCGGTCGATCGACCCGCATGCCGACGCTCATGCAGACATAATGCCACCCCGCGCCGCGCCGACGCTAACCTGGATCAGTATTCGCCCGGGTTCCCCCGGCACCGCCAATCTGGGCTGGCGCAGCGCAGCGCGCGGCCTCCTGCACCATCCCCCGGGACACTATCCGATAGCGGTGCTTGCGGTCGTGTATCCGGCCTTCTCGTGCAGCGATAACGCCGCTGGCCTTGGTGGTTTCCGAGGTTCGGCGGCCAGACAAATGGACGAGCTCACATCGGCTCATTTCTTTTCATCGGCCTTTGCCGAACCCCGGTCGCCCGGGTCTGCCACCATCGCTTGCCCCCCTCGCAAGCCGACGTCGCGGCTCGAGCGACGCCGACCCCTGTCAGGCGGCGAGTTCGAACACGGCGGGCTGCCGATACGTCTCGCCGCGCTCGGTGAGAAAGCCCTGCGCCTCGGCGTCGTCCGCGCCCGTTTGCGCGAGCGCGATCGACGGCAGGCCAAGAACAACGGCGAGCGCCGTGGTGGAAAGCAGCGCCTTCATGAGAAAGTCTCCCTGGACGCGTACCGGATCGACCATCGACCGCGTGTTCGCCCCACGCCGCACCGACGCAGGCCGGCCCGGGGCGTTCCGTTCTTTCCTTTGCCGGCGCGGTTCAGGTCCGGGCGCGCCGGGCGAGCGCCCCGCGAACACCTGGGACATCACTGGCCGCACTAACATGGGTCAGTGCCGGCGGGCAGCACAGGGATAGGGTTAACTCGACGGGACCGGAAGCGCCCGTCGTGTGTGTAACGCGTTACGGCGACGCCGCCCGTGCCGGGGCCGGGACCGATCCCGGGCGGGGGGCCTTGCCTGTTCGAAGTAATGAGGACCCGCCGATGCCGATCCCATCCCGTACCATCAGCACCGCCGAGCGCATGAAGCATGTCCGGGAGGCCTGCGCCGCAGCCCCCGCCGGGCCGGCGCGGGAGGCCGCGCGGGCCTGCTACGCGGCGGCCGAGGCGGCGCGCCGGGAGATGCTCGAGCGCAAATGCAACCGTCAGCTCGACGCGGCGCTGCGCGCTCTGGCGCAGGACGATGGCACCGCGGCGCGATCCGGCGGCACGCAGGCTCAGCGCAACAGCGGCCCGTCCTGGTCGAGGTAGCTCCTGTCGAAGCCCGCAAGCTCGGTCAGCCCGGCAGGGTCGTCGAAGACCACCCGCCCCTTCTGGAAGGTAACCAGCCCCTCCTCGCGCAGATGGCGCAGGACCCGGTTCACATGCACCGCGCTCAGCCCGAGCAGATCCGCGAGGTGATACTGCGTCAGCGGGCAGTCGAACCCCGCCGCATCGCCCGCGCCCACCAGCCTGAGCCGCGCGCCGAGCTCGAGCAGGAAATGCGCCATGCGCTCATCGGCCGAGCGGCGGCCGAGATCGACCAGGTGTTCCACCACCATCGCCTCGTCGCGCGACGCCGCCCACAGCACCGCCGCCGCCAGGCGCGGCGCCTGCGCGAAGCCCTCGAGGATATCCGACGCCAGAACCTCGGAGGCCTCGAGATGCGTCACGGCTTCGACGCTGTGGTCGGTGGTGCGCAGCAGGACGCCGCGCAGCCCGAGAAAATCCCCCGGTATCTGGACATCCACGATCTGGCGTGTGCCATCGGGCAGCATCTTGTAGGAACACGCCCAGCCAGCAGCCAGAATGAAGGCGGACTGGCCCGGCTGGCCCTCATGGATCATCTGGTGCCCGGCCGCGAAGCTCCGGCGGCGCCGGTGAAACCGCGCCAGCGTCTGCAGATCCGCATCCGCGAGGGCTACGAAGGCCGAGAGCTTGCGGGTCAGCGCAGATTGCAGGATCGACATGTCGCAATCCCTGAGGGATCGGCGCCGCGACGCCGGGTGCCCTGAGCACTTGAGAAACAGCGCCCGCCGCTGCTCTGGATCAGCCGAGCGGAGCATTTTCCCGCTATCGTTTCGAGCGATCGCACCGATTGACGCGGGGTGCCGCTGCGCGCCGAACCGAAAGGAAGACCGAAATGCTCGCCCCCGATCACATCGCCGGAACCGCCGCCCTGTCCATCTGCGAGTCGCTTCTG
>SLQD01000176.1 GCA_007131685.1 Paracoccaceae bacterium | reverse complement strand
CGGTTTTCGCATATCGGCGCGCAGGATGCCGCCTCGGCGGATCGCTTCCGCCGGCTCGGTGCGCGCGCGGTGACGGTCTCGGGCCCGCTCAAGGCCGGGGCGGCCCCGCTCGCCGATCAGCCCGCCGCCCGTGCCCGGCTCGCCGCGGCGCTCGCGGGTCGGCGGATCTGGGTGGCGGCCTCGACCCATCGCGGCGACGAGCCCGCCATCGCCGAGGCCCAGCGCCGCCTTTCCAAGAGCGGCGCGTTGCTCGTGGCCGCGCCGCGCGACCCGGCGCGCGCCGAAGCGGTCACGGCGACGCTCAACGCGACCGGTCTCGTCGCCAAGCCGCTCGGGCCGGAAAATGCGCTTCCCGCCCCCCCCTTTGATGCGCTTGTGATCGGCGAGATGGGTCAGCTCGGCCTGTGGTTTCGCCTCGCGGAGGCGGCCTTCATCGGCGGCTCCATCGCGGAAATCGGCGGGCACAACCCCTATGAGCCCGCGCGGCTCGACTGCGCGGTGCTGCACGGTCCGAACGTCGCGAATTTCGCCCGGGACTACGCCGCCTTTCACGCCGCCGGCGCGGCGCGCGAAGTCGCGGATGGTGCGGCGCTGGCCGAGGCGCTCGCGGATCCCACGCTCGCCGCCACGATCCCCGCCGCCGCCGAGCTGGCCGGCGCCGGGGCGGCCGCGCTGCAGGTCGAGGCCGCGCGGCTGCTCGACATGATGCCGCGCGGCGCCGATGGACGTTTGCGCGGCGCGGCCGGGCCGGATTAGGCTCCGCGCAAAGGAGGCACCGATGGAGCTGATGGACATCACCGTGAACTGCCCCTCCGCCGAGGTGGCCGACCGCATCGCCGATGCGCTCATCGAGGCGCGGCTGGCGGCATGCACCAACCGACTCGCCGACGTCGAGAGCCGCTACTTCTGGCAGGGCCGGGTCGAGTCGGCGCGCGAGGTGCCGCTGCTCGTACATACGCGCGCCGATCTCTTCGACGCCGTCGAGCGCTTGATGCGCAGCCATCACCCCGACGAGACGCCGAGCATCCTCGGCGTGGCGGTGGCGCGCGCCAATGACGACTACGCGCAGTGGCTCATGGAGGAAACCCAATGAAAAGAACCCCGCCGGCATGCGGCGGGGCAAGTTGGGCCCGCGGCGGGTGCGGGCCTCGGCGTGCTTGTCGAGGGAAAATCAGCTCGGGCGGTCGGCGAGCTCGTCGCGGATCTGCTGGCGCAACAGGTCGATGGGGATGAGCTTGCCCTCGCGCTTGAACTGCCAGTAGGTCCAGCCATTGCAGGACGGTGCCCCCTCGAGCGCGGCGCCGACCTGGTGGATCGAGCCGCGATGATCGGCGGTGGCGAGCGATCCGTCGGCGCGCACCCGCGCGGGCTGGCCGCGCGGCGACACCAGCACCTCGCCGGGGCGCAGCATCCCGCGCTCGACGAGGGTGCCGAAGGGGATGCGCGGCGCGGCGCGCTTGGAGACGGTCACCTCCAGCGCCTCGGCGCCGACGGGGCGGACCTTGTCGATGCGCGCCTTGGCCAGCTTGCGGTATTTCGCCTCCCGCTCGATGCCGACAAAGTGCCGGCCGAGCATCTTCGCGACGGCGCCGGTGGTGCCGGTGCCGAAGAACGGGTCGAGCACGACATCGCCGGGATTGGTGGTGCCGATCAGGATGCGGTGCAGCAGGCCCTCGGGCTTTTGCGTCGGATGCGCCTTGGCGCCGGCCTCGTCCTTGAGCCGCTCGCCGCCCGTGCACAGCGGCAGCACCCAGTCCGAGCGCATCTGCGTGCCCTCGTTGAGCGCCTTGAGCGCCTCGTAATTGAAGGTGCATTTCGCGCCTTCCGCCCGCGCCGCCCAGATCAGCGTCTCGTGCGCGTTGGTCAGCCGCTTGCCGCGGAAATTCGGCATCGGGTTGGACTTGCGCCAGATCACGTCGTTGAGGATCCAGTAGCCCTCGTCCTGAAGCGCGGCGCCGACACGGAAGATGTTGTGATAGGAGCCGATCACCCAGATCGCACCCTCCGGCTTGAGCACGCGGCGTGCTGCGGCGAGCCAGGCGCGGGTGAAGGCGTCATAGGTCTCGAAGCTCGCGAAGCGGTCCCAGGCATCGTTGACGGCATCGACGCGGCTGCCCTCCGGGCGATCGAGATCGCCGCGCAGCTGCAGGTTGTAGGGCGGATCGGCAAAGACGAGATCGACGCTGGCCTCGGGCAGCCGGTTCATCGCCGCGATGCAATCGCCCGCGAGGATCGTGTCGCGCGGCAGTGCCGCTTGCTGGTTTCCGGTCTTGACGCCCATGATGCCCCTCGCTGCGTGCGCTGTCTGCACTGTTCTCTTCGGGCAACCATGGGGATAAGTCGAATCGGCGTCAATTTCTTTTTTGAATCAGCAAGTTACTCAATTTTCTTGATACAATATGTTGCGCAGGCTACCGAACGAACGCCTATGATGTGGGGTCGGCCCCATATCTAGGAGGGCGCGGCGGTGCTCGGCCGTCGGGTAGCCCGCATTGCGCTCCCAGCCATAGCCGGGATGGGCGGCGGCGAGATCCGCCATGAGCCCGTCGCGCGCGACCTTCGCGATAATCGACGCCGCAGCGATGGAGAGCGCGCGCCCATCCCCGCCGGTGATGCATTGCGCCGCGCAGGGCAGCCAGCGCGGCAGCCGGTTGCCATCGACAAGCAGATGGTCGGGTCGCAGCGGCAACGCGGCGACGGCGCGGCGCATGGCCAGGTGGCTCGCCCGCTCGACATTGAGCGCATCGATCTCGGCCGGGGCAGCCGCGCCCAGCGCCCAGACCGCATCCTGGCGCAGCATCGCGGCGAGGGCGCGGCGGCGCGCCGGGCTCAGCCGCTTTGAATCGCCAAGCCCGTCCGGCACGGCACCGGGACGCAGGATCACCGCCGCCGCCATCACCGGCCCGGCGAGCGGCCCGCGCCCGACCTCGTCGATCCCCGCAATACGCCGCGCGCCGCCCGCGAAGGCGGCGCGCTCGAAGCTGTCATGGGGGCCGGGGCAGCGCATGGCGCCCTTCAAGCGCGCTGCGCCGCCCCGCGCAAGCCCCTAGGGATTCGCAGGTGCGTTCTGCGGCGCCGGATTGGCCGGCGAGTCCGCATCGACATCGGCGGGCGCGCCGCTGCCCACGGCCTTTTCCTTGAGCTCGCGGAACTTGTCCGACATCCCCTCGAGCCGGTTTTCCCATTCCGGGTTCGGGGTCTGGCCCTCGATGGCCTTGAAGAAGGTCTGCATCAGGCAGGCCACGGCGAAGGGCTCGAGAAACGCCGCCTTCACCGACCAGGCGAGGATCAGCGCGAACACCACCCCCGCCGCCGACCAGCCGCCGGGGAAGACGTTCGCGATCGCCGCCGCCGGGGCGAGCACGATCAGGAACACGATCGCCGCGAGCCCGTAGACGAAGACCGTGATCCAGGCCGCGTTGATCAGCATCGGCTTGTAGTTCTGCCCGTAGAGCACCAGCGCCGTGCGCGCCGACTGCCACGGATTGTCCGACTGCGTGCGGATGTTGTAGGCGAGGATGACCTCGTCGATGAAGCCGACCGCCACGCGCAGGAAGGCGCGCAGGATGGTCACCAGTTGCTTCGCGCCGGGGATCGGCAGCACCGTGAAGATGCCGCGGATGAGCCCCGTGATCGCGCGCAGCACGCCCTTGATGAGCTGATCGACGGCAAACAGGATGCTCGCCTCGCCGAAGCGTTTGGTCACCTCTGCGCGGGCATAGCCGATCTGCGAGCGCCCTTCGGGGATGGGCTCCTCGTCGATGAGCTTGACGAGCACGGCGATATGGCCGGCCTTGACGATGTAGAGGATGTATTCACGGATCCAGTACATCACCAGCCCGACGATGCCGAGCCCGATCGCCCCGCCCCAGAAGGTGGACATGGCGCGAAAGCCGTCATCGCCGAGCCCGCCGATGCCCCAACCGATCCCCGCCCCGGTGCCGGTGACGAAGAGATAGGCGAAGGCGGCCCCGAAATAGACCGCGATTCGAAACAGCACGAATGGCAGCGTGCGCATCAGGAGCCTGAACGACAGCCCGATCGAGAAATTCCACATGTGGTCCCTCTTATCCGCTTGTGGCGGCGATATGCCGCGGCGAGAGTTTCATGTTTCCACCCTCGCGCGCAAGTGCAGTGCGCCCCGGCACGGCACACGCATGCCGCGAAAGCGCGACTATTGAGGTTGCGAAGTTTCATGCTTGAAGCAAGCCGGGGAGGCTGGCAGGATGAGCGTGACGCAACGCGGGAGAGACGCCATGAAGGTACTGGTGATCGGCGGCGGGCCGGCCGGGCTCTATTTCGGGATCTCGATGAAGCTGCGCGACCCCGCGCACGAGATCACCGTCATCGAGCGCAACCGCCCCGACGACACCTTCGGCTGGGGCGTGGTGCTCTCGGACGAGACGCTCGAGAACATGCGCCGCAACGATCCCGTCAGCGAGGAGATCATCCGCTCCCATTTCGCCTACTGGGATGACATCGCCGTGGTGCAGGACGGGCACCGCACCGTCTCCAGCGGGCACGGTTTCTGCGGCATCGGCCGCAAGCAGCTTCTTCTCGACCTGCAAGGCCGCGCGCGCGAGCTCGGCGTCGATCTGCGTTTTGAAACGGAGATGGAGGATATCCACGCCGCGATGCGCGACTACGACATCGTCGTCGCCGCCGACGGGCTCAACTCGAAGACGCGCAAGACCTTCGAGGAGCATTTCCGCCCGGAGATCGACCTGCGCAAGAACAAGTTCGTCTGGCTCGGCACGCACCAGAAATTCGACGACGCCTTCACCTTCATATTCGAGAAGACCGAGCATGGCTGGGTCTGGGCGCATGCCTACCAGTTCGATTCCGACACCGCGACCTTCATCGTCGAGTGCTCCGAGGAGACCTGGGCGGCGCATGGCTTCGGCGAGATGAGCCAGGAGGAGACCTGCCGCGCCTGCGAACGCATCTTCTCGGGTCATCTCGACGGGCACGAGCTGATGTCCAATGCGAGCCATATACGCGGCTCGGCCTGGCTCAACTTCCCGCGCGTGCTGTGCGAGAAATGGTATCACGAGAATGTCGTGCTTCTGGGCGATGCCTCGGCGACGGCGCATTTCTCGATCGGCTCGGGCACCAAGCTGGGGCTGGAATCGGCCGTCGCGCTGGCCGATTTCGTCAATTCCGAGTCCGATCTGCAGACCGCCTTTCGCCGCTACCAGGAGGAGCGACGCACCGACGTGCTGCGGCTGCAATCGGCGGCGCGCAACTCGACCGAGTGGTTCGAGGAGGTCGAGCGCTATCTCGAGATGGACCCGGTCACCTTCAACTACTCGCTGCTCACCCGCTCGCAGCGCATCAGCCACGAGAACCTGCGCGAGCGCGATCCGAAATGGCTCGAAAGCGCCGAAGGCTGGTTCCAGAAGCAGGCGGGCGTCTCCGACAACGCCCCGGTGCGCCGGCCGATGTTCGCCCCCTACCGGCTGCGCGACATGACCCTCAGGAACCGCCTCGTCGTCTCGCCGATGGCGCAGTACAAGGCCGAGGATGGCCGCCCCACCGACTGGCATCTCGTGCATCTTGGCGAGCGCGCCAAGGGCGGCGCCGGCCTCGTCTATACCGAGATGACCTGCGTGAGCCCCGAGGGCCGTATCACGCCGGGCTGCCCGGGGCTCTACGACGCCGAGCACGAGACCGCCTGGACGCGCATTGTCGATTTCGTGCATTCCGAGACGGATGCGAAGATCTGCTGCCAGATCGGGCATTCGGGGCGCAAGGGCTCGACGCAGCTCGGCTGGCAGGAGATGGACGCGCCGCTGCCCGAGGACAACTGGCCGATCATGTCCGCCTCGGCGATCCCGTGGTCCGAGCGCAACCAGACCCCGAAGGCGATGGACCGCGCGGACATGGACATGGTGCGCGATCAGTTCGTCACCGCCACGCAGATGGCGGCGCGCGCCGGCTTCGACATGATCGAGCTGCACGCCGCGCATGGCTACCTGATCTCGAGCTTCATCTCGCCGGTCTCCAATGTCCGCGAGGACGAATACGGCGGCAGCCTCGAGAACCGGATGCGCTACCCGCTCGAGGTGTTCGCGGCGATGCGCGCGGCCTGGCCGGCGTCGAGGCCGATGTCGGTGCGCATCTCGGCCAATGACTGGGTCGGTCCCGAGGGAGTGACCCCGGACGAGGCCGTCGAGATCGGGCGGATCTTCGCAAGGGCGGGCGCCGATATCATCGACGTCTCCGCCGGGCAGACCACGCCGGAGGCCCGCCCCGTCTATGGGCGCATGTTCCAGACCCCTTTCTCGGACCGCATCCGCAACGATGCCGGCATCTCGACCATGGCGGTGGGCAACATCTTCGAGGCCGATCACGTCAACTCGATCCTGATGGCGGGGCGGGCGGATCTGGTCTGTCTGGCGCGGCCGCATCTGGCGGATCCGTACTGGACGCTGCGCGCCGCCGTCGAGCTGGGCGACCCGCACGAGCCCTGGCCCGACCCGTATCTCGCCGGGCGCGACCAGGCCTATCGCCTCGCCGAGCGCGCGCGCGAGATGGGGCAGGTGTGATGCCCGCCGGGCGGCGCGTCCTGATCACGGGCGGCGGCACCGGGGTGGGCGCCGATCTGGCGCGCGGCTTCGCCGGGGCCGGCGCCGAGGTCGTTATCGCCGGGCGCCGCACCGCGCCGCTCGAGGCCGTCGCGGCCGATCAGCCCGGGCTGCGTTGCGTGCAGGCCGATGTCACCGACGAGGCCTCGGTCGCGGCGATGTTCGCCGCCGCGGGCCCCGTCGATATCGTGATCGCCAATGCCGGCGCCGCCGAGAGCGCGCCGCTCGGGCGCACCGGCCTCGAGATGTGGGAGCGGATGATGTCGGTGAACCTCACCGGCGCGTTCCTTACGCTGCGCGAGGGGGCGGGGCAGATTCCCGGCTGGGGGCGGCTCATCGTCGTGGCTTCGACGGCGGGGCTGAAGGGCTATGGCTATGTCAGCGCCTACACGGCTGCCAAGCACGGTGCCGTCGGGCTCGTGCGCGCCGTTGCGCAGGAGGTCGCGCGCAAGGATATCACGGCGAATGCGCTCTGCCCCGGTTTTCTCGACACCGAGATGACCGAGCGCAGCATCACCAATATCATGGACAAGACCGGCAAGGACCGCGACGGCGCGCTGCGCGCACTGACCGCCACGAACCCGCAGGGCCGGCTCGTGGCCCCCGCCGAGGTCACGGCGGCGGCGCTGTGGCTGTGCGGGCCGGGCTCGGACGCGGTCAACGGCCAGGCCATCGCGATCGCGGGAGGCGAGATATGAGCGATCTGCACGACGTCGCCGACACCGGCACCGATGATGCGCCGCTGTCGAAGGAGCGGCTGCGGCTCTGGCTGCGGATGCTCAAGATCACGCGGCTCATCGAGGCCGAGCTGCGCGAGCGGCTGCGCGCCGAGGGCTCGACCCTGCCGCGCTTCGACGTGCTCGCCGCCCTCGCACGCGCCGAGAAGGGGCTGCGCATGAGCGAGCT
>SLQD01000199.1 GCA_007131685.1 Paracoccaceae bacterium | reverse complement strand
TAGGCGCGCAGCGCCAGCCCCTTCGAGATCTCGGCGGCGCGGGTGTTGGTCCCGGCGAGCACGAGCACATCGCGCTCATCCATCGCCTTGCCGATCGCCGCACCCGCCCTGCGGGCCTCCTCCGGCCGCGGCCGGCGCGCGAGCCGCACGACCTGGACCTGCTCGGCCGCGAGCCCGGCGGGGTAGTCGAGCGCGAGCGCCGCGCCCGGGTCGAGCTTGGCAAAGGCACTGCCCGCCACAAGCCGCTCCAGTGCGCCGCGGCACAGCCGGTTGACCCGCCGCGCGCCCCGGTCGAGCCCGGCGCCGGGCTCGGCGAGGACGACGATGCGGCCCTCGTGGTTCCTGATCGCGTCGAGGGTCACGGCGTCGAAACGGATCTGCACCGGTGCGGTCATCGAGGTCTCCTGGCTGGCTGTCCGGGCGGACCCTAGCGGCATGCCCGTAGCTTGACCAGAAGGCAGTTTTCCGTCCCGCGCTTTTCCTCTAACCTCGGGGGCCACGACCGGAGGAGACGATCTTGGCCAGATTCGACAGATACGTGCTGTCGCAACTTCTGGTGGTGTTCGGCTTCTTCTCGCTGGTGCTGATCGGGGTGCAATGGGTCAACCAGGCGGTGTCGCTGTTCGACACGCTGGTGGGTGACGGCCAGACGCTCGGGGTGTTCCTCGAATTCACGGCGCTGACGCTGCCCAACGTGATCCGGGTGGTGCTGCCGGTCTCGGCCTTCGTGGCGGCGGTCTATGTCACCAACCGCCTCGCCACCGAGAGCGAGCTCGTTGTGATGCAGGCGACGGGCCTGTCGGCGCGGCGGCTGGCGCGGCCGGTGCTCCTGTTCGGGCTGATCGTGGCGGTGTTCCTGACGGTGCTGATGCACTGGCTGATGCCCGCCAGCCGCGCCCAGCTCGCCGAGCGGCGCGCCGACATCGCCGAGAACATCACCGCGCGGATGCTCACCGAAGGCGATTTCCTGCACCCGGCGCGCGACGTCACCCTGTATATCCGCAACATCACCGAGGCCGGCGCGATGGAGGAGGTGTTCCTGTCGGATGCGCGCTCGGGATCGGGGCGCACCGACTACTCTGCCGCGCAGGCCGTGCTGGTGCCCGGCGACGAGGCCCCCAAGCTCGTGATGATCGACGGCCTCGCACAGCTTTTCGACCCCGCGGACCGGCGGCTCGCGACGCTGCGCTTCGACGATCTGACCTATGACGTGGGCGCGCTGATCAGCGGGCGCGGCGACCGTGTCGATACCCGCGAGCTCGGCACGGCGACGCTGCTGCGCGCCGCGCCCGAGGATCTCGACCGCGCGGGTGCCGACCGCGCCGAGTTTCATCACGAAGCCTGGGCGCGCCTGGCGCATCCCTTCCTCGCGATGGCCGGCGCGCTGATCGGCTTTGCGACGCTGCGCCTCGGGGCCTTCAGCCGCTTCGGGTTGTGGCGCCAGATCACCGGCGCGGCCGTGCTTCTGGTCTCGGTGCAGCTGTTGAACAACGCGCTGGCGGGGCTGGCGCTGCGGGATGCGGCCTTCGCGCCGCTGGCCTTCCTGCCGGTGCTCGCCGCGATGGGCGCCTGCGCGGCGATGCTGTGGCTTGCGGACCGGGCGCGGCACGGCCCGGCGGCGGAGGCGCCATGACGCTGTCGCTCTATCTCGCGCGCCGCTTCGCGGGCACCTTCCTGCTGATCCTCGGGGTGTTCGCGGGCATGGCCGCGCTGATCGACATGGTCGAGCAGCTGCGCCGCATGGCGGGGCGCGACGGAACCTTCCTGCAAGCGGCGCATCTGGCGGTGGTGAACGTGCCGGCGACACTCTACCAGATCCTGCCGCTGATGGTGATCCTCGCCGCGATCGCGCTGTTCCTGGCGCTGGCGCGCAGCTCGGAGCTCGTGGTGATCCGGGCGACGGGGCGCTCGGGGGTGCGGCTGGTCATGGCGCCTGTGGCGGCGGTGCTGGTGATCGGGGCGGTGACGCTCGCCGCGATCAACCCGCTCGTGGCCTACACGATCCAGCATTTCGAGACCCTGTCGAACCGCTATACCGGCGGCGAGACCGGGGTGATCTCGGTGGGGGCATCGGGGTTGTGGCTGCGCCAGGCGCATCCGGGCGGCCAGCTCGTGATCCGCGCCGCGCGCGCCGACGCAGACGGCACGGGCTTTACCGACGTGACCTTCATGACCTTCGGTGAGTCGGGCCCGGAGCGGCGCATAGAGGCGGCGCGCGCCGAGCTCGAAGCGGGCGCCTGGCGGCTCTCCGACGCGAAGGAATGGCGCCTCGGCGACGCCAATCCCGAGCGCGAGTCCCGCCGTTTCGCGGCGCTCGAGCTCGCCTCCGACATGACGCCCGAGCAGCTGCGCGACAGTTTCGGCGCCCCCGCCGCGGTCCCGATCTGGCAGCTTCCCGGCTTCATCGGCGATCTCGGCCGCGCCGGCTTTTCGGCGCGCGCGCATCGCGTCTGGCTGCAGATCGAGCTCGCCACACCGCTGACCATGGCGGCGATGGTGATGCTGGGGGCGGCGCTGACGATGCGCCACAGCCGCTTCGGCGGGACCGGGATGCGGGTGCTGCTGGCGATCCTTGCCGGCTTCGGGGTGTTCTTCGTGCGAAATTTCGCGCAGGTTCTGGGCGAGAACGGGCAGCTTCCGGTGGCGCTGGCGGCCTGGGGGCCGCCGGGGGCGGCGCTGCTGCTGTCACTGGCGCTGCTGCTGCACCTGGAGGACGGATGATACGGCGGCTGGCGTCCCTTCTTGCCGGGGTCGCGGTCGTGCTCGCGGCGGCGGGGGCGGCGGCGGAACCGGCGACGCTGATCGCGGACCGCGTCGCGCTCGAACGCGACGGCGCGCTGGTGGCCGAGGGGGATGTCGAGGTCTTCTACGGCGAGACCCGGCTGCGCGCGCAGCGGATCCGCTACGATCGCGCGCGCGACAGTCTCGCCTTCGAGGGGCCGCTGCAGCTCGACGAGGGCGAGGGCTTCGTGATGATCGCGGATGCGGCGGAGCTATCGCGCGATCTGCGCGAAGGGGTGCTCGAGGGCGCGCGGCTGGTGCTCGGACGCCAGCTGCAGCTCGCCGCCGACACCGTCGCGCGCGGCGAAGGCCGCTATACCCGGCTCGAACGCAGCGTCGCCTCCTCCTGCCGGGTCTGTCCGGACAGCCCGACGCCGCTGTGGGAGATCCGCGCGCGCGAGGTGGTCCACGACCAGCTCGAGCAGCAGATCCATTTCGACCGCGCGCAGTTTCGCGTCTTCGGCGTGCCGATCGTCTACCTGCCGCGGCTGCGGGTGCCCGCGCCCGGCAATGTCCGCACGAGCGGCTTTCTGGTGCCGCGCCTGCGCGCCACCTCGGATCTCGGGCCAGGGTTGCGGATGCCCTATTTCGTCGAGCTCGCCGATGACCGCGACCTCACCCTCACCCCCTATCTCGCGCAGGGGCGCACCGCGACGATGGAGCTGCGCTACCGGCAGGCCTTCCGCCGCGGCGATGTCGAGATCTCGGGTGGGCTGTCGCGCGACTCGATCCGCCCCGACGCGGTGCGCGGCTTCGTGCTGGGCGAGGGGCGCTTCGCGGTGGGCGCGCAGACGGCGCTCGATCTGCGGCTCGAGGCGGCGAGCGATCGCACCTATCTCGACGATTACGGACACACCTCGCGCGACCTGCTCACCAGCGGCGCCACCCTCGAGCGGATCACCCGCGACGATGCGCGCCGGGCGGAGGCGCTGGTGTTTCGCTCGCTGCGCAGCGATGCCGTCAATCCCGAGCGCGCCAACCGTGTTGCGCGGGGGCGATGGACCCGGCGCTTCGAGATGCCGGGCCTCGGCGGGGTGATGCGCACGCGCCTCGACGCGCTCGCCCTGCACCGCGCCGCGCGCAGCGACGTCACCGGCCGCGACATGGCCCGCGCACGCGCCGCCGCCGACTGGCGCCGCGACTGGATCCTGCCCGGCGGGATCGAGGCCGGGCTCGCCGGCGAGCTCGTCGCCGATCACTATGCCATCCGGCGCGACAGCCGCTTCGCGCGCCATGTCGCCCGGGTAACCCCGCAGGCCGCGCTCGAGCTGCGCTGGCCCTGGCATCGCACCGAAAGCTCGGGCGCGGTGCAGGTGATCGAACCTGTCGCGCAGCTCGTCTGGGCCCGGCCCACCGCGCCCGCCGTGCCCAACGAGGACAGCCGCATCGTCGAGTTCGACGAGGGCAATCTCTTCGCGCTCGACCGTGCGCCCGGCGCCGACAACCGCGAGCTCGGACGGCGCGCCAGTCTCGGCATCAGCTGGACCCGGATCTCCCCCGGCGGCTGGTCGGCGGCGCTCGCGATCGGGCGGGTCTACCGCGCCGGTGACGGGGCGCAGTTCACCGATCTGTCGGGGCTTTCGGGGCGGCGCTCGGACTGGCTGGCGGCGATGCGCATCGACAATGGCGCGGGGTTGAGCATCACCAACCGCGCGCTGTTCGACTCCGATCTGTCGATCACCAAGGCCGAGAGCCGCGTCGGCTGGCGCACGTCGCGGCTCGAGCTGGCGACATCGCTGGCCACCATCGCCGAAGAGCCCGCCGAGAACCGGCCGCGCGGCAGCTCGGAATGGAGCTTCGATGCCGGTTACGCCTTCACCGACGCGCTGAGCGCGCGGGTCGACTGGCGCTACGACCTGGCCTCCGGCGAGGCGCAGCGCGGCGGTATCGGCATGGAGTTGCGCAACGAATGCGCGCTCGTGGATGTTTCCCTCTCGCGTCGCTTCGCCACCTCGACTAGGGTGGAGCCGAGCACGAATTTCGGCCTGTCGGTCGAACTCCTGGGATTTGGTGGCGCCAGCCCCGGCGCGAGCGGGGGCTGCGGCACCTGACGAAGAAGACGGCGGACCACCGATGCGCTTGACGACCCTGATCCTCGCCCTGCTGCCCGTGCTGGGCATGACGCTGCCCGCGACGGCGCAGAACATGTTCGCCCCGCGCGTGACGGTGAATGACAAGGTGATCACCCAGTACGAAGTCGAGCAGCGGGTGCGCTTTCTCGAGCTGCTCGGCGCGGGTGGCAATCTCGAGGAGCAGGCCATCGACGGGCTGATCGAGGATCGGCTGCGCGTGGAGGCGGCCGAGCGCATCGGCGTGTCGCTGTCGGATGACGACATCGCGCGCGGCCAGGAGGAATTCGCCGGGCGTGCCGATCTGAGCGCGGCGGAATTCATCAGCGCGCTCGGCGAGCAGGGCGTCTCCGAATCCACCTTTCGCGACTTCGTGCGCGGCGGGCTCGTCTGGCGCGAGGTGGTTCGTGCGCGCTTTGCGCGGCGCGTCGATGTCACCGATGCCGAGATCGACCGTGCCCTGTCGCTGAGCGCGCAGCCCGCGCGCATGGAGGTGCTGCTCTCGGAAATCTTCCTGCCCACGGGCCAGCAGCACGCCGAGCGCACCGCCGAGCTCGCCCCGCAGATCGCCGGGCTGACCTCGGTCGAGGAGTTCGCCGATGCCGCGCGCCGGTTCTCCGCCGCCGGCTCGTCGGAGGATGGCGGGCGCATCGACTGGATGCCCATCGGCGAGCTTCCGGGCCCGGTGCGCGACGAGGTCATGGGGCTGCGCCCCGGCGAGGTCACCGATCCGATCACTGTCGAGGGCGCTCTCGCCCTGTTCCAGCTTCGCGACCGCCGCGCGCGCCGCGATGTCAGCCCCGCCGAGGTCAATCTGCGCTACAAGCGCCTTCTGATCCCCGGCGAACGCGACGCCGCACTGCGACACGCCGCGCAGATCCGCGCGGTGACCGACACCTGCCGCGATCTCTACCGCACCGCGGGCGACCTCGCCGTGACCAATCTCTTCGAGGAGGAACGCCGGCTCAGCGAGGTCCCCGGCGGCATCGCCGCCGAACTCGACCGTCTCGACGAGAACGAGGTCTCCACCCGGCTGACCGAGGGCGACGCGCTGGTCTTCCTGATGCTGTGCGAGCGCCGCCCGGTGAGCGACGAGCCGCCCTCGCGCGAGCGCGTCGGCAACCGCCTCGTCGACCAGCGGCTCAACGCGCTCGCGGACGGCTATCTCGAGCAGTTGCGCGCCGACGCCCATATCCGCCACGAATGAGTGCCGCGCCCCTCGCGCTGACCTGCGGCGAGCCGGCCGGGATCGGCCCCGAGATCGCGCTCGGCGCACGCGCCCGGCTCGGCGGCGCCCTGCCCTTCTTCCTGATTGGTGACCCGGCGCACCTGCCGGCCGGCGCCGCAATCCGCGAGATCGACGCGCCCGACGAGGCGCGCGACGTCCCGGCCGATACGCTGCCCGTGCTCGCCCATCCCTTCCCCGCACCCGCCACGCCGGGGCACCCGGACAGCGCGAATGCCGCGCAGGTCGTCGCGGTGATCGAACGCGCGGTGCGGCTCGTCGAGGCCGGAGCCGCCGGCGCCGTGGTGACCAACCCGATCCACAAGAAGGCGCTCAAGGATGGCGCGGGCTTCGCGTTTCCGGGCCATACCGAGTATCTCGCAGCACTCGCGGGTGTCGAGCGGGTGGTGATGATGCTCGCCTGCCCGGCGCTGCGCGTGGTGCCCGCGACGATCCATGTTCCGCTTGCCGATGTGCCCGGCGCGCTCACCCGCGACGATCTCGCGGCGACGATCCGGCTCGCCGCGGCCGAGTTGCAGCGCGATTTCGCCCTGCCCGCGCCGCGCATCGCCGTGGCCGGGCTCAATCCCCATGCCGGCGAGGGCGGCGCGATGGGGCGCGAGGAGATCGAGCTGATCGGCCCGGTCATCGAGATTCTGCGCGGCGAGGGCCTCGCCGTCACCGGCCCCCACGCCGCCGACACGCTGTTTCACGACGCCGCGCGCACGCGCTACGACGCGGCCGTGTGCATGTATCACGACCAGGCACTTATCCCGATCAAGACGCTGGATTTCGCGGGCGGCGTAAATGTCACGCTCGGCCTGCCCTTCGTGCGGACCTCGCCCGATCACGGCACCGCGCTCGACATCGCCGGGTGCGGCACGGCGGACCCGTCGAGCCTCGTGGCAGCGCTGCGGCTCGCAGCGGAGCTCGCGCAGAACCGCGCGGCCGCGACGTGACGGGCCGGATCGACGGGCTGCCGCCACTGCGCGAGGTGATCCGCGCGCATGGTCTCGAGGCGCGCAAGAGCCTGGGACAGAACTTCCTGCTCGATCTCAACCTCACGGCACGGATCGCGCGCGCGGCGGGGCCGCTCGGCGACTGTGACGTGCTCGAGATCGGCCCCGGTCCGGGCGGGCTGACGCGGGCGCTGCTCGCCGAGGGCGCGCGCCATGTGCTCGCCGTGGAGAAGGACCCGCGCTGCCTGCCGGCGCTGGCCGAGATCGCCGGGATCCGGCCGGGCCGGCTTACCGTGCTCGAGGGCGACGCGCTGGCGCTCGATCCGCTGGCGCATCTGACGCCGCCGATCCGCGTGGTAGCGAACCTGCCCTACAATATCGGAACCGAGCTTCTGGTGCGCTGGCTGACGCCGCCGGACTGGCCGCCGTTCTGGCAGAGCCTGACGCTAATGTTCCAGCGCGAGGTGGCCGAGCGCATCGTCGCGCAGCCGGGAACCAAGGCTTACGGCCGGCTCGCCGTGCTCGCGCAATGGCGCACCGAGGCGCGCATCGCGCTGCGCCTGCCGCCGGAGGCCTTCACGCCGGCGCCCAAGGTGAGCTCGGCGGTGGTGCATCTGGAGCGGCTGGAGGCGCCGCGCTACCCGGCCGACGCGGCGGTGCTGAGCCGGGTCGTGGCGGCGGCGTTCAACCAGCGGCGCAAGATGCTGCGCGCCAGCCTGCGCGGCCTCTCCCCCCGGATCGAGGCGCATCTGCGCGCTGCCGGAATCGCGCCGACGGACCGCGCCGAGGCGCTTTCGGTTGCGCAGTTCTGCGCGCTGGCACGCGAACTCGCCCCGTCCTGAGCCGCCTCACTCGGCGGCGGAGTTGGCCTTCGGATCGCCCGAGCCGGGATTCCCGCCGCCGCCCTCACCCTCGGATTTCGCCGGTTTGGCCTGGCTGCGGCGCCGGGTGGGCGCGCGCGCGGATTTGCGCGCCGGGGTATTGCCCGCCTTCGCGCCGCCGTCCTGCGCGCCCTCGTCGTTCGGGCCCTGCGACGGCGTGTCCGCGGCCGGTGCACCCGGCCCCTGCGCCGCACTGTCCGGGCCACCCGCGGCGGAGGCCGTCGTCTCGGGCGTCTCGACGAGGCTGCTGTCGTCGCTGCCCTTGCCGTCGAGGTCGATCACCTCGGCCGGGCCGCTGTCGCCCGACTGCGGTGACTGTGCGGTTTCGGCGGACGTGTCGGCGCCGCCTTGCGCATCCTCTCCGCCATCGCCCTGGCTGTCGTCCTGGCCCTTGCCGCGGCCCTGGCCGCCCTGCTGGGATTCGCGCCGCGCCTCGGCCTCGCGGGCCTCGCGCTGGGCTTCGGAAAGCATGCGCGTGTAATGCTCGGCGTGCTGGAGAAAATTCTCCGCCGCGACGCGATCGTTGGAGAGCTGGGCATCGCGCGCCAGCACCAGATACTTGTCGATGATCTGTTGCGGCGTGCCGCGCACTTTCCCCTCGGGGCCCGAGGAGTCAAAGACGCGGTTGACGATATTGCCCATCGGACGCGGGCGGTTCGACTTCGAACGCGAGCGTGACTTGGATGATCTCATACTGTTGTTTTTCCAGCCTTGACCTAGCTTGTTCCGGCCCGTGGCGCGCCGCGACTCAGGGCGCAAATCGGGTTTTACCGGAGGCTTTCTGGCTTTCCAGCGCGGGGGACCCTTGTGGTCCTTCGTGCACCCGCTGATGTTGAGAAAACATGTCAGGCCGCGCGTTACAAGCAAAAAACCGGCCCGGTCGCGAAATTTTGCGCAGGCCTTGCAGCGCGATCACCCATGCGCCCTGCTGCGATCAGGGCGCGCATGCCGCGACGACACGGGCGCGGCCGTCGAGATCGCGGTGCAGGGCGATCCCTTCGAGGCCCGCCGCGCGCATCAACCCGGCGACAGCCTCGGCCTGCGTCGGCCCGACCTCCACCATCAGCGCGCCCCCCTCCGCCAGATGCGCCCGCGCGCCCGCCACGATGGCGCGATAGGCGCCGAGCCCGTCGCCGCCATCGGTGAGCGCCATGCGCGGCTCGTGATCGCGCGGCTCCGGATCGAGCGCGGCGATCGCCGCCGCCGCGATATAGGGCGGGTTCGACACGATCACATCGGCGCGCGCCGCGAGCCCGCGATACCAGTCCGCCCGCACGAAGCGCGCGCGATCCGCGACGCCGAGCGCCGCAGCATTCGCGCGCGCCACCGCGAGCGCCGGCTCCGACAGGTCCGTGCCGATGCCCTGCGCTTCGGGGCGCTCGGCGAGCAGGCTGACAAGGACCGCCCCGCTTCCGGTGCCCAGGTCGATCACCGTCTCGAAGGGCTGATCGAGCGCGGCCTGCACGAGCGTCTCGGTCTCCGGGCGCGGGTCGAGCACATCGGCGTTCACCCGGAACCGGCGGCCGAAGAAGTCCCGCGCGCCGACGATCTGGGCAACCGGGCAGCGCGCGGCGCGCGCGGCGACAGCGGTCTCGAAGCGCGCGGCGGCGTCCCGCGTCAGCGGCTCGGACAGCACCATGAGCAGGCGTTCGGGGCCGCAGCCGAGCGCATGCGCCATGAGCCGGCGCGCATCCCCCGCCGCGTCCGGCACCCCGGCCGCGCGCAGGCGCGCCGCCGCCGCCGCGAGCACGGCGCGCGCGTTCATCGCGCCTCGAGCTCGGCGAGCTTGCGGGCCTGATCGTCGGCGATCAGCGCGTCGATGATCTCGTCGAGGTCGCCCTGCATCACCGCCTCGAGCCGGTAGAGCGTCAGGTTGATGCGGTGATCGCTGACGCGGCCCTGCGGGAAATTGTAGGTGCGGATGCGCTCGGAGCGGTCGCCGGAGCCGACCTGCTCGCGCCGGTCGGCGGCGCGGTCGGCGGCGGCGCGGCTGCGTTCGCGATCAAACAGCTTGGCGCGCAGCACCTCGAGCGCGAGGCGGCGGTTCTGGTGCTGGGATTTCTCCGAACTCGTCACCACGATGCCGCTTGGAAGATGCGTGATGCGCACGGCCGAGTCGGTGGTGTTGACATGCTGGCCGCCGGCGCCGGAGGCGCGCATCGTGTCGATGCGCAGATCGTTCGGGTCGATCTCGACATCGACTTCCTCGGCCTCGGGCAACACCGCGACGGTCGCTGCCGAGGTGTGGATGCGCCCGCCCGACTCGGTGACAGGCACGCGCTGCACCCGGTGGACGCCGGATTCGAACTTGAGCCGCGCGAAGACCCCCTCGCCGGCGATCCGCAGCACGGCCTCGCGCACCCCGCCGATCTCGGTGCCCTGCATCTCGATGACCTCGAAGCGCCAGCCCTGCGCCTCGGCATGGCGCTGGTACATGCGCAGAAGGTCGGCCGCGAAGAGCCCTGCCTCCTCGCCGCCGGTGCCAGGGCGAATCTCCATCAGCGCGGCGCGCGCATCGGCGGCGTCGCGCGGCAGGAGCGCAAGGCGCAGCGCCTGTTCGCGCGCGGGCAGTTCGGCGCGCAGCGTCTCGAGCTCCTCCTCGGCCAGCGCGCGCATCTCGGGATCGTCGCGCAGCGCCTCGGCTTCCTCGATACGCGCGTGCAGCGCCCGCCAGGCCTCGATCTCGGCGACGACGGGGCGCAGCTCGGCGTGCTCGCGCCCGAGCGCGGCGATCTCGCCGGGATCGGCGCCCTCGGCGAGCCGCGCCTCCAGATACTGGAAGCGCTGCACGATCTGCTCGAGCTTGTCCTGAGGCACCATTGCGGGGGTGTTGCCCAATGCCGCGGCGCGGTCAAGGCCCGGCGTCACGCAGCGCCGCGAGCCAGCCCTCGAGCCGCGCGCGGTTGGCGCCCATGTCCGAGACGCCGAACCGCGCCCGGGTGAAGGCCGCGACGGTCGCGCCGTCCTCGGCAGGCAGCACACGGATGCTGGTGAAGTCGGGAAAGCCGATCCAGCGCGTGCGGGTGATATAGGTCACATGCCCCGCCTCCGGCGATCCCGCCAGCCGCTCGGCACCGCCATCGCGCGCCACATCGTCGAGCCGCGCCGCGAGCGCTTCGGGCGTCATCGCGAACACGGGTCCCTCGCCGGGGCGGATGAGGTGGAAATTCGGCGTAGAGGGCGGCGTAACGGCGGCCGGATCGACATGCCAGCGCTCGGGCGGGTTGGGCGCGAGACGGACATAGGCAAGCGCCGCGACCGCCGCGAACGCCAGCAGACCGAGGGCGATGAAGGCCATCCGCATCACCCCGCCCGCCGGCGCCAGCAATAGAGACAGACGAGTTCCATCGCCACATGCGCCCCCGCGATCGCCGTCGCGCCGGTGGGATCGAAGGGCGGGCTGACCTCGACGACATCGCCGCCCACGAGATTGATCCCGGCCAGGTCGCGCAGCATGATCGCCGCCTGAGCCGAGCTCAGCCCGCCCCAGACCGGCGTACCGGTGCCCGGCGCGAAGGCCGGGTCGAGCCCATCGATATCGAAGCTCAGATAGACGGGATTATCGCCGAGAATGTCGCGAATCTTCAAGGCAGTGGCGGCGGAGCCCGCCTCATGCACGTATCGCGCATCGAAAATGTGAAAGCCGAGCGTATCGGGATTCTCGGTGCGAATACCCACCTGAACCGAGCGCGCGGGGTCCACGAGCCCCTCCTTGACGGCCTTGTAGAACATCGTGCCGTGATCGATGCGCAACGGGTTGTCATCGGCCCAGGTATCGGTGTGGGCGTCAAATTGCAGCAGCGAGAGCGGGCCGTGACGCTCGGCATAGGCGCGCAGGATCGGCAGGCTGATCGAGTGATCGCCCCCCAGCGCAATGCAGCCCGCCCCCGATGCGAGGATCGTGCGCAGATGCCCGGTCAGCGCGGCGGGAAAGTCGGGCACGCGCGCGTAATCGAAGGCCACGTCGCCGTAATCGACGATGGCAAACTCCTCGAGCGGATCGAAGCCCCAGCCATAGGGCGGATCGAAGACCTGCAGCGCGCTCGCCTCGCGGATCGCGCGCGGGCCGAGCCGGGCGCCGGAGCGGTTGGTGACGGCCTGGTCGAAGGGCACCCCGGTGATGGCCAGATCGACCCCGGCAAGATCCTTGGTGTAGCTGCGCCGCAGAAAGCTCAGCGTGCCGCCGAAGGTGTTCTCGTAGGATCTGCCGCGATGCCCGTCGCGGGTGAGTGCCGTATCGACTTCGTGCCCGGCGTCCTCGAGTGCCATCGCTCTCCCTCACGCTTGCCTGCCTTGACCCTTGTTGCGCGCCACAGTAGCCAAGCGGGCCGCGAAGACCAGCCCCGGAGCGAGTGATGCGCCGCCTCTACGAGCCCGAAGCCTATGACACCGCCAACTGGCCCGATAGCCACTGGCGCGCGACCGCGCCGCCGCCGCCGCATTGCGCGCCGCTCGACGTCGCGGAGCGCGCCGATGTGGCGATCATCGGCGCGGGCTATGCCGGGCTGAGCGCGGCGCTGGAACTGCGCGAGGCGCATGGAGCGGATGTGGCGGTGCTGGATGCCGGCCAGCCCGGCTGGGGCGCCTCGGGGCGCAATGGCGGCTTTGCCTGTCTCGGCGGCTCGAAGCTGTCGGACGCGGCGCTGGCGCGGCGCTTCGGCGCGGCGGCGGCGCAGGAGTTCCGCGATTTTCAGGACGCCGCCGTGGCGCGCGTGGCCCACAACCTGTCGCGCTACGGCATCGACGCCGAGCGCGGCCCCGATGGCGAGGTCTGCCTCGCCCACCGCCCGCGCGACTGGACCCGCTTTCGGCGCGAGGCCGAAGCCGACGAGCTCGAGCTGATAGAGCGCGCGGATCTGCGCGCCGCCGGCCTCCACGGGCCGACCTTTCACGGCGCCAAGATCGCGCCCGAGGGCTTTCCGCTGCACCCGATGAAATACGTCACCGGCCTCGCGCGGGCGGCGATCGCGGCCGGGGCGCGGCTGCACGGCGACAGCCTCGTGACGGGACTTGCGCGCGAGGGCGGCGCGTGGCGGCTCACCACGGCAACCGGGACACTGCACGCCGCGCAGGTGCTGATCGCGACGAACGGCTACAGTTCGGACGATCTGCCGCCCTGGATCGCGGGGCGCACGCTGCCGGTGCTGTCCACGATCCTCGTCACCCGCCCGCTCAGCGCGGCCGAGCGCGACGCACAGGGTTGGACGAGCCAGCGCATGGCCTTCGATTCGCGCAAGCTGTTGCATTACTTCCGGCTGCTGCCCTGTGGGCGGTTCCTGTTCGGAATGCGCGGCGGGCTTTCGGCGCGGCCGGACCGGCTCGCCCAGGTGCAGCGCGAGGCCCGGCGCCATTTCGAGCTGATGTTCCCGGCGTGGCGGGGCGTCGAGACGGAGCGGACCTGGTCCGGGCTCGTCTGCCTGACCGGCAGCCTGACGCCCTTCGCCGGCGCCGTGCCCGGCGCGCCCGGGCTCTTCGCCGCCTTCGGCTGGCACGGCAACGGCGTGACCCCTGCAAGCGAGGCGGGACGGCGCATCGCCCATGCCATCGCCGGGCGGGAGAACACCAATCCGCGGCTCATGCAGCAGCCGCCGCGTCGCCTGCCGCTGCCGGGCCTGCGCCGCACGATGCTTCAGCTTGCCTATATCGGCTACGGCCTGCGCGACGGCCCGATGCGCGCAGCATAGGAGCGATCACCGCAGGCGCGCGCCCGACCGCGCCTCTGGCGCGAAAGGGCGCGTCACGATGCCGGCTGCGCACGCTCGACGATCCGCGCGAGGAAACTCGCCCCGACCGGGGCGATCGCGTCGTTGAAATCATAGCCGCTCTGATGCAGCCCGGCGCTCTCGCCCTGACCGAGAAACAGGTAGGCGCCGGGCCGCGCCTGCAGCATGTAGGCGAAATCCTCGGAAATGAATTCGCGCGCCGCCGCGTCATCGACCATGCCCGCCCCCGCGACCTCGCCCGCCACCCCGGCGGCGAAGGCCGCCGCATCGGCGTCGTTTACCGTGGCGGGATAGCCGCGCCGGTAGTCGAGCGCGGCCGTGACCCCGAAAGCCGTCGCCTGTCCGGCCACGATCTCCTCCATGCGCCGCTCCACGAGATCGCGCACCCCGTCATCGAAGCAGCGCACCGTGGCGCCGAACCAGGCCGCCTCGGGCACGATATTGTCGGCGCTGCCGGCATGGATCTGCGTCACCGAGATCACCACCGCGTCGCCGGCGGGAACGTTGCGGCTCACGATGGTCTGGAAGGCCTGGATCATCGCGATCGCCGCCTGGATCGGATCGGCGGTCTCGTGCGGGCGTGCGCCATGCCCGCCGCGGCCCGTGATCCGTACCGTCGCGGTGTCCACCGCCGCCATGAACGCCCCGGGCCGCATCGCGAAGCTGCCCTCGTGCAATCCGGGCGCATTGTGCAGAGCAAAGACCTGTCCGATCCCGAAGCGCTCCAGCATCCCCTCATCCACCATCACCTTCGCGCCCCCCGCACCCTCCTCGGCGGGCTGGAAGATGAGCGCCACCTTCCCCGCGAAGCGCCGCGTCTCGGCGAGGTATTTCGCGGCGCCGAGCAGCATCGTCGTGTGGCCGTCATGGCCACAGGCATGCATCACCCCCGGCACCGTCGAGGCATGCGCCGCGCCCGTGGTCTCCTCGATCGGCAGCGCGTCCATGTCGGCGCGCAGGCCGATAACCGGACCTTCGCCCTGCCCCTCGATGATCGCCACGAGACCGGTTTTCGCGATGCCTTCATGGATCTCGTCCACGCCGAATTCGCGCAGCCGCGCGGCCACGAAGCGCGCCGTCTCGACGCAATCGAAGCCGAGCTCGGGATGGCGGTGCAGATGCCGGCGCCATTCGCCCATCTGCTGGGCATAGTCGGCGATGCGGTTCTGGACGGGCATGCTGGACTCCTCGGGCGCGCTGCGGCTACTCAACCCGATCGGAGCGCAAAACTGGGGTGAGAGCAATGACGAATGACGCCGACCCAGTCGCGAGGCTGCGCGCCATCATGGCCCGGCTGCGCGATCCCGAGACCGGATGCCCCTGGGACATCGCGCAGGACTTCGACTCGATCGCGCCCTACACCATCGAGGAGGCGCACGAAGTCGCCGACGCGATCGCCCGGCGCGACTGGCCCGAGCTGCGCGGCGAGCTGGGTGATCTTCTGCTGCAGGTCGTCTATCATGCGCGGATGGCCGAGGAGGCGGGGCATTTCGGCTTCGACGATGTCGCGCGCGGGATCGGCGACAAGATGGTCGCGCGCCACCCGCATGTCTTCGCGGATCAGTCGCGCGACAAGAGCGCCGCGCAGCAGGCCGCCGACTGGGAGGCACTCAAGGCCGCCGAGCGCGTCGCCCGGGACCGGCGCGGCACGCTCGACGGGGTGGCGCTGGGGCTGCCGGCGCTGACGCGGGCGCTCAAGCTGCAAAAGCGCGCCGCGCGGGTCGGCTTCGACTGGCCCGCGACCGAGGCGGCGGCCGCCAAGATCGCCGAGGAGGCGCGCGAGCTCGCCGAGGCGGATCCCGATTCGCCGGGCGCGCAGGAGGAATTCGGCGATCTTCTCTTCGCGATGGTCAATCTCGGCCGCCATCTCGGGATCGACCCGGAGGCAGCCCTGCGCGCGGCGAATGCCAAGTTCACCCGCCGCTTCGAGGCCATCGAGGCCGGGCTTGCAGCGGACGGGCGCGGCCCCACGGACTCAGACCTCGCCGAGATGGACGCGCTCTGGGACGCGGCCAAGCGCGCCGAACGCGGCTGATCAGACCGTGTTGAGCACCAGCACCATCAGGAGCGTGTAGACCATGATTCCGCCGCCGATGAGCCACAGCGCCCAGTTGCGCCCGATGCTGGCCTTGGCGAGCTGCGTGCCCTGGTAGATCAGGTCCGGCCAGGTGAAGGACACGAAATCGCCCTGGGTGAAGACCGTGACGATTCGGCCATCCTCGTCCACCACGGGAAGGCGGCGGAAGCGTTCGTTCGACATGATGCGCAGCCAGTCGAGCAGGTCATCCGTCTCGCGCGCCACGCGCGGCTCGCGCGTCATGATCTCGCTCAGCGGGGTCGTCGCCGGATCGCGGCCCTCATTGACGATGCGCTTCATGATGTCGCGTTCGGTGACGACACCGATGACCTTTTCATCCGCATCCACCACGATCACCGAGCCGAAATCGCGCGCGCTCATCTGCGCGACGGCGTCGGCCGTCATGGCCTCGGCGGGCCGCGTCAGCGGGCGCGGCTTGCTGCGGAACTCCGGACGGTCGCGCAGCTGCATGTTGGTGTGCGTCGTTGCGGCCATTTGTCCCTCCGCTCAACTCCTCACCCGGGACCTAGCGCCGGAGCGCGTGCGACAAGGGCACTGGAAGCAGCCGGCAATCGCGCTTACGTCTGCACGCAAGAGGAGCCGCCGATGCCACTGCAGATCGCATTCGACAACAGCTACGCCCGCCTTCCGGACCGCTTCTTCGCCCGGCTGGCGCCCGAGCCGGTCGCCGCACCGTCACTGATCCGGCTCAATGACGCACTCGCCGAGCAGCTCGGCTTCGATCCGGGGCTGCTGCGCGGGGCGGAGGGGGTCGCCATGCTGTCGGGCAACCGGATGCCCAGCGGCGCCGAGCCGCTCGCGCAGGCCTATGCCGGGCACCAGTTCGGCGGCTTCGTGCCGCAGCTCGGCGACGGGCGCGCGCATCTGATCGGCGAGGTGATCGACCGCCAGGGCCGCCGCCGGGACATTCAGCTCAAGGGCTCGGGACGCACCCCCTTCTCGCGCATGGGCGACGGGCGCGCCTGGGTCGGGCCGGTGCTGCGCGAATATCTCGTCAGCGAGGCGATGCATGCGCTCGGCGTGCCGACGACGCGCGCGCTCGCCGCGGTCAGCACCGGCGAATGGGTGATGCGCGAGGGGCGCATGCCCGGCGCGGTGCTCGCGCGGGTCGCCTCAAGCCATATCCGCGTGGGCACCTTCCAGTTCTTCGCGGTGCGCCAGGATATCGAGGGGGTGCGCGCGCTGATGGCGCACACCATCGCGCGCCACTACCCCGAAGTGGACGGCGCGCTCGCGCTCGTTCGCGCGGTGGTCGCGGTGCAGGCGCGGCTCGTGGCGCGCTGGATGGGGCTCGGCTTCATTCACGGGGTGATGAACACCGACAACACCCATATCGGCGGCGAGACCATCGATTACGGCCCCTGCGCCTTCATGGACGCCTATCATCCCGAAACGGTGTTCTCCTCGATCGATCAGTTCGGCCGCTATGCCTATGCCAACCAGCCGCAGATCGCGGTGTGGAACCTCGCGCAATTCGCCACCTGCCTGCTGCCGCTGATCGATGACGATCAGGATGCGGCCGTCGAGGCGGCGACCGCCGCGGTGCATGACTTCGCCGATCACTACCAGGCCGCGTGGCTGCACGAGTTCCGCGCCAAGCTCGGCCTCGCCACTGCCGAGGACGGGGACCGCGCCCTGATCGAGGGGCTGCTCGCGCGGATGGCCGAGCAAGGGGCCGATTTCACCCGGACATTCCGCGGCCTCGCCGATGGCACGGCGCGCGACGCCTTCGCCGCGCCCGAGGCCTTCGATGCCTGGGCGCGCGACTGGACCGCTCGGCTCGACCGCGAGGGCGGCGTTGCCGCGGCGCAGGCACGGATCGCGCAAGTGAACCCGGCCTTCATCCCGCGCAACCATCAGCTCGAAGCGGCGATCGGCGCCGCCGTTTCGGGCGATTTCGCGCCCTTTCACCGGCTGTGCGACGTGCTCGCCCGCCCCTTCGAGGACCAGCCGCGCCACGCCGATCTCGGGGCGCCCCCGGGCCCCGGCGAGGCGGTGCGCCAGACCTTCTGCGGCACCTGAGCGCGGATCACTCGGGCTCGGTGCGGCGCCTGCGGCTCTGGCGGCGCGGGCGCGGCGTCTCGGGCGTGTCTGCCGCGGCGGCCGCATCCGCGCCATCCGCCGACGCGCCCGGATCGGCGGTGAGCGCGGCGGGAGCGCCCGGCGCAGGCTCGGCTGCTGGCTCGGGCGCGGGGGTATCCTCGGGCAGGCTGAGACGGATGGCGCGACAGCCCCGCGCCTGCCCCATCCGGCCTGTCGCGACGCTCGCGCCATCGGCACCGACGAGCGCGACTTCGTCGAGCGCGGCGCGCGGCATGGTCACGATGTCGCCGGGCACGAGAGCGCGCAGCTCGGACAGCGTCATTCGGCGGCGATGCAGCACCGCGTCGAGGGTGACATGCGCCGGCGCGATGGCGGCGGCGAGGCCGGCCTCAGAGGCGCCCGCACGGCCCGCCGGCCGCGGCGCCTGCGCGGGCAGGCAGAGCATGACGCGGCCCTCGCGGTCAGTCTCGGCGAGGGTCAGCCGCGCGGTCAGTAGCCGATAGGGCGCCTCCTCGAGCATCAGGCCGAGTGCGGCGGGCGTGTCGATGACGGAAGCGCTGCGATGGCCTGCCGCCCAGCCGGCATCCGCGCCCTGCGCCACGCCCGCGTCGAATTCGGCGAGGACCGCGTCGAACGCGCCGAGGCACAGCGCCGCATCGACGCGCGTGGGCCGGCGCGGGTCCTGCGGCCCGCCGGTCACGCGCCCGGTGGTCTGCGCCTCGATGAGTGCCGCCATCAGCGCCTGATCGAAGAGCGCAAGGCCGATCGATTCAGTCTCTGACTCGGTGGTGATCATGAGCGCATGATCGGGCAGCAGCTCGAGCAGTTCGGCAAGCGAGCAGGCCTGCGCGGTCACCGCGACCGCGCGGGTCTGCAGCCCGGCACCGGCGCGCAGCCCGCGACCGGCCGCGGCGCGCAACACCTGCGGCGCCGAATTGCCCGGCCGCGCGCGGCTCGCGGCGAGCTTCTGATCGAGTGCACCCTGCACGCGCTGTTCGGTCATCCCTGCCCTGCCCGGCTTGTCCTTCCCGAGATGTCGCAGAGCGGGGTTTACGGAAGGTTGACCGCGGCGGCCGACCCATCCGCGGCGCGCGCCGCGTCCTCATCCGCGTCCCCGTCCTCGTCCTCGTCCTTGTCCGCGCGCGCCGGGTGCGGCTGCGCGGGCATCGTCTGCGGAAAGCCGACCCGGAAGGCGGCGCCGCCCTGGCCGGGGATATAGGTTATATCGCCCCCCAGATTGAGCATGATCTCGCGGCAGATCGCGAGGCCGAGCCCGGCGCCGCCGGCGCGGGCCTGATCAGTGAGACGCGAAAACTTCTCGAAGATCAGCGCCTGTTGCTTTTGCGGGATGCCCGTGCCGTTATCGATGAAATCGACCTCGACATGGCCGTCGCGCAGGCGCGGCGCGATCCGCAGCTCGGGGCGCTCGGCATCGCAGTATTTGCGTGCATTGGCGATGATGTTGATGAAGACCTGCGTCAGCCGGCCCGAATCGGTGTGCAGGGCGATATCCTCGCGCACCGGGTCGCGGTGGATGACGAAGTCGCGATCCGGCGCGGTGGAATTGGCCGCCCCCAGCGCGCGCTCGATCAGCCGGGCGAGGTTGTCGTCCTCGGCCTGTAGCCTCACGCGCCCCGATTCGAGCACGCTCAGATCCAGCAGATCGTCGAGCAACCGGGTCAGCCGGATCGTCTCGTCATGGATGATCGTGGCGTATTTGTGCTGATCCTCGGCGGGCAGGCCGCCGGCATCGCGCAGGATCTCGGAGAAGGCGCGGATCGAGGTCATCGGCGTGCGCAGCTCGTGGCTGATCTGCGACAGGAAGGCGTCCTTCTGCTCGGAGAGCTCGGTGAGCTTGCGGTTGGCCTCGCGCAGCTGGCGCGCGGTGCGGGCGAGCTCCTCGGACTTGGCCTCGAGCTGGCTGGAATATTCCATGATCTGCGCCGTCTCGTCGGCGACGGCCATGAGATCCTCGGTGGTGACCACGCTCGAGCCAACGATCTGCGCGACCATGGCATGCGCCGTCGCCGCCCCCACGGACCCGGCGAGCCGGCGCTCGAGCCGCTCGATGAAATCGGGGGGGGTATCGGGCAGGAAGCCGTCCTTGCCCTGATCGGCGGCGGCCTGCTGAAAGAAGCGCTGCGCGGCCTCGGCGCCGAGCACGCGCTGTGCCGTGGCCAGCAGGTCCTCGGCCTCGCCGACGCTGCGCCCCCAGCCCTGGGTGCCGCCGCTGATATCGAAGACATTGACGAACTGCGCGCCCTGCACCCGCTCGACCGGGGTGGGGAAACTCACCAGCGAACCAACCAGGAAAGCCGCAGTGTTGAGCAGCAGGCTCCACATGAGCGCGTGCAGCAGCGGATCCATCCCCTCCACCCCGAACAGCGCCTGCGGGCGCAGCCAGGCGATGCCGAACGGACCCGCCGCCATCACCGTCTCCGGGATCGCGACGCCTGCGCCGAAGCTGGGCAGGAACAGCGCGTAAAGCCAGACCGCAAAGCCGATGCCCAGCCCCGCCGCCGCGCCCACGCGCGTCGCCGCGCGCCAGAAGATGCCACCGATCAGCGCCGGCAGGATCTGCGCCACGCCCACGAAGGCGATCAGCCCGATCGCGGCGAGCGCCGCGCTGCCGCCGGTGAAGCTGTAATAGATGTAGCCCAGCGCGATCATCACGATGATCGACAGCCGCCGTGCGCGCAGCACCAAATGGCGCATGTCACCGCCACCGCCGCCCCTGCGGCGCGCCAGCGCCAGCCACAGCGGCATCACGATATGGTTGGACAGCATCGTCGCCAGCGCAATCGTCGCCACGATCACCATCGAGGTCGCCGCCGAGAAGCCTCCCAGAAACGCCAGCATCGCCAGTGCGCCCTGGTCGAACGCCAGCGGCAGGGTGAGCACGAAGAGATCCGGGTTGGCGCCCTCGGGCATGACCTCCAGGCCGACGACCGCGATCGGCATCACGAACAGGGTCATCAGGAACAGGTAGAGCGGAAACGCCCAGCTCGCCGTGGCGAGATGGCGCTCGTCCACATTCTCGACCACGGTGACCTGGAACATGCGCGGCAGGCAGATGATCGCCACCGCGGCGAGGAAGGTCAGCCCCGCCCAGCGCCCCGGCTGGAGCGCCCATTCCGGGCGCGGCGACTGCTCGATGCGCGCGATGATGTCGCCGGGTCCGCCCGCCACGACCCAGACCACGAACACCCCCACCGCGAGCAGCGCGACGAGCTTGACCACGGCCTCCACCGCGATCGCGGTGACGACACCGGGGTGCTGCTCGTTGGCGTCGAGATGGCGGGTGCCGAACAGGATCGTGAACAGCGCCAGCCCCACCGCCACCCAAAGCGCCGTGGTGTCGGCATCCGGCGCGCTCGCCCCGCCCGCGGTTCCGGCGGCGAAGACACCGAAGGACAGCGCGATGGATTGCAGCTGCAGCGCGATATAGGGGGTGGTGGCGCACAGCGCGAGCACCGTGACGATGACGCCGAGCGCGTTCGACTTGCCGTAGCGCGCCGAGATGAGATCCGCGATCGAGGTCACCCGCTGCGCGCGCCCGATCCGCACCAGCTTGCGCAGGATCCACCACCAGCCCACGAAGATCAGCGTCGGGCCGAGATAGATCGTCGCGAATTCGAGCCCCGAGCGCGCCGCGTACCCGACCGCGCCGTAGAAGGTCCAGGCCGTGCAGTAGACCGACAGCGACAGCGTGTAGACGAGCGGCGCGCGCAGCCAGCGCGCGCGCCCCTGCCCGGCGGCACGCTCGACCGCGAAAGCCACGAGAAACAGGAACGCCACATAGGCGAAGCAGGCCAGCACCAGGATGTTGAACGGCACCATCAGCCCGACCCGTCGCCGCTGCCCGGCGCTGGCGCGTCCTCGCTCTCGTCGTCGCGCCCGTCGTCGCCGCGCGGAAGCCGTCGCGCCAGCACCAGCGCCGCCACCACGAGCGCGAACCAGACCGCGAGCACATAGAGCCCCTGCCGCGCGGTGGCGGTCTCGGGCGCCTCGGCCGGCGCCCACAGCAGCGGCAGCAGAAACAGCACCACGCCCATCAGCGGCAACAGCCGCGCCGCGTCGATCAGCCGGCGGCGGCGATAGCTGCGCCGGGCGAGATAGAGCGACGCGCCGCGCCGCGGGGTCACGGCCCGACCATCTCGCGCATCGCGGCGAGCACTTCACTGTTGGAGAAGGGCTTGGTCATGAAGCGGCTGGCGCCGGCATCCTCGGCGCGGCGGCGGTCGCGCTCCTGCCCGCGGGCGGTGAGCATCAGCACCGGCAGATCGCGCGTGGCGGCCCCGGCGCGCAGCTCGTCGAGGATCTCGTAGCCGCTGCGCCCCGGCAGCATCACGTCGAGGATCACGATATCGGGCGCGATGCGCGCCACGACGTCGACGGCGTCGGCGCCGTCGCCATGTATGCTCACCTGCCAGCCATCACGCGCCAGGATGAAGCGGATCGCCTCGGTGATGTTCGGCTCATCCTCGATGAGCAGCGCGTGCTTGCCCAAGATCCGGCCTCCCCCCTCGATGCGCGGACCATGCTCGTGGCGCGACTATCGCGGCAAATCCGCCGGCTGTCAAAACTCCTCTGCCAGGATCGAGGGCTCGCGGCGGGCCGGGCAGCCTTCGCGCGGACAGATCCGGCAGCTCGTGCCCACGGGCTCGGCCGCGCCGCCATCGGCGGCAACGCCCTCGGCCTCGGCGGGCAGGATCAGCATTGTCGCCTCCACCACCATCGGCGCATCGAAGCGCGCCGAAGGGTGCGGCGAGCAGATCGCGTAGGTCTGGAACCGGCGCGGCATCCGGCCGGCCATCTCGACGCGCCGGTGGATCGGGCGCGCGGGCTGCAGCAGCGCCTGGTAGAGCGGCCAGAGCGGGCAGGCAGCCCCGAAGCGCGGGAACGCGAAGCCCTGGACCGGCTTGCGGAACACCAGCGTGCCGGAGGCGTCGCACAGCACCAGTCCGCTCTGCGCCACCCCCTCGCGCGGCGGCAGCGCCGCGATCCGGCGCAGCACCATCGGCAGCGGCGCATCGAAACGCGCCGCCAGCGCCGCCGGATCCGGCCCCAGCGCGCGCAGCGCGGCGAGGAACGGGCCGAGCGGCAGCGCCCGCGCATCGGCGCGGTAGCGGTGCAGGAACCGCGCCGCGAGTGCACGTGCCGGCCGCGTCGCAAGCTCCGGCGCATCGGCGATGAGCGCCTCGATCGCGGCCTCACTTCCATGTTCCAGCGCCGCGACATGATATTCCTGCGCCGCGAGCCAGGCCTCGAGTTCCTCCTGCGGCGCGGCGAGGCTCATCTCCTCGTCCTCGGCATTGTCGAGATAGCTCACCAGCGCCTGCGCCCCGGCGCCGAGCCGCTCGCTGTCGGCGTGCAGATTGGCGTGAAAGCGCTGCCGCCAGCCCGGGTCGATATCGTCGCTCTCGGCAAGGATCGCGGCCGTGGAGCGCACCGAGCTGATCGCCGAGAGCACGTCATGCAGCGCCGCCGAGAGATAGGGATCATGGGTCATCCGGTCGCTCAGCCGCTCGACGGTCTGCTCGAGCGCGGCGAGGCGGCGGCCCTGTCCGGCGAGGAGTTCGGCCCAGCCCGGAAAGCGGCCGACGAATTCCTCGATGCGCTCGAACTCGGCGGCCTCGAATCCCTGACCCGCCGCCGCCGCCTCGCGCAACGCGTCGAGCAGCGGATCCTGCGCGTCCTCGGCGAAGGCGCCGGGCGGAATCTGCAGCGCGGCACCGAGCGCCTCGGCAAGCGCGGCGCCGGGCCGGCGGCGATTGTGCTCGATGAGATTGAGATAGGAGGGCGATACCCCCACCTGCCGCGCGAGCTCCGCCTGGCGCAGCCCGCGCCGCAGCCGCGTCTCGCGGATCCGCGTTCCCATCAGGGCCGAGCGTGGCATGGCGCCTCCCGTCATCGCTGCGGTGCGATCATCGCGCATCGCCCCGGCGCAGGGAAGGGCGCCGCGTCACGTGATGGCGCATCTTTTCAGCCCGACCCAACTCACGTATAAGCGGCGCCGACCGGGCGGGGCGCCCACAGGGATCGGGGATGGCATGACAAAGACGCGCAACGATGCGGATGTGGCCTTTATCGAGGCGCTGGCCGAGCTGCTGCAGCGCAACGAGCTCACCGAGATCGAGGTGCGGCGCGAATATGGCGAGAGCGACACCCTCGATGTGCGCGTCTCGCGCCAGATGCCGGGTGCCCCGGCCGCCGCAGCGGCGCCCGCGCCGGCTCCG